>CAMNOS010000023.1 GCA_946546925.1 uncultured Butyrivibrio sp.
GCAGGGGCCCCGCGGTTTCCGAATGACTCGAAGGATTGCGAGAGCGCGCAGCGCGGAGCAATCCGTATATCATATCAGTAGTGTATCATTCATATGACATCGGAGGCATCTATGGCTACTAAGATCAAGACCGTTTTTTTCTGCCAGAGCTGCGGCTATGAATCATCCAAATGGATGGGACAGTGCCCCGGCTGCAGGCAGTGGAATACATTTGTTGAGGAGACCGTTCGCCCAAAAGCCACACCGTCCAAGGGAATCTCAGCTTCAGGGACCCCCGGACGCGCATTGTCGCTGCCAAAGGCCCTCTCAGAAATAGAAATGAATGAAGAGGACCGTTATGACACCCACATAGGCGAGCTCAACAGGGTACTGGGCGGCGGACTTGTGAAGGGATCTCTTATACTTGTGGGCGGCGATCCCGGTATAGGTAAGTCCACTATTCTTTTGCAGGTTGCAGGGAATATCTCATCTGATAAGCGGGATGTTCTTTATATATCAGGCGAGGAATCGCTGCAACAGATCAAGCTCCGCGCAGGAAGGATCGGGAGCTTTAACGACAAGCTGAAGTTCATGTGCGAGACGAACCTGAGTACTATAGAAGAGATCATAGAGACCACAAAGCCTTTAGTTGTTGTCATCGACTCCATCCAGACAATGTACAATGAGTCGGTCTCATCTGCACCCGGATCAGTCTCTCAGGTAAGAGAATCGACGTCAGTACTTCTCAGGATAGCCAAGAGCCTTGGTATATCCATATTCATAGTCGGACATGTCACCAAGGAGGGCCAGGTTGCAGGCCCCAGAGTACTTGAGCACATGGTAGACACGGTTCTCTACTTTGAGGGAGACAGACACGCCTCATACAGGATACTCAGGGCAGTCAAGAACCGCTTCGGCTCAACCAACGAGATCGGTGTCTTCGAGATGCAGGAAAAAGGGCTTGTGGAAGTGACGAACCCTTCTGAGTTCATGCTGGACGGAAGACCGGAAGGTGCCAGCGGATCTATTGTCACCTGCTCTGTTGAGGGCACAAGGCCGATCCTCATAGAGGTTCAGGCACTGGTCACAAGAACCAACTTTGGTTTTCCAAGACGCCAGGCCAACGGCACAGATTTCAACAGAGTCAATCTCCTCATGGCAGTCCTTGAAAAGAGGATCGGCCTTCAGATGGGAGAATACGACGCCTACGTCAATCTCGCAGGCGGTATGAAGGTTGCTGAGCCCTCCCTTGACCTTGGCATATGTCTTGCTCTGATTTCAAGTTTTAAGAACAAGCCCATCGGCGACGGCATCGTAGCCTTCGGGGAAGTGGGCCTCTCAGGAGAGGTCCGCTCAGTCAACATGGCGCAGGCCAGGGTTCAGGAGGCTGCAAAGCTTGGCTTTACAACCTGCATCGTGCCAAAGGCTCTTGAAAAAAAGCTTAAATCCACCGCCAAAGATATCGAGATCATAGGCGTTTCATCAGTTTCAGATGCCATGAAGCTTATCTGAGACCAATAAAACGCCTTCTGAACAACTTATCTTACTGCTGCCGGGATGAGAGTATCTCCTCCATTCCGGCATAATCTCCGCTCTCAAAGTGCTCCTTCAGATCAAGGAATATCTTCTGATGTTCCTCAGGGAAGGAGTAATCTGCCATCTCAAGGAACGTCCCCCTGAGGATCTTATCATTCCTGTCTTTTACTCCAAGGGTAATGGCCTCATACATTCCGTTTATCATAAGTTCATCAAAGTTCTGATCCGCCGCGCCCAACAGTGATGCATCGTCTTCACTTTCCATATCCGCTTTATCATCTTCCATGTTTTCAAACGAATCTGAGAGTCTTCCTTTGAGTTCTTCCAACTTGCGGATTATCTCCCCGTGATGCTCCACAATATAGCCCGTATCCGAGGACTTCCCCGCCATCTCAAGAGCTTCAGCATCCTTTGCCAGTTCCACAGCCCCGACAAGCCTTGCAGAGCTCTTTAAGGCGTGCACTTTGATCGTGTAATCGCCGTAGTTTCTGTCATTAAAATAGCCGCAGATCTCATCCTTTTTCTGGTCAATGGAATCATAGAATATCTTAAGGACACTGAGGAACGCATCTTCAGACCCGCTGTTGGTGATGGCAACGGCCGGATTGATTCCCTCAATATGTCCATACCACTTGTCTTCAAAAGAGCTGTCCGTGTCACCATCGGTATCGTCCCGGTTTGTCTCAATATCCATGGCTCTCTTACTCATCAGGCTTTCGCCCGATACGTTTTCATATTCCGATCCGTAATTGGGCTCAGGAAGTTCCTCGTCATAGCCGTCTATCATCTTGGAGAAGTTATAAGGTGCATCACCTTTCTCCATATACATGACTCCGAAAGCTCCCGATCCGCAGCTTAGAGACAGAGCTGCGGTTGCCTTCTGAAAGATTATCTTCTCAACCCCCGATCTGTTTCTAACCTTCTCTTCTATGAACTCAAGGTCATTCTCAGATATGTCTGAATACGTGATGAACAAGAGCTCAGGATCGGGTCGCGACCACCTGGGAATTGCATATTTAACATATTTGTCAAAGCAGCTTCTGCTGTCTCCCATGTGGAGCGAATCAACTTTAAACGTATCATTGACCATCCCCACAAAGGGCTTAAGACCGATAGAAGTCATGAAATTACAAAAAGTTTTGCTCACATAGCCTCTTCGCATGAGCACTGCCGGATCACTTGCCATAAAGCTGCAGTGCACATTCTTCTTAAGTCTGCCAAGCTCACTGATTATATTGCCTGGCGTCATGCCCTGGGTCGCCATTGAATTGGCAAGAAGTGCCAGCATTCCTACTGAACTGGAATTGACACCCGAGTTGAATACAAACACATTTCCGTAGGCCTTTGCAGCTTCTTTGGCTCTCTCATACTCCCTGCTTATTCCCGAAGCAATGGTTATATATATGAGCTGATGGGCTTTCCTTAGTTCTTTTGCAAAAAAGAATTCAAACTCATCCACAGTCGGAGGCTCAGATTCAAAAATCTTGCCAGCCTTCATATATCTTATGATCTCATCGGAACCAGCCTCGATACCGTCATAGTACTCTCTTTCCCCAGCATGTATCTTGAAGGGAATAACATCTATCTGGAGCTTGTCGAGGATTCTTACAGGAAGATCACACATGCTGCTGGTTGTTATGATGACAGGTATCTTTTTGCTGTATCCCCCGGAGGTGCTCAGCTTGGAAGCATTCGCGGATGTATCTTCCGCCATGGCGACCTTGGACTGGGGTATGTGGGTCAGAAGAATCTCCTCAAGCTGCTGCCCCGACACAGGTTTGAGGAGATAGCCGTCAAATCCGCTTGACATGTACAGCTGCATATTCTCACTGCCTGCATTGGCCGTAAGCGCAATGATCGGAGCGTGGTTATTGAGTCCTCCGACCTGCTTTCTTATGTGCTGCATGCACTCAATGCCGTCCATCTGCGGCATCAGATGGTCCATCAGTATTATGTCATAGCGGGCCTGTGTGGTCATGGATAGAGCCATCTCACCGCTTAACGCCGTATCCACAGCTATCCCGGTCCCGGCGATAAGCTTTTTCTCCACCTCCAGATTCATCTCATTGTCATCGACAATAAGAAGCCTTGCCTCCGGCGCGGTAAATCCCGCCTGATATCTTCTTCTCTCATCCAGGCTTCCGCTGCTTGTGATATTGATATCGCCCACAGCAATGGGGTTTGTCACCTTCTGCCACAGCGATACCGTAAATGTTGACCCCTGGGTATAGACGCTGTTGACCGCAATGTCTCCACCCATAAGATCAACCAGCTGTTTGACGATTGAAAGTCCAAGGCCCGTGCCCTCGATCCGTCTGTTTTTCTCCTCATCAACCCTCAAAAAAGCATCAAACAGATACGGAAGTGAGTCCTGCTTTATACCCATACCTGTGTCAGTGACGGAGAAAAGGAGCCTGACGTTGTCGTCCTGCGCATCTTCTTTTTCAATATGGAGCGTTATGCTGCCCTCTTTGGTATACTTGACTGCGTTGTTCAAAAGGTTTACGAGAATCTGCTTGATGCGCATCTCATCGCCAAAAAGCTCACTGGGAATTGTGGGATCCACCTCGACCTTAAACTCCAGCCCCTTCTGCTCAGCTCTCATCCAGATCATATTGACGATCTCAGAGAGCATGGATGAGACGCTGTAGTTCACCGGAATGATGTCCATTTTCCCGGCTTCGATCTTGGATACATCAAGGATGTCATTGACCAGGGCGAGCAGCATCTTACCTGCTCCCTGAATATTGGCCGCATCCTTCCTGATCTCATCGGAGGCGTCCTCCTGGCGAAGTATGATCTCATTGAGGCCAAGGATGGAATTGATTGGAGTCCTGATCTCATGGCTCATATTGGAAAAGAACCGGCTCCTTGATTTGTTGAGTTCCTCAAACTTCCTGGCTTCTTCCTGTGCCTTCTTGTTTTCTTCCCTCAAAAGCCATTCAACAAACCACACCATAATGCAGCACACGGATCCGACCATCACCAGTGCCAGGAAGGAATCAAGATGAAATACTTCATTGTTATGCTGGTAAATCAGCTCGGGATAAAAATAGTCGTGCAGATAAAAAATTGCCGACTCGATGGTCAGAAGTATCAGCATGAGCGGTTTCCACATGCCGCTGAGAATAAGTCCCGTATACAGGTAGGCAAATATCATCCATAGTATCCCGCCTCCGTAGAGACCGCCTCCAAAATAAAAGAGAATGGGCATCAGGATCACCACAAGGCTTAATACAATGATCCTCACTGCAAGATACACCCTGTTCTTACTTATGGAGATAATTGTGATTATGGGCACAACAAGAACAGTGAAGGTAAGCGCCATAATCTCAACAGGGTTTTCGCCATAAAAGATATCTCCGGCAAGGCCCATTATCATAACGGGCTCCATGACCATGGTGAGCAGTATGAACTCCCTCTCCTTGAAACTGACAGAAGGGTCTTTGAGCATATCCACAGTGCTTTTTATAAATCTACGGATCACTTTATACCTCGCTTTTTATTAATCTTTCCATCCGACATGATGCGATTCATTACTCTTTCAAACTCACTTATGATGATAGGCTTGGCGATAAAGCCGTCAAAGCCAACCTTCAAAAACATCTCCCTTGCACCGCTTACAGCATTGGCGGTAAGGGCAACTATCCTGACGGTCCTGCCCTGCTGCTCCGAAATATTTCTGATCCTCTTCATGCTCTCCACACCATCCATCTCAGGCATCATGTGGTCCATGAAAATGATATCAAAGTCCTCGGCGGTAAATTTGTCTATAGCCTCCTGTCCACTCTGCGCCGTGTCTATCACCATGTTGTACTCCCTGAAGAGTCCCCTGGCCACAACAAGATTCATGGGCTCATCGTCAACTACAAGTGCTCTTACTCCGTCAAGTACGGGCCTTGTCTTGTTTTCATCGCTGTATACCAAGGCAGAGCCTAGATTTCCGTTTATTATCTGTACCACCTGCAGGCTGTATAACGGCTTATATGCCAATACCATGCTGCTGTCAGGCAAAAGAGCAAAGCCTTCCGGCGCAATAACGGATGCAACTATTCCCATGTCAGGCAGACTCTCGGCATACTCGGTATCCCTGCAGTACTCCAGGACTCCCATAAACACATGTGTCACGCTGCCCTTAGAGATGATCCTCTCCAGTTCGCTTTTGGAAAAGGCAAAATACAGATTGATCCTGAGTCCCTTCGCCAGATTGCCGGCAAATTCCTTATGCATTTCCTCAACGACAGACCACTCCTGACCCTCAGGAATATCGTAGAATACCACGTTGATGAATTT
Source organism: uncultured Butyrivibrio sp. (assembly GCA_946546925.1). Classification (GTDB taxonomy): domain Bacteria; phylum Bacillota; class Clostridia; order Lachnospirales; family Lachnospiraceae; genus Butyrivibrio. The sequence goes on from CAMNOS010000023.1 coordinate 5,809, forward strand.
TTCGCTGTCAACCGACATGCAGGGTGCGGGATCTATGACTTCCTGTGAAACGCTGACTCTGACCGTTGTGCCTTTGTTTTTCCTGCTCTCGATCTTCACAAATCCGCCCATACTGCGGACAAGTCCATAGACCACACTAAGCCCCAGTCCGACACCTCCGGTACTTCTGTCTCTCTTTTTATCTGCCTGATAGATTCCCTTTGAAACACCCTCTATATCCTTTTCGGTCATGCCCACACCGGTGTCCGATACCTCAATTATGAGGTTCACTCCGTAATCTTTTTTGAAGGCAGTAACTTTGAGCAGCACGCCGCCGAACTTGGTGAACTTGAAGGCGTTGTCCAGAAGATGCTCAATTATCTTGGTTATCTTCCTGCCATCACCTTTGAGCACTGCAGGCACCTCAGGGTCGAGGGCAACGATAAACTCCTGCTCCGGTTTTTTGTCTTCCGAACAGTGATTGGCAAGTATGTCATTTAAAAGAGACGTGATCATATACCGGTCTGTTTCCAGTATGACTTCATTTCTTTGTATCTCACTGTAATCCTGAATATCCTCGATCTGATGAAAGAGCCTCTGTCCCGCATTGCGTATGGCTTTTATGTCGCTGCTCTCCTGCTTTCCAAGGAGAAGATTTGATAGTCCGTTTATGACATTGACGGGAGTTCTGAGCTCATGGGAGAGATTGACGAGGAAGTCCTCCATATCATGGTCGGACTTTTTCTCCTCAGCCTCAAGTTTTTCTATCTCCCGGTTGTAAGAAGATATCTTTTCCATCAGCGTCTTAAGGACAACATATACTCCAAGTTCAGCCATTATATGGAGCAGGATCCTCGACACCTCAAGGGCGTCAAAGGAAAGAGTTCCATATCTTGCCGCTGCCGTGATCTGGAAAAACATAAGAAGGAAAAACTCAGCCAGAACAATCCTCATATAGACTATTCTTCCGACAAGAGCCGCCATGGACATAATAAGAACAGAGATCACAACCACATCAAAAAAGCTGGATCTGTGGATCCCATGATAAAAAGCCATCACCATCGAGTAGATGATAAAGTAATTCTCTCTGGATTTGATACTGCTGTACTGTGTAATGTGCATCCACCAGGCTGCGACAATACCGACCAGGATCAGCGGCGGAACCCACATTTCCCACCCCATTGTGACATTCTCTATGACCGCCCCCAGCGCAGCAACGGTAATAACGCCAAGTGCAGTGTTATGTATCTTGATGGTATCTTTTGTCTTATCTCTCAAAGTCAGTTCTCTCTTTTCTTAAGGAGGTTGTAAACATAACCGGTTACATTGTTGAGATTGCTGGTCCCGTTGGTGCAGAACACTGATGCGACCACTGCGTCGCAGCTGATACTTTCGAGCTTTCTTCTGGCCATCTCCACATCGTTGTCAAAGAAAGTCTCATCGCTCTCAAAGCCAAATGCAGCGAATTCATTGCCTGAAAGACGGAAGACATTTCTGTCTCCAAATATCTCGATAAGGCACTGCGCTGTCTCTTTTACCGCCCTGTCTCCGTCGTCCTGTCCGAGAATGTTATTGATCTCCCTAAGCCCCCTGATCTCGCAAAGAAGATATCCGAAAGGCTGGGTAAGATCGAGCCTTTCAGTGGTAAACTGCCTGAGGGCGCTTCTGTTCTGTGCGCCGGACAAGGGATCATGATAGCTGTAGTAGAGCATTCTTTCCTGCTCTTTGCGCTGGTTTATTGACTGCACAAAGAAATAGGAAATCACATCCATCGCCGCTCCAAGCTCCTCAAGCTTTTCTCCCTGAACATCCTCAACTGTCCAGAAGCCAAGCATTGCTTTATCAGTTCGAAGAGGTCCGATGGCAACTGTCTTAATTGAATATTTCTTCATCCTGTCATAGAGCCCCGGAGATATAGCCCTTATCTCCTCGGGTTCATATACAAGCATATGCCCCTCGGTAGTGCCTTTCGGCACATCTTCAGCCTTAAAGATGTCCTTGTTTGAGTAAAGAACAGACAGCTCTTTTGACATGGGATCCGATCCTTCAGCAAACCATTCATAGGTATTCTGCATCTTGCCTTTCCCAATATCCTCATAGATATAAGCTCTCTTGGCATCTGTTTCTCTTCCGATATATTCAAGCATGAGCTTGACGCTCTCGTCGGGATTCTTGGAATAAGCCGCAAATTTCAGGGTGTTGTTGACAAATCTGTCCCTGTCGGCTATAGCCTGGCTCTTCACCCACCACTTCGAGAATTCGTACATTACAATATTCATGAACAGAAGCATTCCGATTCTCATGACCGTACCGAAAAGATACCCTGTTCCGATATGCGTGTAGGACAGAAGGAACTCGGCAGTTGCACTGATTATCACGATGAACAGCCCCACATATATGCTTTTATACTCAACGGGGATAAAGTGGCTCTTGCAGTGGTAGTAATTATCAAGAAGTATCACAAGAACCGTGATAAAGAACAAAACTGCCATTAAGCCCTCGTAAATACCGAGGCTTCTCATCATGTCGATTCTGGGAATATACCTTATAAGGATGATTGAGAATTCCAGAAGAAGTGTAATAGAAAAAGCAAGGACCTCAAATATCTGGCGCCTTGTTCTGGTCATTGAATTAAAGAACGAAATAAAAGGAAAACCACTGAGGATCAATGTCACGCAGCTGAGAATCCGCCACACATAAACGTTTCCAAGAAGAAGCTGAAGCATACCGGCACCGGACAAAAGCCACAGACCAATGAGAAATGACCCCTCACCCAGTTTGCCGATATCAAAAGGCATCTCGTCTTTGTCAGGGATCATTATATAGATAATGATTATCAGAACGCCAAAAAAGATTATGGACAGCGTCAGTATGAACTGAACGGCCCTATGTATGACGTTCATATGCATGTAATTCGCCGCAGGTCCAAGGTAAACTCCCGTTATTGAGCCCTTGTTTATAGTTTTTCCACAGCTCTCGTAAACAAGCGTCAGCTCTTTTCCCGCAGATACCGCTGACAGGCCGACTTCATGAAAGGTATGTCCATATCCCATACCGGTCAGGTTTTCTTTGGAATTAAAACTGTAGATTTCCTTGTCTCCAAGGCTTACCTTGAGATTGACGTTAGACGATTCAAAGCAAAGTGAATCTGCGTCTGTGGTACTGGAGGGAAGCGGCTTTGACAGCTCTATGCGGCCGCCAAAGTCACTGACATCTATCTTGTCAAGATTGACCCATTGTCCCTCAGAGATCTTCCAGTTATCAGAAAAACTGCGAAGATCTTCACGGTAATCACTGAAGAAAAAATCCGTAAACAACACAACATACAGTACTGTTAAAAGGACTATCACAGCAAAAACCGCATTATACAGCACCTTGTCAATACTTAAACTGCGGCGTCTGTTCATACTCTTTTCCCGGGTTTTCGTGTGGAGACAGCTTTTTTGACAGTTGCAGCTTTACGGGGCCTGGTGGTCTTAACAGAGACCTTCTTGACAGAGGAATCTGCCCCATCCTTGCCCACAAATATTATCTTGTCATTCTTAAGGGATACGGTCACGTCCATACCCGCTTTAATATTGCCCTTGAGAAGCTCTTCAGCCATGGCATCCTCTATGGTCTGCTGTATGGCTCTCTTAAGAGGTCTTGCTCCCATCTTGGCATCAGAGTGCTTCGTCACGAGATACTTCTTGACCGCAGGTGAAATCGTGAGGTTGATATTCATCTGCGTCTTGCATCTCTTTGACAGGTTCTGTGACAGGAGTGTGACGATGTCCATCATCTCCTTCTCTGTGAGGGTGTGGAATACCATTATCTCATCTATACGGTTGATGAACTCAGGCTTAAAGAGCTTCTTGACCTCTTCCATAACTCCCGACTTCATATCCTCATAGTCTCTCTTGGCGTCGGCTCCCGCACCAAAGCCTAGCTTCTTGGGATCCACAATCCTCTGTGCCCCCACATTGGAAGTCATGATGAGGATAGTGTTCTTAAAGCTGACCTTTCTTCCCTTGGCATCGGTTATGTGTCCGTCGTCGAGGACCTGTAAGAGCACATTGAATATATCAGGATGAGCCTTCTCTATCTCATCAAACAGGATAACCGAATACGGATGGCGTCTTACCTTCTCCGAGAGCTGGCCGCCCTCGTCATAGCCCACATATCCGGGCGGTGAACCGATCATCTTGGAAACGGAATGACCTTCCATATACTCCGACATATCAACTCTGATAAGAGCATTCTCATCTCCGAACATGGCTTCTGCGAGAGCCTTGGAGAGCTCTGTCTTGCCCACACCTGTGGGGCCGAGGAAAAGAAATGATCCTATAGGTCTGTTAGGATCCTGAAGGCCCACTCTTCCTCTTCTGATAGCTTTGGAAACTGCCTTGACGGCATCGTCCTGTCCTATAACTCTCTTGTGAAGGATTGACTCCAGCTTAAGAAGCTTCTCCGATTCCTTCTCGGCGATCTTCTTGACAGGAATTCTCGTCCACTGCGCAACGACTTCCGCGATGTCATTCTCCGTTACGGAATAAGCAGTTGTGTTCTGTTTCTTTTTCTCTGAATTTTTAACTCTCTGGAGTTTGGCAATAAGTGCGCTCTGCTCCTTATTGAGCACTCCCGCCTGATTAAAGTCGGAGTTTTTGAGTGCATCTTCTATCTTGAGGTCAAGTTCTGAGATCTGTTTCTCCATCTCCCTGACCTTGGGTGATACGCCCATAGTCCGCAGCCTTACAGCAGATGCTGCTTCATCGATAAGGTCTATCGCCTTGTCGGGAAGATTCCTGTCATTGATATATCTCTCCGAGAGGTCAACTGCTGCCTTTAAAGCCTCCGGCGTGACTGTGACTTTGTGGTGATCCTCATATTTGCCAACGATACCCGAAAGGATTTCCATAGCTTCCTCTTTGGTTGGCTCATCAACACTCACCGGCTGGAAACGTCTCTCCAGGGCGGCGTCCTTTTCCACATATTTGCGGTACTCGCTGATCGTTGTTGCGCCTATCATCTGGATCTCGCCCCTTGCAAGGGAGGGCTTTAATATATTGGAAGCATCTATTGCACCCTCAGCGCCGCCGGCACCGATCAGGGTATGCATCTCATCCACAAACAGGATTATGTTGCCGTCATCGGCAACTTCCTTGATGACTTTCTTGATCCTCTCCTCAAACTCCCCTCTGTACTTGGAGCCTGCGATCATGCCCGAAAGATCCAGAGTCATAAGTCTCTTGTTCTGCACCGTAAGAGGAACATCTCCCGATGCTATCCTCTGGGCCAGCCCCTCCACAACAGCAGTCTTGCCGACACCGGGCTCACCTATAAGGCATGGATTGTTCTTGGTCCTTCTTGAGAGTATCTGGATCACCCTCTTGATCTCCCTCTCTCTTCCGATGACAGGGTCAAGTTTGTTTTCCTGTGCAAGGGCAGTCATATCCCTGCTGTATTGGGCAAGGATCCCGGGCTTCTTGCCGGACTTGGAAGTTCCTGCAGACTTCTTGCCAAGGTCCTCTCTGACAAGATTTGGATCTTCTCCCATAGCAGCAAGAGTCTCAGCGTATATCTTCTGCACAGGAACATTGAGGGTACTGATAAGCCTCACGGCAACATTCTCACCTTCCTTGATAAGGGCAAGCAATATGTGCTCGGTTCCCGTCTTGTCGGCATGAAAGCGCTCAGCCATCTTGTGAGCCTCCTCAAGGACCTTCTCAGCCCTGGGAGAAAAGCCGTCCCTGTCAAGGGTCCTGACGGTGCTGTCCGGCACGATCAGATCCCTTATCATGTCCATCATTCGATTCTCGTCTATTCCGTTATCTATAAGTATTCTTGAAGCAACGCATCCGTCCTCCAGAATAAGTCCCATTAAGAGATGCTCGGTCCCGACATAGTTGAGTTTAAGTGACCTTGCTGTTCTCTTGGCAAGCTTTAATACCTCACTTGCCATAAGTGTAAACTTTGATTCCATCCTTCTTCCTTTCCGGTTAATGTATTCTCTTCCTGTCAGCCTTCGTAGCGGTCATAGATCTTATCCACAAGAGCATGTATATCCGCCCTTCCGATCCCTTTGCACAGCGCTCTGGCGATCACAACCGAAAGCTCATTCTGGGCTTCGCCAAGGGCCTTAAGCTTGTTGATGTCAATTGCTATGACAGCCCCGCGCCGCCTGTCGATCTTGACAAAGCCGTCCTGTTGCAGGATAGAATAGGCCTTATTGACAGTGTGCATGTTGATCCCGATTGTGTCAGCCAGCTGCCGCACGCTCGGAAGCTGCTCTCCCTCCCTGAACTGAGAAGTGGCAATTCCCAGAATGATCTGATTGCACAGCTGCACATATATGGCCTCATCGCTGTTAAAATCAATCTCAATGATCATAGATTTATTACCTCGTCCCGCAATATGCTATATTTCCCTGGCTCTTAATTGTGCCACGTTTAGTATAACATATATTACAGTTTTTTGCTTCTACCTGACTTCGAAACTCAGCATGGTCATATCATCAAACTGATCGGCCCCTTCAATAAACTCTTCCGTATCCTTCCTGATGGCCTCTATTGTATCTTTCCCCGCAAGATTAGTATTGCTGTTCAGGCACTTAAGCATCCTCTCTGTGCCATAGAGACAATCATCTGCCCTTGTGGCCTCCGGGACTCCGTCGGTATATAAAAAGATCTTGTCACCCGGAGCAAGTGTAATTTCTTCCATTGAATACTCAGTGTTCTCCATTATACCCATGGGGATATCATGATCACTTACATGGAGTGTGTAGGAATCCTCTGATGCTCTGTAGAATGCAGGGTCCTCATGACCTGCATTTCCGAAAACAAGCTTTCTGTCGGAAATTGTATAGATTCCCAGCCACAGCGTCAAAAACAGAGACTCCTTGTTGTTCTCTGTGAGCTGGTTATTAACTTCCTTCATTATCTCTGAGATGCTCTTTCCGGGCAGTGCTATGTTCTTGATGACAGTTATTGCAACAGCCATAAACATCGCAGCGGGAACTCCCTTGCCGGATACATCACCAATCACCATACACAGGTGATCATTGTCTATCAGAAAGTAGTCATACAGATCTCCGCCCACTTCTTTGGCAGGGCGCATGAACGCATAGATATCAAATTCACCCCGCCCCGGAAAAGCAGGGAACTTATCCTTGAGCATTCCCTCCTGAATGCCCTTCGCAACTGACAGCTCAGCTTCTGCTTTCTGCTTCTCGGAAGCCAGACGCCTTATCCTGCGCATAGTCGCATTAATGTCCCTCTCCATATTGGAAAGGCTTACCCAGAGCGTCTCTATCTCATCGCCTGTGTTAAGTGAGAGGGAATCAAAATAGCCCACCTCAGGCAGTGCCTCTTCTTCTGTCTTATCTCTGCTTGTATATTCCTGGGCAGTCCTTGCCAGAGTTTTGATAGGCACGATCAGCTTTTTTTCAAGGTCTCTGGATATGAGGGAGGACGAGAGCACGAGTACTATAATAAGAATCACAGAGTATACGACTATGCTGCGGAACATCAGCCTGATAAAATCCGTTATGTTGATATCGCTGGAAGCATATCCCATAAGATTCCCGGATCGGTCATACACCTCGGTATAGTTGGTGGCAACCCATCCGTTTGCTTCACCGAAATCCAGATATAAAAGAGTATCCGATGCAACAATATCACGAATCATCTCCGGGGTATCGATAGCAGCCAGATCACTGGATATCCACTGTCCCGGCACGAAGGCATTCTCCATTTCATAGCCGTCAACGACAAATATGACCCTGTCATTTAATTCATCCGTAAATATCAGACTTATACCGTCCAGTTCCGTCTTTTCCGTACACTTTACCAGCACTTCTCTTGCTTTCCAGAAGTCGTCATCAATAAATCCCTGCAGCCTGTTAATGTATTCATCTGAATAGGGATTCTCCTTGATGTCATCCGGAATGCTCTCATAGACCTTGCGGACACTTAAATACATCTTTTCAAGATAATCCGCGTCAATAAGAGAGACCGCATATTCCATATCATGTGCCGTCTCTCTCTTATAGCCCTGCAAGGTGCTTATTGTAAACATTATTGTATTTATCACGGATATGACGAAAAGCAAAATAACCGAGGCTAAAAGAATGAGTGAAAATGCTTTCCGCCTCAAGGACCGGTACTTCAGCATTCTGTCACCTCCAACGGATGATCTTCACAGATCAATTTGTGGGAGCAGCACCAGCCACCGAGCTGAGTCCTTTCATAATAGGCCGTCCCATGCCGCCTCCTGCAATCTTTTCAAGTTCCTCTTTTCCAAGCTTTGCATCAACAAGCTTCTTATCCATATTGACTGTTTCCTCTTTTATATCTTTATTTTTATCCTTACTCATGATCATTTCCTCCTGAGGTGCAACTTTGTTATATGTTTATACGAGCTTTCAAATCGTATGGCAATTAATTTTGAAAAAATATCCAAGTAAAGTATAACATGTGGAATATCATATTTTTTCTGACGAATATTAAAACTTTCTGAATTCTGCAGCCATAATATGGCAAAAGAAAACTGCCACCGGACAACGCCGATGGCAGTTCGTATATAAAATTATTTATCCTCATCAAGATCAAGGAACTCAAACTCAAAATCATCTTCATCACCGATGAAATTCTTGGGCTTACGCCTTGCCTCTTCTCTAGGTCTTGATGCCTCCTGCTGATCTCTGTAAACAGGTTTCCTCTGAGCGTGGTCATCATCTGCCTCTGCTCTTCTCTGAGGTCTTACAGCTCTCTCTTCCTGAGTTCTTCTTACAGGTCTCTCTTCAACGTGATCTGCTGCAGCTCTCCTTGGTCTCTGAGGCTGAGCGCCATCCTCTTCCTCTCTTCTTGCGGGCCTTGCAGGTCTTGCAGGTCTTTCTTCCTCGTTCCTTGCAGGTCTTACTGTTCTTGATTCAGCAGCTGCAGGTCTTACTGTGCGGGGATGCTGTTCCTCCTCGTCCTCGTCGTCCTGCCTTGCCCTCCTTCTGGGCTGTGCATAGCGGTCATACTCTTCTTCCTCTTCTTCCTCATAATAGAGTGAATCCCTGAGTTTGAGAGCCATGATGATAAGACCTATAACAAGTGCTGCAATAACTACTGCGAGGATCACAAGAATTGTCTTGTAGTTGTTGCTCCTCTTTATGAGCTTGTTGACTTCATCGCTGCTCTTGGCTGCATCGATGAGCTCATTAACCTTAACTCTGTAGCCTTCTACGTTGTCATAGAGGTACCACACTCCGTTTCCTTCCTCATCAGGAAGATATACAAGAGAGAAGTTTCCGTCGCCTGCTTCGCTTGTAACTGCTGCGCCACCCTCTGATTCGGAAGATTCTTCTTCCTGTTCTTCAGAGCTCTCGCCTTCTCCCTCGGAAGCCTCTGCTCCCTCTGAGCCTTCGCCGCCTTCTGATGCCACTGCCTCTCCAAGCTGAAGAAGGTCACTTCTGATGTAGCCCTGTTTGCCGTTTCCGAATGTTACCTGATACCAGGTCTTGTTGTCTGTTCCTGTTGCCTCACCTGTAACTGTCACCGTGTCGCCCTTCTTGACCTTGCCAACAGAGTTGTATGCTGTGCCTGCACCCTCACGGACATTGACGCTGTCCTCGGTTATGTTAGCGGTTCTCTCCTCTGTTGCTGTGGCAGTAGTTGCAGGAAGTGAAGCAGCTGCTGCATTGGACTGGGTTGTGTTCGAAGTTGTTGTGGATGATGAATTTCCTCCTGCCTTTGTGACAAGATCGCTCCTCACATATCCGAACTCACTTTTGTTGACCCTGATCTTATACCAGGTATAGCCTGATGCATCTGTTGCCTCATCAACGATGTCCACCTTGTCTCCGTTCGTAAGGCTGGAAACCTGAGATGCAGTGGTGCTGGCTGATGATCTCACCTTGACATTGTCTGTTGATACTGTTCCTGTGGTCTCTGTATACGCATAAGACTGTACGCCTGCTGCCAGAAAAACAGATGCAGAAACCATCAGCGAAAGACTCAGTGTCAGAATTCTCTTTCCTAATTTTTTCATTTCTCACTCCTCCGTTTCATGTTTACACTATCTCATCAATTGCCTTGCCAATATCATGGCGCATGTATTTATTCTCGAAGTCTACCCACTCTGTTGCCTCGTAAGCCTTCTCTCTTGCCTCTTTCAGAGTGTCCCCTTTAGCGGTGATCCCCAGGACTCTTCCTCCGTTTGTAACAATGCCCTCATCAGTGAGCTTTGTTCCGGCATGGAAGCAGTAATAACCATCCTTACCATTAAAGTTCTCAAGCCCCTTAATGAGCTTGCCCTTCTCGTATTTGAGAGGATACCCGGCTGAAGCAAGAACAACGCATACCGCCGCCTTGTCTTCAAATTCAAGATTAAGTTCAGAGAGCGTTCCGTCTATGCAGGCATTGCAGACGTCTGTAATATCAGTCTTGAGCCTTGGAAGCACCACCTGAGCTTCGGGATCACCAAATCTTGCATTGTATTCAAGTACCTTAGGGCCATCATCTGTCAGCATCAGGCCAAAGAAAATGACTCCTTTAAACTCCCTGCCCTCTGCTGCCATGGCCTTGACGGTCTTGTCGTAAATATTCTCCCGGCAGAACCTGTCCACCTCTTCTGTATAGAAAGGACTCGGAGAGAAATTGCCCATTCCTCCGGTATTAAGTCCCGTATCACCGTCTCCTGCTCTCTTGTGGTCCTGAGCGCTGGACATCAGCTTGTATGTATGTCCGTCCACAAAAGAAAGAACCGAAACCTCACGGCCTGTCATGAACTCTTCAATGACCATGTGATTTCCCGCATCGCCGAACTTCTTGTCCAGCATTATCTCTTTTACACCGGCTCTTGCCTCTTCAAGGTTCTGACAGATCAGAACTCCCTTACCAAGCGCAAGGCCGTCGGCCTTAAGTACGATCGGGAACCTGGAGTTCTCGAGATATGTAAGGGCATCCTCTGCATTGTCGAATGTCTCATATGCTGCAGTTGGAATGCCGTATTTCTTCATCAGATCCTTGGAAAAGGCCTTACTGCCTTCAAGGATTGCCGCATTCTTTCTGGGGCCGAATATCCTAAGTCCCTCTGCCTCAAAGGCATCCACTATTCCGCCAACCAAAGGATCATCCATGCCGACAATAGTAAGATCTATCTCCTTGTCTTTGGCAAACGAAACCAGTTTGTCAAACTCCATGGGAGTTATGGGAACGCACTCACAAAGCTGCGCTATCCCGCCGTTACCCGGAGCACAGTAAATCTTATCAACCTTCTTACTCCTCGATACAGCCTCGGCAATAGCATGCTCGCGGCCGCCTCCTCCAACAATCAAAACTTTCATAGGTTACCCTCTTTCTTATAGCTGCTCAAGAACAGAATTGTCATAGTCGTCTATACAAACTCTGCCATTCCTTATACTCACCTTGTTATTGGCAATAAGATCAATCGCCATGGGGAGTATCTTCCACTCTGCCTGCTCCATTATGCGCCTCTGCAGAGTTTCGGGGGTGTCATCGGATCGCACCATTACAGGTTTCTGAAGGATTATCGGGCCGGTATCCGTGCCCTCGTCAACAAAATGCACTGTTGCACCTGAGACCTTCGCGCCCCTCTCAAGCACCTTCTCATGGACCTTGAGTCCGTAAAACCCTGTTCCGCAAAATGAAGGGATGAGTGAAGGATGGATATTGATGATCCTTCCTGCAAATTCCCTGACAACAATCTCAGGGATCACCACCAGGCATCCTGCCAGAACTATAAGATCGGGAGATGCTTCCCTCAAAGTCTCAAGGAGCGCCTCGTTGAATGCTGCCCTGTCAGGGTAGTCCTTAGGGCTCTTGCATACGCTCTTTATCCCGGCCTTATTGGCCCTCTCAAGGGCATAGGCACCCGGATTATTGCTGTATACGAGAACTATCTCAGTGTTAGTGATACTCCTGGTATTGATACCATCTATTATAGCCTGGAGATTGGTTCCTCCCCCGGACACCATCACAGCGATCTTCATATCAGTTCAACACCCTTCTCTCCGGCTTCTGTATAGCCCACTTCCCATGCCTTGTCACCGGCAGCTTCTATCACTGCAAGTGCCACATCTCTGTCTGCAGGGTCAATTGCAAGTACCATTCCAAGACCCATGTTGTAGGTGTTGTACATCATCTTTTCCTCGATCTGTCCCTTCTGCTGCATGAGACCAAAGATCGGAGGAATATCGTAGCTGTCCTTCCTGATAACAGCCTTTATACCATCGGGAAGCATTCTCGGAACATTCTCATAGAAACCACCTCCGGTGATGTGGCTGCATCCCTTTACCTTAATTCCGGCCCTCTTAAGGGCCTTCATCATTTTAACGTATATCCTTGTGGGAGTAAGAAGACACTCTCCAAGGGTCATTCCAAGTTCGTCATAATATGTATCAAGACTCTCTTTGTTCATATCAAAGACCTTCCTGACAAGAGAGAAGCCGTTGGAGTGAACTCCGCTTGAAGCCACACCTATGAGAAGATCTCCGTCCTTGATGCTGCTGCCGTCGATCATGTCCTTCCTGTCCACAACTCCCACGGTAAAGCCCGCAACATCGTAGTCGTCCTCAGGCATAAGCCCCGGATGCTCGGCTGTCTCACCGCCTATAAGCGCACATTCAGACTGCTTGCAGCCCTCAGCAACCCCCTTGACAATCGCAGCGATCTTCTCGGGATAATTCTTGCCACAGGCTATGTAATCAAGGAAAAAGAGGGGCTCGCCGCCTGCGCAGGCAACGTCGTTTACACACATCGCAACCGCATCGATTCCGATTGTATCGTGCTTATCAAGAAGAAACGCAAGTTTGATCTTGGTCCCGACTCCGTCTGTTCCGGATAAAAGTACCGGGTCCTCCATGTCCATAAAGTCCTTCATGGAAAAAGCTCCGGAGAATCCTCCGAGCCCGCCAAGAACCTCAGGTCTCATCGTCTCTTTGACATAGCCCTTGATGAGTTCCACAGACTTGTATCCCGCCTCGATATCAACGCCGGCTGTTTTGTAATCCAGTGCCATCAGTTCTTCCTCCTCAAATAAACACAGTTTATTATCTGACTTAATATACGCTATCTTATCAGTAGTTCTTGTATCCGACTTCCTGAAGCTTCTTATCTTTGTCTATAACAGCGTCCTTAAGAGATGCCGAATAATCCTTGAGCCTTGTCAGAAGCTCAGGATCAGAAGTGGCAAGGATCTTGGCTGCAAGAAGGCCTGCGTTGATGCCTCCATTAATGGCAACAGTTGCCACGGGTATACCTGATGGCATCTGTACTATACTGTATAAAGAATCTCTGCCCCCAAGTGATGTTGTATGCATGGGAATCCCGATAACCGGCATGGGAAAGATTGCTGCGCACATCCCCGGAAGGTGTGCTGCCATCCCCGCGCCTGCGATTATGACCTTGTAGCCCTTCTCCTCTGCTGTTCTTGCATATTCAAAGAACTCATCCGGCTCTCTGTGAGCTGAAATAATCCTCATATCAAAAGATACGCCCAGCTGCTCAAGAATATCCGCAGCCTTGCTCATTACAGGCATATCAGAATCGCTACCCATTACTATTCCAACCTGTGGCATGATCTCCTCCTGATTTCAATATTTAGTCGGTCATATCATAACATAATACTAAATATTGTGCTATAGAATTTTTACTTTTTTATTAACATTTTAGAGTGCCTTCCCGGGCCCTCTCACAGGCTTCAGATGAAGCCCAGAATCAGTATAAAAATGATGAAGGCAAGTGATAAGGAATTGAGGATTATCCCCAGATTCGGGAACAATTTGAAAATATCCCGTTCAAATCTGGACATTATTCCGAGTATAATTCCCGCAACAGAAAAACACGCCGCAACCATAACTGCTGCGGCATATCTAAGCTGTGCCTGCCCGCCGTCGTTGTATGTAAATACAACGGCAGCGATATTGGCACCTACTGATATACATCCTAGGATTGACGACATCACACCCTTCTCCGGGTGCCTGTTGTCAGTAAACATATAGCGGTCTCTGACCGGTTCAAATTTCTTGATCCTTATCTTCATCGTAAGCTTATCCTGTCACCAAAACATTCTTCCTGCTTCCAATAAGCTTGGCTCCGCTGATTATGAGGAGCACTCCTGCGGTAACACCCACCACAATTGAGATTACTCCGAATGTGAGATTGAGGGCACCTGTACTTCCCAAAACCTTGTATGTATGTTCTTCCATGGTCTGTTCCTCCGTTATGTCTTAAGTCTCATTCCGCCTCTGATTACCTGGCGCCGTACTCTGCGTAGTACTCATCTATCGACTTCTTGATATCCTTGGTAAGAAGCACTTCTCCGTCAATCGGCCTGTTATAGAGGTAGGATACAACATCGTCCATTGTCACGATGGCATGAGCAGAGAATCCATATCTGTCCCTGATCTCGTCAAGTGCGCTCATGTCAGAATCCTGACCCTTCTCCTGGCGGTTTAAGGAAACCATAAGTCCAACGATATCGCAGTCGGCCTGCTCCTGAATGATTGGAACAGTCTCTTCAATGGACTTGCCCGATGTGGTCACATCTTCTATTATAAGAACTCTGTCGCCGTCCCTTAACTTAGTTCCAAGGAGTATCCCCTTGTCGCCGTGATCCTTGATCTCCTTCCTGTTGGAGCAGTATCTGATCTCTCTTCCGTAGAGCTCACTTATGGCAATTGATGTAGCCACTGAAAGCGGAATTCCCTTATAGGCCGGTCCGAACAGAACATCAAACTCCAGTCCGAAGGTATCATGGATAGCCCTTGCATAATAGTTACCAAGCTTCTTAAGCTGTGAGCCGGTGACATATGCACCCGCATTCATGAAAAAAGGTGACTTGCGTCCGCTCTTTAATGTAAACTCACCAAACTTAAGGACATTGCTGTCTACCATGAACTCAATAAACTCTTCCTTGTAACGTTCCATACCCCTTATACTCCTTTGTTTTTATCTCTAAAAAGTATACCAAATTATCTGTAGTAGTAAATAAGTTTTTTATCTGCTGATGCCGTCGTCCGAGTACAGCTCATAATCCTCTTTGTCACACTCAAAGCACTCATATGTAAGATCGGAATAATCTATATCGTCTACCCTGACTGCAGGCTTTGCAAGGGGAAGTGCATGACCTTTTCTGACAAACACAAGGACTTCGTTGAGATCAGCCTTCACATAGTGGTATCCCTTGTCCATGATCTCGGTGTCATAGTCGCTTGCGCTTCTGAACCTCAAAAGCTTCATGGTATCAGGCAGATAAACATATCTTCCCGTTGCGTTCTGTCTGTAGATCGGTGCAACCATTATGCTCTCGCCCACAAAGAGTTGATCCTCGGTATCCTGCGCCATCTCATCATCAGGATAATCAAAACAGATCGGTTTAAAGAGCATGTCGTAGTTATTAACAGCCTTCATAAACTCGGAATACAGATAGGGTATGAGCGCATACCTCAGTCCGAGGATGTTCTTAAAGCTATCTTTGTCAGTGAATCTGTAGTATTCCTGTCTCCTTGTACCCTCTGCGGAGTGATTTCTGAAAAGCGGAGTGAATATTCCGAACTCTGTCCATCTCATCAGAAGATCCTCTGTGGTGTCAGCACTGAATCCGCCTATATCGGCGCCGCTGTACAAAAAGCCCGTCATACTAAGGGCCGGCATCTGCTGAATATTGAGCAGGATGTGGCTCCACCAGGATCTGTTGTCGCCGCACCATATTCCGCCGTAGCGGTGGGCGCCTATGTAGGATGACCTTGAGAACATGAGGATCCTCTTATCCGGCTCGTTGCGCTCAAATGATTCGCCCGCAGCCCTTGTCATGTTGTATCCGAAGAGGTTGTGGACCTTGTCATGTCTGATGCGTTGCCCCTTGTATTCATGATAAAAGCGCTTGTAGTCCTCGGGGTAGTTGTCGATACTGCCCACCAGGTCCTTGAAGGCAAAGAAGGATCTGATATCCAGGTTCTTGCCCTTGTAGTCCTCTATCCTGTCAAAGACTTCCTGCAGATGATCCTCTGTATAGAAAATGGCAGGCTCATTCATGTCATTCCAGAAGCCGTCAATTCCCTTGTCAAGAAGCACCTTGTACTTATCTCCAAACCACTTCCTTGCATCTTCCTTCAAAAAGTCCGGGAAATGCACCTTCCCCGGCCACACAGCTGCAACGAGACGGTCACCATTTTCTTTTTTGACAAAGAAATCTCCCTTTACGCCCTCTTCGTAGACGTCATATCCGTCCTCAATCTTGACGCCCGCATCGATAATGGGTATGAGATGTATGTTCCTTGCCTTCATCTCTTTTACGAAGTTGTCAAAATCAGGAAATCTCTCATCATCTACCGTGAAGTCCTTGTATCTCTCCATGTAGTCGATGTCAAGGTATACGCTGTCAATGGGCATACCAAGCTCATCATACCTGTCAACCACTTCCCTGACTTCATCGGCGCTCATGTAGCTCCATCTGCACTGTCCAAAACCAAATGCCCACTTGGGCGGAACATAGCTCTTACCTATTATCTTTCTGAACTGCCTGACAATATCTGTTATATCGCTTCCCTCAACCACGTAGATGTCGGCGTCAAAATCCTCAAATATGATTGAAAATGTGTTGATCTCAGAGTAGCCGATATCAAAAGTAACTCTGCCGGGCGTATCCACATACATTCCAAACATCGTATCCTTGTCCTTGTAGACAAAGAAGTTCTGCGAAGCATAAAGAGACCTCTTCTCCTCAAGGTGGAACGGCTCATCCGAGTTATTACTTATATAGACATAGCCTCTTTTGTTGATGCCCCTTACTGTCTCTCCAAGGCCATATACCCTTGCGGATCTGTCCATGGTCAAAGTAAGGCTCCCCGCGCCTTCGTCCGTCTCAAAAAAAGGCAATGCCCCCTCTGATTGAGGGACCTTCTCCACAACAGAATCTGTCTCGATCGGGGTTCCAAATACATATTTTCTTATCATGATTCACACCTCAATTTCTTTATGTAGTCAGCTGTTTATAGGTTACACCGTACTTTTTGGCTATGTCCTCCGCATAGGACAGTCCCACGGGAGGCGCAACCTTCACTTCGTAGGAGCGCTTCCCCTCCTGAGACACAACGATAAGGGACGCGGCCCTTGCCTTATTATCTCCCTCATTGATCTCATCAATGTCCATAGCAAGCTTGTGCATATGGGTGTTGTAAATAGTCCTTGCACCCTTTCCGAGAATGGCTCTTGTGCAGTCCCTTGCTATGAAATAGCCCTCCTCAAAGGAGGTCGTTGAAAATGTTTCATTCAAAAGAAGAAGGCTCTTATCCGTTGCCTCTTCATATATCTCTCTAAATCTCTTGCACTCTTCTCCGAGTCTTCCCAGGTCAAGCGTCTTGTCCTCATCTGCAGGGAAATGGGTAAATATCCTGTCGCAGGGGACATACTCAAACTTATCTCCCGTGACGCTTATCCCGCCCTGGGCCATGTAGAAGAGCTGTCCCACCGCCTGGGTTATGGTTGTCTTACCTCCCCTGTTGGCTCCCGTCAGAATATACACCGTCTTATCATCGTCAAAAGAAATATCGTTGACGACCACATCCCCCGGAGTAGCATCTGCGTTCTCCAAAAGCTTCATGTTGAATATCCCGGATGCCCTTACAATCGGCACGCCGTCCGTATCCTGCGGGAAAAGAACTTTGGGCTTACAGAACTTAAAGCCCCTGTCCTTAAGGCTCTCAATGTACTCTGCCCATCTGATGTAGTAGGTAAACTCCGGCATCAGATCGGTTATGTCCGTTATCGTGAGCGTTGTATATCTGGCCAGAACATCACGGAGGTGCTTTACCGTCTTGGAGAGCATCTTCTCCGTTATATTGTCCATATAATTGGTGACAGAGCGGATCTGATCATCATTCTCCGATATGTATTTGATGCTCATAAGCGCCATGGGGCTCAACGGCGGAATAACAGGTATCGTCCTGTTTTCAAGAGGACCCACGGCAGTGAATTCCCTGAAATTGTAATCCCCGTTCCAGTCGTTTCCGTCTTTGATATTGTCTTTTCCCGAAACCTTGTCTATGAAATTGCTGACAACGCCTGACTTGGAAAAAGACTTGTTGTTGATCGAAATTATGCCTATTCCCTCTGCTTCGAAGCGGCTGTTTAAATTGATGCCCACAGTGACGCTCTTTAAGTTGCTCGTGTCAGCTCTTAGCTTTGATATGTCCTTTTTCAGCTCTTCAAACCCGTTGTTGTTGTACAGGTCCTCCACGTAGGATTTGAGTCTCAAAAGTCCCTTTGAATGAATATCCGCGCCGTCCAGGCACTTTTCAATAGCTTCGATGCTCTTAATGTAATCATCGATCTCTCCAAGTCTGTGGAGAAGATCCCATACCTGAGGCTCATGGTCGTGGTCATGCTTAAAGCTCCCAAACTCCCTGAGGAAGTTGATCCTGTCGAGTATCTCTGTTATATCCTTCCTCATCCCCGGATTGTTGCAGATATCCTCAAATACGTCTGCGCGATATGCCGCATTTTCCGGATCATCGCTCACAAGCTTCATTACATTCATGATGTATGTCTGCTCCCCGGGCTTTTCCGATATTCTGGCAACAATGCTGTCCATACCGATATCGTGGACAGTAACGTCGCTCAGCCTTTTATAATCCAGATCCCTGTCGGGAAAAAGAAGACTTATCTTAGATGCCATTTTATACCCCGCTGCAACTGGTTAATGTACCTTCTCAAATATTATGATATATAGCCCTGTGCGTCAATGAGGTGTATAATATATGCATGGATACACAAAGCAAGGAGTCGGTATAATGTCAACAAATAAACTTATAAACAGCCACAGGAGAAAGCGGGTTACATCACTTTTTGCCTTTGGACTGGCATATATGATGATACTTATACTTCTTTTTCCCATAAAGAGCTTTGCATCAGGCTTTGACCCGGTCTATTACGCAGAAAGATATCCCGACGTGGTTGCAGCGCTTGGAGACAGCAAACAGGCTCTGTTAAACCATTACCTGAACTTCGGGATAGCGGAGGGAAGATTCGAGAATGCCGAGGCGGAAAAGGCCGGGATTCCATTGACCACCTACGTGGATGTCAATATACAGGCGCAGACGATGACCTATATCCAGGACGGCGTGCCCATCCTTTCAAGTCCCTGCGTCACAGGAGACGTCAGCAAAAACAGAAGCACCCCGACAGGTCACTATGCTGTCTTCGGACATGTGAAGGGCACATACCTCACAGGTCCCACCTGGCGCAACTGGGTAGACTACTGGATGCCGTTTACAAGATCCGGATGCGGTCTTCACGACGCCACCTGGCGCAGCAGGTTCGGCGATGAGATCTACAAGGGAAACGGTTCCCACGGATGTGTCAATCTCCCGCCCGATGTTGCGGCACAGCTCTTCGATCTGGTGGGAATAGGAACAATAGTAATTGTCCACTGAATTAAATACGCAACCTAAATGCCCCGCAGC
>CAMNOS010000024.1 GCA_946546925.1 uncultured Butyrivibrio sp.
ATGATCAAATAATATACAGGAGCATAAAAATGGAAAACACGGTGGTAAAAGAGAGACTAAAGAGACTTCGCGCTGAGATGGAAAAAGAGGGGATCAACTACTACCTCATGCCAACTTCCGACTTCCACAACTCGGAGTACTCCGCCGACTTCTTCAAGGTAAGAGAGTATTTTTGCGGATTTGACGGATCGAACGGAACTCTTGTTGTAAGTCAGGATGAAGCTGGGATGTGGACCGATGGAAGGTACTTCATACAGGCTGAGAATCAGATGTCGGGAACAGGGGTTAAACTCTATAAGATGCTGGAGGAGAATGTCCCGACTATAGAGGAATACCTTCTTTCCAATATGAAGGAGGGTGAAGTTCTTGGATTTGACGGAAGAGTGGTGCCCACTGGAACAGGTGAGAATCTCGAGAGTAAGCTCAAGGAGAAGAAGGTAACTCTCAAAATCGATACAGATCTGGCAGAGAGAGTATGGGAGGACAGACCGCCGCTTCCCTGCCACGATATATATGTACTAAGTGATGAGCTGTGCGGACGCTCATTTGCAGACAAGCTCTCCGACGTCAGGAAGAAAATGGCTGAACTCGGCGCAGACACTTACTTCCTTAGTAAACTCGATGACATCTGCTGGCTCACCAACTTAAGGGGCAATGACGTTGAGTGCAATCCCGTGGCACTTTGCTACGCCTGTATAACCATGGACAGTTTCACTTTGTTTGTCCAGGACAAAGAGGTGACAGATGAGGTAAAGAGCTACTGCGACCGCGTCGGGATAAGACTTGAAGGGTATGAGGATGTGATACCTTTTGTTCAGAAAATGACAAAGAGCGGAAATATCCTGATAGACAAGAGAAACACCAACTTTCTTACCTACAGGGAACTTGGTAAGAAGGCCACAGAACTTGGCGTAAAGCTCATAAATGCCAAGGATCCCACAGAGATGATGAAGGCCTGCAAGAATGAAACAGAGCTTAGGAATATAAGGGAAGTATACTTAAGAGACAGTGCCAGACTTACAGAGTTCATCTACTGGGTCAAGACCAACGTGGGAAAGATCCCCATGACCGAGTTCACGGCTGCAATGAAGCTTGACTCCATGAGGGCGCTTCTTCCCGGATTTATCGAGCTCTCTTTCCCCACGATCAGCGCCTACAATGCCAACGCAGCGATGGCACACTATGAGGCTTCAGCTGAAAGTGCAGCAGAAGTAAAAGCTAAGGGAATGCTCCTTGTGGATTCAGGTGCAACCTATATGGGAGGAACCACGGACGTCACAAGGACGATGGTAGTTGGTGAGATCTCTGATGAGATAAAGCGTCACTATACTGCCACTGTATGCGGAATGCTGCGCCTTGCAAATGCTCACTTCCTTGAGGGATGTACAGGCAAGAACGTGGACATCCTTGCAAGAGAAGCTCTATGGCAGATGGGAATTGACTACAAGCATGGAACTGGGCACGGCATTGGCTACATCTTAAATGTCCATGAGGGCCCGCAGAACATAAGATGGCGCTTTACATCGGGACAGAACGAGGCACCCCTTATGCCGGGTATGATAGTATCCGATGAACCGGGGGTGTATATCGAGGGCAGCCACGGCATAAGGATTGAAAACATCCTGGAAGTTGTTTCAGGTGACACCAACGAGTACGGTCACTTCCTCCACTTTGCTCACCTTACATATGCGCCTATTGACCTGGAAGCCATCGACAAGAACTACATGTCCGATGCAGACATAAAGGCTCTCAATGACTACCACAAAATGGTCTATGACAAGGTGAGTCCGCTGATCGGGGATGAGAAGATAAGTAAGTGGCTCAAAGAGGCTACAAGAGCCATCTGAAAATGACCTGTAAGAAGGCGTATAAAACGACAGCCGACATTTTCGCAATTGTTAAAAGTATCTTAAATCCCGCCTATTCCCTTGAAAAATAGGCATCTAAGGGTATAATAAAGATAGAGTTACTTATGTAACTTTCCTGGGATGTCCGACAACTCCTGTGTAATTTGAACCTACATTACTTTAAACGGGACTCCTACATTGCCTATTTGATTGCCACGCCTCCGGCCCTGCGTATACGCAGACAAGCAATGGGAGAGGAAGGCAGGACAATAGGTTGCGGTAACCCACCTGGCGTCAGCTAGGAGTCAAATAACAGGAAACGGCATTTTGGGACGTTTTGGAAATCTAAGCAGTCATCTCTGGTGGCTGCTTTTTCCTTATGTAAGGAAGAATGTCCGAAAAAAGAGCACAGGGCAGCTCAGAAAGCCTCGGAAATATAATGAATTCGGATAAAGGGGGAAAGTAGGAAATGAAACTGTTTGCAAAATGGATGAAGAAGAAATGGATGCACTACACTGTGGCCGCATGTTCAGCAGTCATCCTGTATTTTCTGCTCTCGAATATCGGCAGCATATGGGGCTTCTTTTCATCTTTCTTTTCCATTGTCAAACCTGTGATCATTGGTATTGTGGTGGCTTATGTATTTAACCCTCTTGCCAATCTCTTTGACAGGAAGGTCCTCACAGGAATTAAGAATGAAAAGAGCAGGTGGCTTATATCCGTGACACTTGCCATTATTGTCATAATACTGTGCATAACGCTACTTTGCATCGCGCTCATTCCTCAGCTTGTGGAGAGCGTGGCGACACTGTTTAACAACATGGGAGATTATCTCGAGACGCTCCAGGGGCTTCTGAAGGAGTTTGAAAAGGGCGGGGCTGCCGGATTTCTGGGCATAAACCTCAGCGGACTTGCTTCAATCGGTGACAAGATCGTTGAAAGCATCGGATCTTTTTTCAAAAATAACATGGAGTCCGTATATGATACGGGAACCAGCATAGGAAAGAGCGTATTTGATGTGGTGATAGCTCTTATCCTTGCGATCTATTTTCTCACCGGAAAGAGGAGGATAATACAGGGACTCTCTAAACTTCTGTCCCTTGTCATGAAAGAGGAGACCTTTGTAAAGGGCGGGGACTTCCTTGACCGCTGCAATAACATTCTGGTCAGATACATCAGCGTGGACATAGTGGAAGGAATAATCGTAGGTGCTGTCAATTTCCTGTTCATGCTGATAATGGGAATGCCGTATGCAGTGCTTATCTCAGTCATTGTGGGAGTCACCAATCTGGCGCCTACATTCGGACCCATAGTCGGAGCCGTGATAGGCGGATTTATCCTGGTTCTGGTCAATCCCTGGCAGGCACTCTGGTTCCTTATATTTACTGTCGTGCTTCAGACTGTTGACGGCTATATCTTAAAGCCCAAGCTTTTTGGCGGGAGCCTTGGTGTATCCTCACTTATGATATTGATATCGATTGTTATTGGAGGAAGACTTTTCGGCGTGATAGGAATCCTTCTTGCAATTCCATTTGCTGCAATAATTGACTTTACCTGGAAGGATTTTGTACTGAAAAAACTTGAGCAGCGCAAAGCAAAGAGGTACAATATATAGTATATGGGAAGGGGGTATTTCTATGGATTTTATGAGTATAACTGATGGAGTTATCAGCTTCGCCAAAGAGAAGATCGACACAGTGATGGACTTCTGGAACGGCCTTGAGGATGATAAGAAGAAACTCTTTATTGGCTGCGCTGTCTGCGCGGTTTGTGTAGTCTGTGTCGCTGCTGTTGCTTACGGCATCGGAAGGGCACAGGGAAGGCGCCTTGCCTTTGAAGAAGAGGATTTTTGATGTATTGCTGTGAATCAGTGTGGGAGCTTCAGTATTGAAGCTCCCACTATGCGTTGGAGAGAGAATGAAGAATTTTTTGAGGATAGCTGTCACTATTCTGGTCATGATCGTTCTTGTGGCGGGTTGCCTTATCGGTTTTCTGACAGTTGATGAGTTTAACCCGGAGGAAGTTGAAAAACTTGTAATTGAGGGCAAAGGCGAAAAGACTATCTCTGTGGGAGAACCCATGAAGATAATGTCCCTGAATATGGGCTACGGAGCACTTGGTGACAATGCGGACTTTTTCATGGACGGCGGCAGGAAGGTCTATACCGCAGATAAAGCGCGGGTACTTGAGAACCTGGACAGGGACATCAGCATTATTGAAGGGATTGCACCTGATATTTTATGTGTTCAGGAATTGGACAGAAATTCTGACAGATCCCACTTCATAGACCAGTCTGAATACTTCAAGGTGATTTCAAAAGCAGATGTTTTTCATGGAAACAATGCCTTTGCAACCAATTTCAAGGTGGCATTTGTACCGGTTCCGATTCCGCCCATCGGCAAAGTCCTGGCAGGAATCGAGGTGTTCAGCGGATACAGGATGGACAGTGCAGTCAGGCTCAGGCTTCCATGCCCGTTTTCATGGCCGCTAAGGACCTTTAACTTGAAGCGCTGCCTTGAAGTTGTGAGGTTCCCTGTTGAAGACTCCGACAAGGAACTGGTACTGGTCAATCTCCATCTGGAAGCCTACGATTCGGGCGAGGGTAAGATTGCTCAGACCCGCGCACTCAAAGATGTTGTGGAAAAAGAGGCGAAGGAGGGCAACTATGTGATCGTAGCAGGGGATTTTAATCAGACTTTTTCAAATACGGATGCTTCTGCTTATCCGGCAATCAGGGAGCTGTGGCAGCCGGGATCCATTGATATCGCTGATTTTGATCCGGATTTCTCGTTTTATCAGGACTCTTCGGTACCTACCTGCAGGTCGCTTGACAGGGCACTTGATACTGCAGAAAGCAGGGATCCGATGGATTTTCAGTACTACGTTGTGGATGGATTTATAACTTCATCCAACGTTTCTGTTCAATCTGTACATACAGATGATTACGGTTTTGTATCATCTGACCATAATCCCGTGATAATGGAGTTCACCCTCAGATGATTTTTCGTGACAGTAAACATTTAATTTACTATAATGGATTTTAAGGTTATGCAAAAGATTTTTGAAAGGGGAAACAGCACAAAATGAACAAAAAGGCAAAACGTAACGTAATTGTTGGTCAGTCCGGAGGACCTACCGCTGCGATCAACTCCTCACTTGCAGGAGTTTACAGAACAGCCATAGACCGCGGATACAAGAAGGTTTATGGTATGATCCACGGTGTTCAGGGTCTTATGGAGGGAAGATATGTTGATCTTTCCGATCACATCCAGTCCGGTCTTGACATCGAGCTCCTTAAGAGGACTCCTTCAGCTTATCTTGGATCCTGCAGATACAAGCTGCCTGAGATATTCGAGAACAAGGATGTCTATGAGAAGATTTTTGATATCCTCAACAAGCTCGAGATCGACTGCTTCATCTACATCGGCGGCAACGACTCAATGGATACCATCAAGAAGCTCTCCGATTACGCTATTATATCAGGCTCCAACATCAGATTTGTCGGATGTCCCAAGACAATCGACAACGACCTGGCTCTTACGGATCACACACCCGGTTACGGCTCAGCTGCCAAGTACATCGGAACATCTGTCAAAGAGATCATCAGGGACAGCTGGTCACTTGAGACCACAAGCGGACAGGTTATCATCGTAGAAGTTATGGGAAGAAACGCAGGCTGGCTCACAGGTGCAACAGCTCTTGCAAAGGGTGAGGACTGTGACGGACCTGACGCAATCTACCTTCCTGAGCTTCCTTTCGATATGGATGCGTTCATCAAGAAGATCAAGGGACTTCTCAAGAACAAGGCATCAGTTGTAGTTGCTGTATCTGAGGGTATCAGGACCAAGGACGGCAAGTATGTAAGCGAACTTGGCAACAGCATCGACTATGTAGACGCATTTGGACACAAGCAGCTCACAGGAACAGCAAGATATCTCTGCGAAGTAGTTTCCAAGGAGTGCGGATGCAAGACACGTCCCATCGAGCTCTCAACTCTTCAGAGAGCAGCAAGCCACTGCGCATCACGTGTTGATATCCTTGAGGCATATGAGGTTGGCGGTGCAGCTATGAAGGCTGCTGACGAGGGCGATAGCGGCAAGATGGTAGTCATCGAGAGACTTTCAGATGATCCTTATCAGGCAGGCACCGAGGTCAAGGACGTTCACAAGATTGCCAATGATGAGCGCACAGTGCCGAGAGAGTGGATCAACAAGGACGGCACATATGTTACCAACGAGTTTATCACTTATGTAAGACCTCTTATCCAGGGCGATGTAGGACCTATCATGGTTGACGGTATTCCGAGACATCTTTACAGACCCGGCTTCCAGGATATTCTTTGATCGGATCTGAGGGTCAGCTTTTGAGGATTGCAGGATGAATACAGAGACTAAAGAAGGATTTGCAGCAGAAACTCATCGTGACAGGGCAATAGAGATTGATTATCTCACCGGCCTTTACAACAAGAAGACAATCACCGAATATGCCATAAAAGAGTGCATGGCCGGTGAAGGCAAGGTGATCGATCTCTGCATACTTGACGTTGATAATTTCAAGCAGATCAATGATACTCGCGGCCACGCTTACGGTGACAAGGTCCTTAAGGAAGTGGCTGATATCATCCTGGAAGTTCTCGGAGAGGATGGAAGAGCCGGAAGGATCGGCGGCGACGAGATGATGCTCATAATCGAGAATGTGGAAGAGAGAGCGGACCTCAGGATCTACCTCAAGGCAATAAGGGAGAGAGTAGAAGCTTCCCACAGGGACGACAACGGATTTCCGCAGGTTACTGTCTCGATGGGCATCGGTACATTCCCCACTTATGTGGATAATTACGACGACCTTTTTAATCTGGCCGACAGAATGCTCTACAGAGCCAAAAACAGAGGCAAGAACAGGTATGTGATCTATAATCCGGAGATCCACGGCAAGATTGTGAATGGAGAACTGGATGAGAACACAGCTGTTATTAACAGGGCAACCGCTGTTGACAAGACAAGGCTTGTGATGGAGAGCCTCGAGGGGCTTTTTGATACGATGAACGAGGCAATACCAACTCTACTTGGCAAGATTGTTGCAACTTACGATCTGGACGAAGCCTATATCTTTTACAAGCACACGGGCAGGAGCGTACACGGCATCAAGAGGATCGGCGATTCCGGCACAAGCACGGAAGTCAACGTACTTAAGACAATAGATGAGACCTCTGATATCAGTTATGCTGCACAAGACGGATTTGATAATCTCTTCAATGCCAACGGAATATTCGTAATTGATACTCCCGGAGTTCAGCTGATGAAGCACCCAAAGGCTCTTGAGTTCTTTGAGAAGCACGGTATCAAGCACGCTTTTATCTATCGTATGCAGAATACGGTATATAGCGGCTATATTGCTCTGTACAATACCAGGCAGCTCACAAGGAAATTTCCACAGCCTGACATCACCGACCTTACATATCTGAGTAAAATGATAGAAATTGCCATAAAAACCCGATAATATCGCATGTTCTTGTATTTTAATTACAAAAAATCCCTTTTTTTCGGCTTTTTTTGGTTGT
The DNA here is from genome assembly GCA_946546925.1 of uncultured Butyrivibrio sp. Classification (GTDB taxonomy): domain Bacteria; phylum Bacillota; class Clostridia; order Lachnospirales; family Lachnospiraceae; genus Butyrivibrio. The sequence continues at coordinate 7,405 of CAMNOS010000024.1, forward strand.
TATGTGCAGGAATAAGTAGTAGAATAGGCAATGTAGTAAATAATTTCTTTTCGGAGGGAAAACCAAATGAATAAGACAGAACTTATCGATGCTATCGCAGCTGAGGCTAAGATCTCAAAGAAAGATGCGACTGCAGCACTGAACGCTTTTACAGAGACAGTGACTAAGGAACTTAAGAAGAAGGGCAAAGTTCAGCTTGTTGGTTTCGGAACATTCGAGACAACAAAGAGAGCAGCTAGAACCGGCAAGAATCCTCAGACCGGCGCAGCTATCAAGATTCCTGCTTCTGTAGCACCTAAGTTCAAGGCTGGTAAGGCACTTAAGGATCTTGTTAACAAGAAATAATTTATTGCGACTATGAAGAAGGCCCACGCCTGAGATGATGATTCATCCGGGCGGGGCTTTTTTTGATGCTCTTTAATATATATTCTTCACTTACGTGCAAAAATATACGATATAATAATTACAGATAAATTTATTTTCTTTTGGTTTATCAGAAATACGAGATTTAATGCGGAGAATCAAAAAAATTGATTACATTTTTAAGTGAGCTGATAAAGACTGCGAAAGAAGTCCCTGACAGACCTGCAGTTGTGGATATGGACGGTAAGCGAAGCACCACATACAAAGAGCTTATTATGTATGCCAAAAAGGTTAACGCCTGGCTAAAAAGCCGCGGCATAGGAAGAGAAGATGTATGTGCAATTTATCTGCAAAGAGGTGTTGAATACATAGCCGTCAGGATAGGAATAATGATGGCAGGAGCCTGCTGCGTGAATCTGGAAGATCTCATGGGCAGGCAGAGGATAGACTTTGTTATCAGGGACTGCGGGTGCAAGGCAGTATTTGACAAAGAGAAATGGGAGGAGGCAATGAGTCTTCCCTGCTGCGAGGATATTGCGGATCCCGATGACAAAGACCTGGCATTTATCATCTATACATCGGGAAGCACAGGTACTCCCAAGGGTGCGGCGCAGGAGTACGGAATCTATGATTATATAAGTAAGGGAACAGATTTCCTTTTTGGGGCATATGCCAAACCGGAGCCCCTGAAATTTGCGGAAGTTGCACCCCAGAGCTTTGTCTCAGGAATTTATACCACGGTGGGGATCTTTAATGTTCGCGGAACCATATATGAAGTCTCTTCGGATATGATAAGGAATGTTGAAGCTCTCTGCAGATACTTCATCGAAAATGGGATCAATCATACCTTTATGACACCCACTTTTGCGAAGCTGATCTTCAATAACCCCTCGATCTGCCTGAGAGCGATAAGCATAGGCGGGGAGATCGTATCAGGTGTATATACTGACAGATATGACATCATCAATACATACGGTCCAAGTGAATTCGGACATCCCACATGTACTTTTATCCTGGACAGGGCCTATGACAACACGCCTATAGGATATCCTACCTGTGACCAGGACATAATCCTTTTGGGCGAAGACGGTAACCCTTCCGATGAGGGCGTGTTCTGCATAAGACTTCCGTTCTTCAGGGGGTATGTGGGTAAAGAGCGGGGATACTTTATCATTATTGACGGCAAAGAGTATTTCAAGACCTCTGATTATGTCAGGCGCGTTGATGGGAAATACATCATGCTCGACCGGATCGATGATATGGTCAAGATCAACGGAAACCGCGTTGATACCAAGGAAGTGGAGGCCGCAGTTAAGAGGGCGCTGAGCCTTGATCTCTGCTATGTAAAGCTCTTTGTGAACAACGGAATAAAGTCGCTGTGTGCTTATCACACAGGGGATAAGGATATAGACAGTGTTGAAGCAGCCCGGATACTCAGGGACTATATACCGCAGTATATGATCCCGTCATGTTACATGCGCCTTGATGAGATACCGCTTAATGCCAACGGCAAGGTTGATAAACATTCTTTCCCGGAGCCTTCCGGGATACTTCGCAGCAATCCTTACGCCGCACCGGAGAGTGACCTTGAGAAAAAGCTGTGCGATGCCTTGAAAAAGTCACTTGTCCTCAGGGAAGATGTAGGAATAGATGACGATTTCTTTATGCTTGGGGGCGACTCCATAAGAGCTATGGAAACACTTGCGGATTGCAATATAAAAGGCCTCACTGTCCAGCTGGTATATGAGGGGAGAACAGTAAGAAAGATAATCGCTCTTTTGCAGGGGATTGACCCAAAGCCTGAAGCATTATCTGATGAAACTGTGGATATACCGCTTAATATCGGACAGATCCACATGCTAAGGCGTGAAAATTTGTATCCCGGAACGTATATGCTCAACCTCCCGTTCAGGATCAATATTTCAAAAGGGGCTGATATGCAGAGGATCGCCGATGCTCTGAGCAAAACGGTCATGGCTCATCCTGCCCTGACCAGCACAATAATCCAAAAGGATGGGATCTATTATCAGCATTTTGAACCGGAAGCTGAAAGAAACTATAAAGTTGAAGTTATGAGCGATGAAGAAGTTGAGAAAGTGGCGCAGTCTTTTGTACAGACTTTTACGCTGGATGGAGAACCGCTCTTTCGGTGCCGTATTCTTGAGGGAAAGACAAAAGCAGCGATACTCATGGATGCATATCATCCGATATGTGATGGCAATTCCCTGGCTCGTTTCATTGATGACGTCGCCTGGGCCTATGCGGGGACAGAACCGCCTTTTGACGCGATACGTCAGATCATGCTTGAAGATGCTAAGGCTCGAGAAAGCGAAGAATTCCAAAAGAGCAAGGAGTTCTTCAGAGAAAAATATGACCGGCACGGCTTCGATACATATCCCAAAACTGACTTTGAGCCCAATGAAAATGTCGGTGATAGTATATATATGAACTTTGATTTTGACTCTGATGCGGCAATTAACATAGGAAGGAAACATGGTATAGGCAAGGGTGGCCTATATCAGGCCGCCTGTGCACTTGCCATAGCTGCATATAACGACTCGGAGAACATCATGTTTACCTGGACCTGGCACGGAAGGTCTGATGGAAAACGTATGAGTTCTGTGGGCTTCTTTTTAAAGGACATGCCAATATGCTTTGAACTTAAAAGAGAAGTTCTTTTGTCCAAGGTATATGAAGACATGGCTGCTCAGATCAGGGAAGACTTCTCACACGGCGTGATATCTTATTGGGAGGAGCTGAAATTCTACGAAGGAAAGTACCTGACATGCTTTCTGTATCAGGGCGATGTGAGAGAATACCATGATGATGAGGGCATTGTGACCGGACTTGAGGAGCTTGAGAGGCCATTTTATGCCTGTGACAATATTCTGGACATTGAGATCAATGACGGACTTGACGAATTTGGAGTTCTGTTTGACTTTAATGCCAAAAGATACCTAAGAAGCAGCATGGAAAGATTTGGCAGATTATTCTGCGATATATGCAGATTCCTTATAAGTGCCAATCCTGACACTACTACAGTCGGGAATGTATTTGCAGGTATAGGCTTATGAATGGAATCCGAAATTCACTTACAACCCGGAAATTCCTACGCATGCTGGTGGGTGGGACCATAGGGAGCCTGGTTGCTTCGCTGATAACCATGTCAGACAGTATAGTTGCGGGCCTTTTTCTGGGAAAAGAAGCAGTGGCTGCGGTCAGCCTTGTTATCCCTGCGTATTCACTGAGCTGGTTCTTTACCATGATGGTAACCTATGGCGCGTCCATCATTTATTCCAGAGAGATAGGTAGTTTCAACAAAGAAAGAGCGGATGAGATCTTCGGAAACGGGGTGGTGTCATCTGTATCGGTTGGGATCATCCTGTTTATTCTTTTCAATGTACTGGGCAGGAAATATCTGATAATATATGGGGCACAGGGCAGTGTACTCTCCATGGCGGAGAGATACATATACTGGATGGGCAGTGTGATGCTGATCTCGCCGATCTCCTATTTCCTGAATGAGATGATATATGCTGACGGGGATGAGACCATACACACGCTGTCCAATCTTGTCAGTGCAGCCATCAATCTGGGAACATCTATAGTTTTGTGCAGAATTATTGGGATTAGCGGAATAGGAATTGGTTCTCTGGTGGGAACTCTTTCAGGACTTGTTGTGACATGCCTGCACTTCTTCAAAAAGACAAATGCCCTCAGGTTTAAGTTATATTTCTCCCCGAAGCTTTGTGTATCTGCAGCCAGATACAGTCTTGTTGACGGGGGGTTCTACCTGTTTTATGCGCTCTACCTGGCTGCCATAAACAAGTTCATAATCAGGTTCTACGGAGAGGACTATCTGATACTTGGCTCGGTGATCCTCATGATTGCAGAACTGGAACTGGTATTTGACGGTATAGGAGAAGCAATGAACCCTGTCATCGGCGTATACCTCTCGGAGGAGAGCTTTGCCGGAGTCAGAAAGATACTGAGTATCGGAACAGTTACGGCTGCGATCGAGGGAATGTTGACTTGCGCAGTAGTATGCCTGTTGTCAGGTGTACTTCCGGCTGTGTTTGGAATCGACACAGGTAACCTGAAAAGTCTGGCACAGGCGGGGATCATAATAATGTCCCTTGGATTTGCGTTTTCCAGTCTGAATTTCCTCATAACTTCGTACTATATGATCATAGACAGGATAATTCTGGGATTTGTGATCACAATGCTAAGGACAATGGTGGTTCCGCTGATAAGCGGGCTCTTTCTTGGACGAGTATTTGGCATATACGGCCTTTTTGCCGGTATAGCTCTCGCGGCGCCTCTTACACTTGTCATTTCACAACTGATGGTCAGAGTGCGGTTTGGAAAAGAGAATTACCCGTTTCTCATACATGACAGGGAGATGGACAAAAAGACGTATCTGTTTGAGCTTGAAGTTGAGCCAAAGAACATAATCGCCACAAGCGAGCGGGTGGAAGAGACTCTTTTAAAAGAAGGAATCGATAAAAACTCTGCGCTTCGTGTAATGAGAGCGTGTGAGGAGATTTTCATGCTTGTCTATGACAAGAATCCCGGGAAAAAGGTACTGGGAGAGTGCTCCCTCATACTGGATGGGAAGACACTGAAATTAATAACAAGATGTAACGGCAGGATACTTGATATGACAGATACCGACATGAAAGTAGACAGCTTCAGAGGGTATTCCCTATCACAGCTTATCAGTACCAGAGGCTTTGAGGAGAAGGGACTTGCTGCCATGAGTTTTAACAGAAATATGCTGAAAATAGATCTTTGAGACAGTATCAGGGGGAGAAATGGGTTTTTTTAAAAAGTTATTTGAGCATGGAGAGCCTTCTGGTGAGAGCAGTCTGCAGATAAAAAAGGACCTGAAGGGAGAAGAAATGTATGTAACCCTTATCGGCCGGATGAATGCGGTGACGGCACCGGAGCTTTCAAAGGTCGTAGAAAATGAGCTGGGCGGTGTTAAGCGCCTTGTGCTTGATCTGACAGATCTTGAGTACACATCTTCTGCAGGGCTCAGGGTGATAATGGCTGCGTTTGAAGTCATGAACAGGCAGGGGAACATGGTCCTTTTAAATCCCTGCGAAGCTGTGACAGATGTTCTGGATGAGACAGGCATGGTTGACTTTCTTGAGATCATTCGCGACAGATGATCATGAAGGATTGCATATATGGATGACAGATCTGTTAAAAAACTTCATCTGGGACTTAGAATGACCGGATTGATATTGTGTGTTTCGGTGTTTTTGTCGTCCGCAGCCATATGGATAGGCACAAGGATATTCGTCAACAAGAACAATGAAGCATACAAGATGCAGGCCAGAAGCGTGGCGGGTAGTGTGGGACTTATCGCGGATGAAGACAGGTTCCGGGATATGGTAAGTCTTGTGAGAAATATATATGAAGACGCACCTTCGGATATCAGGGATGCAGATGCTTCCATGGGCGGGGAAGTGGCTTATTCCTATGACGAGGGAGAGTATCCATCTCTTTTTAAAGAGGCTCAGGATAGAATATATACGGAAACCATAAACAAGCTCAATTACCTGTGCGAAGAAAGCGCAGCGGCTGACATCTTTATCTGGTTCCCCGACTATGAGAGGCACCGCATGGTGTTTGTAATGTTCGCCGCGGCAGAGAAGTATCAGAGCGAGATTGAGCCCCCCGGCTTCTGGACAGAAATATATGAGGAAGACGAGGAGTATACTCTTTCTCCTGATACGCAAGGATATTATGCAAGTTATGAGAGAGAGGATGAGGTCACAGGTCAGACCGTAACGTATGTGCAGTGCATATTGCCTCTGTATCCGGATGACAACGCAGTGGAAGAAGGATCTGCCTTCGTCACGGTGGATATAGAATGGAAGGATGTACATGAGCAGACACTCGAGTATCTCAGGCATTTTCTGATCGCTGTAGTCATCCTCACGCTGATACTTGTGGGTCTGTCGCAGCTTATACTCAGGTATTCAATGGTTGGCCCCCTTAAGAAGGTGATTGCAGAAGAAGAGCGGGTCGCTACAGAGCTTTCTCTTGGCTCCGACATTCAAAAGAGCGCCCTGCCGGAGAGCGTCATGTGTCATTTTGGTTCCGGTGACAGGGTAGCTGTTTATGGAAGTATGAAGCCTGCCAAGGAGACCGGTGGAGACTTTTTTGACTACTATCTGATCGACGAGGATCATCTGGTACTTCTTATTGCGGACGTGTCCGACAAGGGAGTTCCTGCAGCTCTTTTTATGATGATGAGCAAGATCTTCATAGACTGTTTTGCTACCCAGCACCTTGAACCCGGTGAAGCACTGATGCGTGCCAACGATGCCATTTTTGCAAGGAACAAGGAGCAGATGTTTGTAACGGTCTGGCTTGGAGTACTGGAGCTCTCAACCGGAATACTGAGGGCAGCCAATGCAGGTCATGAGAAGCCCGTTATCAGAAGGGCAGGAGGAGAGTTTGAGATCTATGTGGATGTTCACGGTTTTATCGCCGGGAGACTTAAGAATATGAAGTATAAGACCTACGAGATCATGCTTGGTGCGGGTGATACGCTATTCCTTTTTACCGACGGTCTCACGGAAGCCATGAATACAGAAGAAAATATGCTCGGGGCTGAGGGGATGCTTGGGGCGCTTAATTCTCTCCCGGAAGATACAGATCCCGAGACTGTCTGCCTCCATATGGAAAGTGCTGTAAGGCAGTTTTCAAATGGAGCACCACAGTCAGATGATCTTACAATGCTGTGTGTCAGAATAGAAAAAGAAAATTAATTTTTTATAAAACAGTGACATACAGGAGCGGCTTTCGTATAAAATAACAGAAACAAAGATTACATCCCAGGGTAGGAGGCTTAATATGAATAATAAGATTGCAGCTAAACTGAATGAAGAAGAGATGAAGATGGTAACAGGCGGTGTTACTGTAAATGGTGAAGATATAGGGGGCTTTGACCTGAATGATGATAACAAGGGAAAAGATGGTTCTGGGGAATCAGAGTCCGTTATCCCAAACGTGGACCCTTCCATCCCGTATAAACTGTCGCGTGGCCCCAAAAAGCCATGGTAACTTCTTTGACAAGGAGCCGGAACGAAATGTTTCCGGCTATTTTTATTGGAAGGGCATTTATTAAATATGCGTAAAATGAGACTTTTTTAAAGGCTTAAATGGTAAAATTAAAATAACTATGATTGCGAAAATATGTAATCATAAAAACGCATATTTTACACGCTGCAGGGGGATATATGTATCGCTACATTGACGTTGATAAGAAGAATATAAGAGAATACTCTTTATTTTTTGATGCTGACACTTATGAGAATATCGGCAGATCATTTATCAGGTCAATGGTAGTGGAGGACGACGAGACCGGGCAGGTTATTGCCGGCATGGTGTGGTCAATCGTACAAAAAGAGAAAACAGAAGAATGTATAAGCACCATTATCTGGGTAAAGTACAGTGAGAGCGGAGTTTTTTTCCGCATGATGAGTGTCTACATTGAAAGGCTTAAAAAGGAGGGCATTCGGACTACGAAAGTGATCCTGCCTTATAAGGAGGGCAAGGAGCAAAAAGCTCTTTTTGCTGAGGCGGGGTATAATATGAAGCTCTTTGAGAGCGACGTAGTGATCGTAAGGCTTTCAGAGCTTTCAGCCATGCCTTTTATAGAAAAGCTCAGAAACACACGCATCCCTGAGGGGGTTATGACCCTGAACCAGATCAGCGCAAGGTATTTTGAAAAAGGAGTTAACAAATGTATAAAGGCCGGAAAATTGGGACTTTGCCAGGACCTTCAGGACCTCAGCATGGGGTGGTTTGAGGACGATGTCTCCAGCGTATCCACAGGGGAAGACGGCATTAACGGATTCTTTCTTTTTCATAAGAGACCTTCAGGGGTGATTGCTGTACAGCTCCTTACATGTCTTGATCAGAGCTACAAGACAACCGTTCCGCATATGATGTACCGCTTTGTAACTGCAATGGAGGAAAAGTATGGACCTGACACCAAAATAGAACTGGACAGGCACAATGAGCAGGCGATGATTCTGTCTGAGAGACTTTTGCCAAGAGACATAGGCATGCCTGTCTATCTGGGGAGCAGGGGAGTTTTCATGTAGTCCAAAGATAATAACAGAGAGGTTTATAAATGCCGGGAGATCAGTTATTTAATCAAAAGAATGAAGAATACAGTTTCCACATTGAGACTGATACTAAACAGATAAGTGAGCAGATTGGGGCCCGTCAGAGGGATAACAGGATCCTCACGGAGAGGGGCTACAATGAGGAGGCACTGGAGAGAGAGAATACACTTCTCTCCAGAAGGCTTGCAGACAAAGCCCTCTTCGGCGAAATAGACGAAAGACTCCGGATGCAGAGCATGGCTTTTGACAGGACCAGGATTGTCCGGAACAAGTCTATCCTGCTGTTTCGAAACGGGACAGAGGAGTCTGACAGTCTTTCCATGAGCTATGTAAAGAAAAGTCTCAAAAAGCTTGATCAGATCTTAAGAAGGCCGGTTGAGGGCGGTTTTGATGGTGTAATAGAGGCTTATAACACAGCCATTAACTATATGACGGAATATGAGCTGTCTCATCATCCGTTCTTTTTCCGTGGAAAGAGGCGCAAGAAAATGGTGGTTGAGCTCAGGGACAGCCTGATGCAGGAGCGTGAGAGGTTAGCCGGAAAGGTAAGAATGATTGAGGGAGAAATCCCGGAAAACATGCGCATTCCCATGGATATTCTGGAGGAGAACTACGTAAGGCCGGACCTTACCGGCGGTCCTCTTGAGATATATGAAAACCGCAAAAAGGAACTCCTGTCCCTGAACAAAGAAAACGGTGATATCGACGGCGAGGAGATGCAGAATATAAAATCGAGATTTAAGGCTCTCGGTGCTCGTATTCAGGGACCTGTTGGGCAGGGTGCAGAATATGAAAAGCAGATTAACGATCTCAAAACTGCCTACAACGATGTGATTTTTTTCTGCGATCTTTATGTCAAAGGCCACAATCCCTGGACTGCGGAAGGAAAAGAGAGGCTTGCCGCAGTTCAAAGCCTTATGGAACGATGCGAGCATGAATTGAAGTTCATGGTTGAATATGCTGAAAGTATGACTGAAGCAGGAAAGCAGTTCACCTGGGAGGAGGCTTTCGGCGCTGCAAGCACCCTGACTGATGAATATCTATCGGGCAGGCAGAAGATGGAGAAATTTCTCGGCAATAGACCCACCGCCAGGAAAATACTTATTACGATGAGTTCATTCAGAGCCATGCACCAGCATAACGAAACAAAGTATGCAATGCTTGAAGACAACCTTCTAAGCGAATGGCTTGAGAAAAACCTTGATGAAAAAATGATTGAAGATCTGGTGACAGAGCGCTTTAAGGTGCTTGAGCCCATTGCAAAGGCATACAAGGAGCTGGTGAGCTGTCCGGTGCCAAGAGCATTTCTTAAAAACAAGGATGACAATCCGATGGATCCATCTCTAAGGAGCGCTTTTGCACGTCTTCGCATGCAGTCAGATCCCGCTTTTAAGATACTTAAGCCTTTGAATTTTATAAGCATGAAATTAGGCGTGGGATTTAAATCCGAAAACAGTGAGATCTGGGATAGAGATAACTCCCCTGGGGTGTATTATGCAGAGCAGCTTAATGAGCACTTTAACAAGTTGAGCCATGAGGATAAGAAATACGCAGATGAAATGGGCGATATCGCCAATGAGATAAGTGCTAAGGACTACAAGAGCCTTAACAAAGAGGCGGTCGATGAGTATCTTGCTCTTGTTGAAAAGGAGGAGCTTGACCAGGCAAAGCACAACCTCACACATGTTGTGAGCAGTAAGTACCTTGAATACAAAAAGAACGATGAGAAGAAGTCTGCCGATGCAAGAGTTCAAAAAGATCAGGATATTCTCATAAAAGAAGTGGAGGAGGTCCTTAAAAAAGCCTCTGAACTGGGAATCAAGACCTACGAACTCACATCTGCCCAGAAGACGGCTCTTCTTGATGCGGGCATGGATGCGTATGCAGCAGAGGTAAACAGAGTACTTGATACTATTAAACAGAGCGCTGCTCATTTCGGAGAAAAAGCGCTTAAGGTCTACGAATCCAAGGCTGGGGAATACTACGCGAAGGCGGCCTATTATGCTGTTATGTCAGTCTGCAGCGTAACTGATTACGGCAAAACACTTGCAGAATACCAGCAGAAAAAGTTTGTCGCCGAAGCAGTATATGAGGTGACAGATAAGCCTGAGCTCAAAGAGCTTTCGGAGAAGATGTATATTGCTGAGCTCTCATCAGGTGAGGGCGGGCTTATAGATGCTGCAAAGGATGCAGGTATTGCCGACAAGGAGGCTTCTGAACTTGGGACTTCCCAGTTTGCAGACCTGTGCAACGATTTAAGAGACATGTATATGCTCCAGGGCAAGGCCGTGACTGATGGTCTTGATGCTGAAGAAGCAGATAAGATCGCTGCTCTCGGAAGAAAGGTTGATAAACTCCTTGCCGATAAAAAGGCACTTTCATGTATGAAGCTGGTATCTGATGCTTTGTCGGGAACAAGGTTTAAAGAGGGCTTTAATAAGGCTGTGGCCCTTTCGGAAGGAGGCTTTTCTTTTGAAAAAGCCTGCAAAAAAATAGGGAATGAGACACTTATCAAAGAGGAAAAAGAAGAGGAACAGGAAGAGAAAAAGGAAGAGAATGTAAAGAAGGAAACCGCGCCCGAGAAAAAGAAGGAGAAGAAAGAAACAAAGAAGGTTCCTGAAATTATAACAGAGACCATAAATGTGCTGAACCTGAAAAAGGTTGCATCGGTTGCCATAGATAATATGACTGATGAAAAGGCAGCGAAGGATCTTGCCGGTGGCGTCATAGCATTTAAGGAGGCGCTGCTGTCGCTTAATAAGGACAAGGAAGAAAAGAAAGAAGTCAAGGTTGGAAGTATTACCTACAGTCTGATACAGTTTGAGGACAATACGCTTATTATGACATCACCTTCCGGGACTGTGACTCTTACAAATACTGCAGAAGAGATAGTAAACAGCTTAAGGAGTGATATTGCATCCAATATAAGCCTCTATGGCAAGGGAGCTGTATTAAAGGTACTGGAGGAAGCAGAGAGTAGAACAACAAAAGCGCAGGACAGCACCTTAAGAAGTCTGTGCCTTCACAGTCTTGAAGGTTCCGTGCAGCTTTCCGCAGCGTTTTTTGCCAATATGGCTACTGCGGATGTTGTGCGCATGGCAAAGTGCGCCCTTAACGGAGAAATGACAAAGGAGCAGATCATGCACAGGGTGCAGTCCATTGAGGACAGTGTGCATATAAACGAAGAGCAGACGCTTACACTTCTCAAAAGGCTTGAAGATGACAAGACGGTGAGCGAAAAGGTGGTTGTAAAAGAGCCGAAGGAGAAGGAGATTCCGGTAAAAAAGGAAGAGTATGAATTCGATGAAGATGAGGAATTGGCAAAGAATGCAATTGCGGATCTCATATTCGATAAAGACACCTGGGTCATGGACAGGAAGGAGACCGGTGTAGCTACCGGCGCAAGAGTTAAAAAGATCCTGTCAAATGCCAAGGTGGTGAATGTACTTGTAAAGTTTGTGAGAAATAACGATAATCACAGCCTTGACAATTTCATTGACAAACTTCAGCTTCCCGATGAAAGCCTTAGAAAAGTTTTCCATGATATAGTCAATGAGATCGTTGGACCTGAGGATATCAAACTTCATCTTGAGAGACTAAAGGACGTACCGGAAGAAGAGATGGAGGAAGAATACAAAAAACTTCAGGAAGAATATGATTTCAAAAATGAACTCAGAGAGCAGCTTGGCCCAATAAGAATAAGCGGCAGCTATATGGCTAATGTGCTGGTATTTGCTAAATTAAAAAGTATGAAGGATGAGGAGTTCGAGAATTACGCTCAAAAGATCAATAATGCCGTAGATGAGGCCTGCGCAAAGATTCAGGATCACGTAAACGACAATATCAAGCTCATCTTTGGTACTGATAATAACACGGAGCCTCAGGGTGATGACCTTGATGAAGAATACGGAAATGATGAAGAAGGGCTCGTCCTCAAAAAGGACAAACCCAAGGATTATATGGAGAAGGGGATAGGCCTTGAAGAGAGGATTCGCCGCAAGAAGTATGCCGAAAATTATCAGAAGGAATCATCGGCGATTCTGAACAAAGTGGTTGAAGAGAACTTTACAGGCGGAAAACGTGGACAGGGCAGGTTCATGAAGATCGTGCTTCAGAACTATTTCAACGGTGTTTCCGACGTGGACAAAAGAGCCATGATCGCCAGCGCCATCCGCAACATGAAGGGTGAGAAAAAGCTTCCGGAAGATGCCGGAGAAGAGGTGAAGGAAGCTAATAAAAACAGGATAATGGGCAATTACCTCGGAGGAATTCTTAAAGGGGCGGGACCCCTTCTTCAGAAGATGCTTCAGGGAATGCCTCTTGATAAAATGCCGGAGGAGATAAGTTCTGCCCTCAGCGATATGAAGTCAAAGCTCTCTTCGATTCCCGACAACGTGGTCCAGGCAGAACTTCTGGATATTGTTAAGCGCTCCAAGGGCAAGGTTGAGAAGATCGAACTTAAGAAATCTCTGGGAGCTGCTTCTGTAGGACAGGCCTTTTTGTGCCGTATGTACGGACCTAAGTTCCCTTCGGGCAAAGATGTGGTAGTTAAACTGCTTCGTCCCGATGTCAGGAACAGGATGATGCGCGAGAAGTCCATCATGAGGGACTGCGCGAAGCTTACAGATAAGACGGGCGGTATGGCCAAGACTTTTGAAGGGCAGCTCCTTAGGATCGAAGAAGAACTTGATCTTACCATCGAAGCCAGGAACATAGAGAGAGGTGAAGTATACAACAAGTACACCAATAATATTAAATCCGTTAAACTCGATGACAGCGTGGAACCCACAGCCACCAGTATGGTCCTTGAAATGGCAGAGGGAACAACTCTGGATTCATATATGACGCAGGTGAGGGAAATCCGCGAAGAAGCCATGAGTCCTTTTATCTGCTACGAGACCAAAGTTGTAGACGGCGTCGAAAAGAAGGTGCCCAGAATGGTTGATATTAACGGTGAAGATGTCACAAAGGTGGAGCTGAATGAAGCGAACCTGGGGAAGATTCAGTCCTCAAGGGAAAAAGTCCGCAATACCCTCAAAGAACTTCAGAAACGTCAGAAGTATCTGATGGATCTGGCAGAGGCATGGGTGACAGAGGGAATCTTCAGAAAGGGATTCTACCACGGCGATCTTCACTCAGGCAATATCATGATCAGTTCGAAAGGACTTACGGTCATCGACTTTGGAAATGCAACCAAGCTCGGCGATGCCCAGCTCGATGAAGTTGCGAGGATGATGGTTGCTGCATCGGGAGGCGTGGTAAGTGACTTCAGGAGCGGCTTCCACAAGCTCTACAAGATGTCCGGAGGTGATGAGACTCTCTATCAGGAAAAACGACAGAAACTGACAGAGGTCTTTACCAAAATAATGGCGCTGGGAAACCAGAATACAGCAGGTGAAAGGATTGCGGCAGCCCTGATAAAGGCGCAGGAACTGGGGCTTGCCATTCCGCCTGAAATATTCAATTTTTCCCAGAGTCAGCTCCGCCTTCAGAATGCCATTGATGAAGTCAATTCCATGATTAAGCAGCTGCAGAAGGATGTAAAGGCTCTTGACAGTATACCGCTGGAACCGAAGTACTCACCATTTATTGATGCCGTTGGCATGGCATCACTTGAGATGTTCTCATTAGTTAAAGGAGGCAATCTGGCTGAATGTGTGCAGCACCAGATTGAAATATTTGATTATCAGAGTGATGCCTATGAAGTCAGACAGCACCTTAAAGTGGAAGATGAAAATGAGCGTGAGGAGTATTTTCTGAGCAAACTGGAAAAATCCAAAGATTGCAGTTATGCAGTCGATTCAATCAGGAACATGTTCTTTTCCATGCAGTCCAAAAAGGTCGGCTTAAAAGAGAAGTTGAAATTAAAGGGTGCTTTGGGTGAAATGAAAGAGGCGGATATAGAGCTCGAGCTGGAAGATTTTCTTCAACTTCTTATGGAGAACACGAAAGAAAGCTTTAATAAGCTGATACCTGTGATCGGGGCTAAAAGCGTCAATGATCTCATGAAGTCAGTGGAAAAGAACATAAGACATCCGGATGATGCCGGCTGTGAAGCGGAATTTAATAAGCTCATTGATAATCTCCTGCAGCATCCTGATCTTAAGCGCGTGTGCAACACCTACAACTCCTATCTGGAATGGAAAAAGGCAAAAGAGGAGAAAGCTGATGAGAAAGTACTTTCTGAAAAAGAAGAGGAGTTCATTGAAGATTACAGGCAGCTGGAATTCTTTGAAGAGATAGAGATGAAAAATGACTTTAAAGTCTATCGCGAAATGTTTTTTGAAGAGACTGAAATGGTCAGGAGGCGGATTACAAGCGAACTGGAACCGTTCTTTGCTGATACCAGACACAGGGGACCTCAGCTTCGGGAAGCGTATAATGAGTTTCGCAAGGCACAGCAGGAAAGCGGACTTAGAAGTCCTGCCGCCATGGAGAGGTTCAATATATTCTTTAAGGGCTATCATAGCATGATGGTTGAAGTTCTGAAGGAACACAAGAAGATGCTCGATGAGAAAGTAGACATGACTGAACCGGAGGACTTTCTGGATGCCATGGGCTATGTCCTTGGCGCCAACACTAAGGCGGCCGTCAAGAGACTTGGTGGATATATGAGTATGATCCCGCTTTATTTCAAGTATGGAAAGCTGTTCTGATCAGAAAAAGAAGGGGCTCGATAATGAAAATTGTAAGACTTACCAATAGTGATGATATGCTTGTGACAAGGCTTGACCCTTATGAATATCTGTCAATGCTGGACAATCCCGCAGCTTTTGCTTTTGGGGCGCTTGAGGGGACAGACCCTGATAAGCCGGATGATGAAGAAGATGATATGCAGATGGTCTTTGTGGGCATACTTGTGGGATGCGTAACGCAGCAAATGCTGACCATCGACTGGCTTTCGGTGTCAGCGGACAGACAGGGGCGTGGCATCGGCGAAGCACTGCTTCTAAAGGCCTTTGATATGGCTGATATCGGGAATATTCCACGTATCGGGGCAGTTCTTTGCCCTGAACTTGTAAGGGACGGTCTGATGAAGGGTGCTGAGACTTTCTTTTACGACAGACTCTTCGAAGAGGAGATAAAGATTCCGGGCAATGTGAGGATCACCATAGAAGAGCTTGAAGAGTCGGAATTTCTGAGAAAAGATCCAACAAAACTTCCCACACCAACGTCTTTTAAGGCCATTTCACCGAAGCTTTTTGAAGAGATAAAAAGTCAGCTCCCATCAATTGAGGGGGCTGAGATGTCGGTACAGCCGGAAGCTCTTTTCAAGGACTTTATTCCGGGTGCAAGTTTTCTGTTTCTGGATGACAGAGAGGCCTGCGGAGCACTTATTGTGCAGAGATGCGGAGAGTATCTGATGCCCGTATATTTTTATGCGGAATCTGAGTTGGAGAGCGCAGCGCTCATCATCGCAGCTGTGTGTGAGGCCGGGAATAGATACGGCAAGGAACAGGAGATTCTTTTCAAACTGCAGAGAGGGAAAACGGCGGCTCTTTTCAGGCAGATTATGCCTGATATGCCGCTCGCAAGGCTTCTTGTTGCAAGCTTGGAAGATTACCGCAGTTTAAAGGATCAGACAGATCAAACATAATGTCATATCATGATTGAAAAAATGATAAAAATTTTATAAAATATCTTTAACTACACTTTAAGAAGGAAACGCACATGACTTTTGAAAAGAGCTTCCAGAATTTTGTACAGATACTGTCTGAAGATGAAGTCACTCCTGAGATTTCCCCCAGTGCTATGGCGGATCTTTCCAAGGAGTTTTCTCTGCGCTCAATTTTGTCAGTAGTTTCCTTTAAGCCGGGGGCTGAGAAGGCTGATGAACCGGAGAGGACGATCCCTCTGTTTGGCCCTGTCCTTGTGGGAGTTAAGCCCACCTATGTATTTCGAAGTAACATCTCCGGCGAGAGGGTGATCGCATATCACGTCTTTACTGTAGAGGATAAGAAGTGGTCGGATGAGGAGTACAACACCTTCTCAATAATCATGGATGTCCTGTCTTTCCATATGGAGAGATTTCTTATGGCCAACGTGGTTAAAAAGAGCGCAATGACCCAGTACCTGACGGGGCTTCCCAATTCAGGGGGCTTCATTTCCTTTGTCTCCGATAAGTTTGCCTGCGGCGACATTATGAAATACGACTCCTTCTTTTTCAACCTCAAGAGCTTCGGGCTTATCAGCAGGCGTTACGGTGTTTCCGAGGGCGATGAGATCATGAAGCGCTACGCCAGGAATCTCAGGCAGTTTGCTGAGGATGATGAGATCATAGCTCATTTTGGCGGAGACAATTACACTGCTCTTATCAAGAAGGACAGGACCAAGAAGTTTCTCAAATACATCGCCGCAATCCCGGTATATGGTGTCAAGAACGGCAAAAAAGACGAGTTCAATGTTGCTGCGGTTGCGGGAGTATATGCGATCGATGAGTCCATGAACAGCCCCAGTCAGGCCATATCAAGAGCGTCCATGGCCTGCAACTATGCCAAGAATGTTGCCAATAAGCCCTACGTGTTTGTCAACAAGGCCATGAGTACCAGGATATACAGACAGAAGCAGATAGAAGACAGGTATGAGGAAGCGCTTGCCAACGATGAGTTCAGGATCTATCTTCAGCCCAAGGTGGATACCAAGACGGGCAGAATTGTGGGGGCGGAGTCCCTTGCAAGGTGGTTCTGCAACGGCATAGTCCTGTATCCAACGGAATTTGTACCGATCCTTGAGAGAGAGGGAATGGTCGCTTCACTTGACCTCTA
>CAMNOS010000025.1 GCA_946546925.1 uncultured Butyrivibrio sp.
CTGATTATTATCAGAATGACACTAAGATCTACGTTGCCGACGTTACCCTCTCTTCTACACAGTATTTAAAGACCGCCTTTGCAGATGATACCTACGGAAAAAATGTGACGGCAACCACTTCATCCATCGCAGAAGACAACGGAGCTGTACTGGCCATAAACGGCGATTATTACGGAGTTCAGGAAAGCGGATATGTCATAAGAAATGGTGTTGTCTACAGAGACACGGCAAACGGTTCCGATGTGCTGTGCATATATGCCGACGGCACAATGGAAGTAGTTAATGATGCCGAATTTACGGCAGAGGAACTTGTTTCAATGGGTGTATGGCAGGCATTTACTTTCGGTCCTGCTCTTATAGAAGACAATGAAGTTGCAGTAGATACAAACACTGAGGTAGACAGGGCCAAGACCAGCAACCCGCGAACTGCCATCGGAGTCATAGATGCCAATCATTTTGTTTTTGTGGTATCAGACGGAAGAACCTCTGAGAGCGAAGGCTTAAGTCTGTATGAGCTTGCAAACTTCATGAAAGATCTGGGGGTAACAACTGCTTACAACCTTGACGGAGGCGGATCGTCTACCATGTATTTCAATGGCTATGTTGTCAACAACCCTACCTCCGGCGGAAGCATCAAAGAACGAAGTGTCAGCGATATCGTCTATATTTGATGACCTGAGAAAACAATCAGAAAGGATCTGACTATGGAAAAAGAATTAAAGAAGAACTTATTCTACAATACTGTCTGGACAGCATTTCTTGCCCTCTTTGGTGCCATTTATGAATTATTCAGCCATGGCGTAACATCTTACTACATGATCTACGCCTTTGCTGTGCCACTTATCATGGGCGTTTTGTTTTATGAAATAATGCTCATCACAAATAAATACCCAGGCAAAACCTTTGCTGACATATGGAATACAGCCATAGCCACATTGAGCGTAGGCTGTGTATTTAAAGGCGTTCTTGAAATCTATGGCACGACTAACCGGCTGATAATTGTTTATCCTATAGCGGGAACAATACTCATACTTGTCAGTTTTCTGGCTTTACAGGACATGTTCCCTCACAACTTTCTTGCCAAACGGTAAAAGAGCTACCTTTGCAAGTCAGATATTCTTTAAGGATATCTCTTCTGTTTTTCACTTTTTATCCCTTCCCAGGTAGTACATCATTCCCTTCATTCCCCTGCCGTTGGGGTTGTAGAGGCTGCGAAGCAGGTCTTTTTTGACCTCATCAAAGCTGTCCTCCTTAGGTTTATACGATTCAAGTTCTTTACTGAGAAATGTGATCTGATGCTGCATTACTGACATGGTCTTGGCCATGTTGGTCATGATCTGAAGAATGCTGGACTGGTTCTCTTCTATAAATGTCCCCACGCGCTCAAGTGTGACTCTGAGGGCATATACGTCCGAGTAAGCAATGATCGTATATATGGCAGGTGAATGTGTGAGAAGTCCAAGTTCACCAAAGCATGCCCCGGCTCCTATGATCCCAACCAGAACTTCGTGATCGGTACCATAGCCGATATACATCTCCGCCTTTCCCTGGATTATCTTATACATATCAAGGTTGACATCACCCTCTTTAAGAATAAGACTCCCTTCGGGAAAAGTCACAATGGCTTTCCCTTCAAAACTGTTATCACTTATAAGGCTCTTCTGCTCATTATCACTCATATCGCACTCCGTCCTTGTATTTAAAGTCTGATGCCTATAGTATCTATTAAGTAATTTTAATTGATATTCTGAATAACGTAAATGTTTTTCCAAAAAGAAAAGCTCCGGCATTATGCCAGAGCCTCTTTCATGCTCCTTACATATTCTCCAACATACTTTGGAGCGTCTTTCCCGTACTTCTCAATTATCTTGATTATGGCAGATCCGACTATGGCGCCGTCAGAGACCTCTGCCATCTTCCTCGCCTGCTCAGGTGTGGAGATTCCAAAGCCTATCGCGCATGGCACGTCAGTGTTCTCGCGGATCGCCTTAACGATACTTCCAAGGTCCGTTGTGATCTCGCTTCTGGTTCCTGTGACGCCAAGGCTTGAAACCACATAGATAAAGCCTTCCGCCTCCCTTGCTATCATGGCTATCCTGTTCGCTGAGGTGGGCGCTATAAGTGATATGAGGTCAACTCCATACTTGTGACAGGTATCAAGAAACTCCTCCTTCTCCTCAAAGGGAAGATCCGGAAGGATGATTCCGTCTATCCCAATCTCACTGCAGGCAGAAAGAAACTTATCAGCCCCATAGGAATAAACCACATTGGCGTAGGTCATGAAGACCATTGGCACATCTACGTCAGTTCTTAAGTCCCTCACCATGTCAAATATCATGTCCGTGGTAACACCGCCCGTAAGTGCACGAAGGTTCGCCCCCTGGATCACCGGCCCCTCGGCAGTCGGATCTGAAAAAGGGATCCCAAGCTCGATGAGATCTGCACCGTTTTGCACCATCTGCCTTACTGCTTCCACGGTTGTTTCAAGCTCAGGATCGCCGCAGGTTATAAAAGCTATAAATGCCTTGCCGTTTTCAAATGCTTTGCCAATCCTGCTCATCACTCGTCCTCCTCTATATATGAAACGCCCTTATATCTGGCGATGGCGGCGCAGTCCTTGTCGCCTCTTCCCGAAATAGTTATTACGATTATCTTATCCCTGTCCATTGAAGGCGCTATCTTCATCGCGTAGGCCACCGCATGGGCAGACTCAATTGCAGGGATTATCCCTTCAGTCCTTGAGAGGTACTCAAATGCATTAACAGCCTCATCATCTGTCACAGGCACATACTGTGCTCTTCCGATGTCATGGAGATATGCGTGCTCAGGCCCAATGCCCGGATAGTCAAGTCCCGCGGAGATTGAGTAGACCGGCGCTATCTGTCCGTATTTGTCCTGACAGAAATATGACTTCATGCCGTGGAAGATGCCAAGGCGTCCGGTATTGATCGTGGCCGCTGTCTCAAAGGTATCGATTCCTCTTCCCGCGGCTTCGCATCCGATAAGAGCAACTCCCTTATCCTCAATGAAGTTGTAGAAACTTCCCATGGCATTCGATCCTCCTCCGACGCAGGCAATTACTGCATCAGGAAGTCTCCCCTCCTTTGACAGGATCTGCTCTTTGATCTCTTTTGATATGACTGCCTGAAAGTCCCTTACTATTGTGGGAAAAGGATGTGGTCCCATGACAGAGCCAAGGCAGTAGTGAGTGTCTGAAATCCTGCTCGTCCACTCCCTCATAGCCTCAGAAACCGCGTCCTTAAGTGTCGCCGTTCCTGTCTTCACCGGCACGACCTTCGCCCCGAGAAGTTCCATCCTGTATACATTGAGTGCCTGCCTTCTGGTATCCTCTTCTCCCATGAAAACAACGCACTCCATGCCCATAAGAGCTGCCGCGGTTGCTGTTGCAACTCCGTGCTGGCCTGCGCCGGTCTCTGCAATGAGCCTTGTCTTTCCCATCTTCTTAGCAAGAAGCGCCTGTCCCAGCACATTGTTGATCTTGTGGGATCCGGTGTGGTTGAGGTCCTCACGCTTTAAGTAGATCTTAGCCCCGCCCAGGTCCTTCGTCATCTTCTCAGCGTAGTACAAAAGAGATGGTCTCCCTGCATAATTGTTAAAAAGATCAGTCAGCTCCCTTTTAAATTCCGGGTCGTCCTTGTAGTGATTATAGGCTTTCTCAAGTTCAATCACCGCATTCATCAAAGTCTCCGGAATGTACTGTCCTCCGTGTACTCCAAATCTTCCTTTTCTGTTAGTCATATCCTGCTCCTTACTCTGTAATACAAATCTGTCATTGCAATGCGCCAGTCTTTAAACCGGCTCTTCATTCACATCGCATTTCTTACAGTCTTCACAAATCTCTCCATCTTGGCAGTATCCTTCTTTTTGTCCGTCTCAATTCCTGAGCTTACATCCACTGCGTAAGGTCCAAGTTCTGTGATGGTCTTTGCAACATTGTCAGGATCAAGCCCTCCCGCCAGAAAGAAGGGCCTTGCTATCTCAGCGCCCTTTATCCTGTCCCAGTTAAATCTCTGCCCTGAACCCGTCCCTGAATCAAAGAGAAAAAAGTCGGGCTCACATCCTCTGAACTCAAGTAGCATATCCTCAAGGCTATTCTCAGGCTCTATCCGGACTGCTTTAATAATCTCCCTTTCAGGAACAAGTCTTCGCAGAGTCCTCATATACTCCCTGTCTTCACTTCCGTGAAGCTGCGCGATGTCTATTATCCCTTCCTCAAGATAAGAGGCAACAGCCTCAGGATCCTCATCTACAAAGACACCGACTGCATTCACTGCGGGCAAAAGAGCTTTTTTAAGTAAAGCTGCCTGCTGCCTTGAGACAAAGCGGCTGCTCTTATCCCACAGGACGAATCCGATATATTCGGGCTTAAGTCTGTTTGCCGCCTCGATATCTTCAGGACGCGTCAGCCCGCAAAGCTTAATTTTGGTCATCAGATTTTCTCCATTTTTTCTAACCGGGCCAGGCAAATCTAAAAGAGCTTTTTCTGTCATATAAGCCCCTTCAGCTGTCTTAGCTTATCTGCCCTGTCCCCGGCCCTCATAAGACTCTCGCCCACAAGGGCCGCATCAGCTCCAATCTCTTCAAGTTTTTCAACGTCCGCCCTGTCCCTGACACCGCTCTCAGATACAAAAAGCACGCTCTCCGGAATCATAGTGCGAAGCCTCTTTGAGTTGTCGGTATCCACAGTAAAATCCTTGAGGTTCCTGTTGTTGACACCTATTATCCTCGCCCCGGCGCCGACTGCCATCTCGATTTCTTTCTCGTCGTGAGCTTCAACAAGAGCAGAAAGTCCCAGTTCTGAAGCAATCCCGATATACTCCTCAAGCTGCATTCTCCCAAGTATCGAGCATATGAGAAGTACTGCAGATGCTCCAAGGATCCGGGCCTCGTAGATCATGTACTCATCTACGGTGAAGTCCTTCCGAAGGCACGGAATACTCACTGCCCTTGCAATCTCCTCAAGGTATCTGTCGGATCCAAGAAACCACTTCGGCTCTGTGAGGACCGAGATGCAGTCAGCTCCCGCTCTCTCATATTCTCCGGCTATTTCAAGATAAGGGAAATCATCTGCAATGATTCCCTTTGAGGGTGAGGCCTTTTTGCACTCGCAGATAAAGCTCATGCCCTCACGTGAAAGAGCTTTTTCAAAAGAATAGTCTCCCACGGGAAGGTCATTTGCACTTGCCTTTATCTCATTTAAAGGCATCTGCAGCTTAGCACCTGCCACTCTCTCTTTGGCATATTCAGCTATTGTATCGAGTATCGTCATCTGCTGCTCCTTTTTTCAATACAATCTGGCTTTCTTCTCACGCTTCTTCGGGGCGGTTACTTACTTCGATGATCTTCTGAAGAGTCTCTGTGGCCTTTCCCGAGTCGATGATCTCAGCTGCCAGCGTGATTCCCTCAGCAAAGCTCTTTGCCTTTTCTCCGATGTAAAGTGATGCTCCCGCATTTAAAAGAACCGCATCCCTCTTTGGTCCCTTATCTCCCTTGAGAATCCCTCTGGTAATCTCAGCGTTTTCTTCTGGCGTCCCGCCAACAAGATCCTCTTTGGTGCACCTTGCAAAGCCGAAGTCCTCCGGTGCTATGGTGTAAGTCTTGTACCATCCGTCCTTGATCTCGCAGATTCTTGTTTCTGAACTCATGGAGATCTCGTCGAGTTTGTCCATGCCGTAGACCACCATTCCACGTGTCACACCGAGGCTCACCAGAACCTGTGCAAGCGGCTCTATGAGGTACTCGTCGTACACTCCAAGAAGCTGCATTTTGGGTGACCCGGGATTTGTGAGAGGTCCGAGGATATTGAACACTGTTCGAAATCCCAGTTCTTTTCTGATAGCTCCCACGTACTTCATGGAGGTGTGATACTTCTGCGCAAAGAAGAAACACATACCTGCTTCATTCAGAAGCTCTACACACCTTGCGGGACTCTGCTGGATATTGACTCCCAGAGCCTCAAGGCAGTCTGCTGTTCCGCTCTTCGATGATGCAGCCCTGTTGCCGTGCTTGGCAACCTTCATCCCGCCTGCAGCCGCAACTATAGCCGACGTGGTTGAGATATTAAAGCTGTGGGCATTGTCTCCGCCTGTTCCCACGATCTCAAAGACATCCATCCCGGTTTCAACTCTGGTTGCGTGATCTCTCATGGCCGCTGCACAGCCTGCGATCTCATCTGTGGTCTCAGCCCTCGCACTCTTTGTGGAGAGAGCTGCAAGAAAGGCCGCGTTCTGAGTGGGGGTCGTCTCTCCGCTCATTATCTCGTTCATAACGCTGTAGGCCTCATCATAGGTGAGATCTTCCTTGTTTACGATCTTTACGATAGCTTCTCTGATCATGTTCTGTTCCTCCTTTAAATGACTCTGCTCCGGCTTTCCCGTGTGAAGCAGACACAAACTCGAAAATGCTTCACACGAAAAAAGTCCCTGACAGAAAACAACTGTTTCTGTCAAGGACGAATAATTTAAAGTCTATAACCACCTTATCCGCGGTGCCACCTTGATTCACGGTCTGACCCGTGCACTTACAGGATACCTTCATATCCCAGGCAACTGACGTATGCCTCACGTTGCAGAATACTCTGTTCCAATGCATAAAAAAACATTTCCCTGCACCCTCTGCGGTCCATTTGAAAATCTGTTTCCAACCCGGCTCTCACCTGCCCGGGCTCTCTGTATGGGCATTACAATCTTTATCTCCGCTTCATCGGTTTGAAGTATTAAATTACTGAAATGATAACACTATAAAAAAGGTGTGTCAACTGTATTTTTATACACCTAAGTTCCATTCCTTTGCTTTTGTGACTTTTTATTATGATCAGATTCTCATTGCGACCTCGTATGCGCGCCAGATTACAGTTCTTAAGTTCCCGACGTGCCAGCAGTCTCCAACGTAGTCCATGTTGCTTGTCCTGTCGTTCTCCGAGATCACAGGATCAGGTATATAGCCTGCGCAGCTGATAACACTGTCGCAGGAAATGGCAATCTTGTTGCCCTCTCTGTCCTCACATACTATTGAGTCAAGCCTCACTTCATCAAGGGTCGTATCAAGGTAAACAGGGGTATTGTGAAGTGCGAAGTACTCCCTGAGGTACGAGCTGTTGGCAAGGCACACTCCCGACTGGGAAATAAGGTCATTCTTCATCTCAACTATCACCGGTTCCCTGCCCTGAAGGAGAAGTTCGTAGGCAATCTCACAGCCCGTAAGGCCACCGCCGATTATGGCAACTCTCTGCCCCACTTCCGCCCCGTTTAAGAAATCACAGGCCTCGATCATTCTGTCATAGCCAAGAACAGACCTAAGGTATCTGGGTCTTGCTCCGGTGGCTATTATGATATCGCTCTTCCTGCCGAATTTCCTCGGATCGGTTATCTCGGTATTATAGTGTATCTCAATGCCAAGTTCTTCCATCTGCCTTATGTACCAGGCAAGAAGGTCTCGTAGCTTTCCTTTGTATGATTCCGCACTGGCTGCAATAAAGGTTCCGCCGAGTCTGTCCGTTTTCTCATAGATGACCGGATTGTGGCCTCTAAGCTTAAGGACTCTTGCAGCCTCCATTCCGCCGATTCCACCGCCCACAATGTGAATGGTGGAAGGATGTCCTGCCTTTTTGATGAAGTGTTTGCCTGTCTGCATTGTCTCCGCATTGACAGCGCAGCGCGCAAGGTGAAGCGAATCTTCAAGGGGCTGGTCGTTGGGAACGCCCTTGTAGTGACACATGTTAAAACAGCCGTTGTGGCACAGGATGCAGGGACGTATGTCCTTCTGTCTGTCATCCAAAAGCTTGGTCACCCACTCGGGATCTGCAAGGAAAGGCCTCGCAAATCCTGCCGCGTCTATTTCTCCCTTTTCTATGGCAGAGGCAGCAACAGCAGGGTCTAGCCTTCCAGCACAGACAACGGGGATATCGACTTCCTTACGAAGTCTAATCGTATCTTCAAGGTTGCAGTTCTCCGGCATATAGATAGGGGGATGTGACCAGTACCAGGCGTCATAGGTTCCGTTGTCGCAGTTAAGCATATCGTACCCTGCATCTGTGAGGAACTTTGCCGCCAGCTTTGACTCCTCAAAGTCTCTTCCGGCCTCTTCATATTCCTCGCCGGGAAGCGCACCCCTTCTCATTCCCTTGGTCTTTGATACAACGCTGTATCTTAGTGAAACCGGGAAATCCTTTCCGCACTTTTCCTTAATCTCTTTTACTATCTCGGCAGCAAAACGATATCTGTTCTCAAGACTTCCACCGTACTCATCAGTTCTTTTGTTAACATACTTAAGCGCAAACTGATCAAGAAGATACCCCTCATGAACAGCATGGACTTCAACTCCGTCCACACCTGCATCCTTGAGGAGCCTTGCACTCTTTCCAAAGGACTCGATTATCTGCCTTATCTCTTCCTTTGTCATCTCCCTTGAAGGTACCTTGTCCGACCACCTGTTGGGAGATTCGCTGGCAGACGCAGTAATCCTGTCAAGATCCATGAATGGCTTTGAAAGGACCTTAAGCGCGCCGTTTGTATAGAGCTTTTCCATCATTCTGCTCACAGTAAATGATCTTCCAAATCCTGCCGTGAGCTGGACAAATAGTTTAGCTCCCGTCTTGTGAAATTCAGGCATCCATTTTGCAAGGTCCTGATACATCTTCCTGTTGGTATGAAGCCACTGTCCGAACATGGGATTGTAAACAGGCTGACAGCCCGGAAGAACCAGTCCGGCATTATTCTGCGCAACCTTCAGGATAAACTCTGCGCCCTCCCTGTCAAAGTGGTTCTTCTCCATCCACCCAAGGAGGTTCGTTCCTCCCATTGAAGTCATGACTATCCTGTTTTTTATTTCGCACCCGCCTATCTTCCAGGGTGTAAAAAGCGGCTTATATCTCTCATCCATTTTGGATATGATCTCCTGTTTTATTTATGCTTCAAAAAATTTCCTGATCCTGTCTATGTTCTTAAGAGCCTGCTGCCTTCCAAGATCATAGACTCTCAAAAGCTCAGCCGGATCTTTTTCGATCGGGTTTATGTGAAGAGGTTCGTCCGGTCTTATCACAAACACGTCTCCGGTCTTCTCTCTCTTTTTCACATAGCTCTTTTCCCAATTATACATCAGATGGCGCTCTTCCATAGCCTTAATCAATGCCGGATACTTCCTGTAGATGCGCCTTATAAGCGGCATGAACTTCTGCGGGCCTTTCATGTAATCATAGGGCTGGGTCTCGATCACAAGGATACGCTCGTACCCCTTATCCTCCATGAACTTAAGCGGGATGGAATCTGAGGTCCCGCCGTCAAGATACTCGCCGTCGTCAATATGAACGATTCTTGAGACCAGAGGCATCGACGCGGATGCCTGTATCCAGGTTATATCCTCTTTTCTTCCATCGCTGCACTTGTGGTACACTGCTTTTCCTGTCCGCACATCCGTAGCGACACAGTAGAACTCCATGGGATTCTTCTCAAAAGCCTCAATGTCCCACTTATCAAGTTGATAGGGAAGCGTGTCGTAGCAGAATTCTACATTGTATATATCCCCCGTGGTGATTAGGGATCTGATGCTGTGATATCTGTAGTCCGTACAGTATCTGGTGTTGTAACGAAGGGCTCTCCCCTTCTGCCCCGATTTAATGTTGCAGCCAAAGGTTGCTCCCGCCGAAACCCCGACCGCACCGTCAAAAGAAATACCATTATCCATAAAGACGTCCAGCACTCCGCAGGTAAACATGCCCCGCATTGCTCCGCCTTCCATAACAAGTCCTTTTTTCATAATATCCTCCTGATAGACATTATATATCCGGGATGGCAAATTGACTATTGCCGGAGCGCTCCCCGGCTCATTTTTTTATCTGGCATCCAGAACTCTTATGTCTGTCAGGGCACACTGATCTCCTGTCAGTGACATATATACGTTCTCGCATCCGGGCGCGATAGCGGTCGTACTCTTTACGTGAATGCCGCAGTTATCTGTTTCCATGGTGATATGGTCCTTTCGCCTGGTGAAAAGAACTTCACATTCAAAGCCCTTTTTGTTGTCCTTCTTCCAGCCGTCCCACCCGGTAAAGTTCTCATCCTTGTAAACGCTTAAGGTATTGATCGCAAGGTCATTGTTGGTGGCATTCTCGCCGTCAAGTCTTATGCAGCCGTGCTCGGTGTAATTGTCTCCAAGGACGATCCCGTCATCTGCAGTGAACAAAAGGATAAAGGCGCAGTGCCAGATGAGATTGGCCGTGGGCAGAGCCATGGTCCTGAACCTGATCCTCATGCCGTCTCTGACAGGTACAGGCTCAGTATAACCGCTGCGATACCCCTCCACCTGGACATTGGGGAGATCTCCCTGCAATCTGTCGATGTAGCTGACTTCATCAGCAAGTCTTTCTATATAGTTCTCATCTATCTTCTCGCCGGTGTTATCGACGCAGATGTTCATGATGTGACAGTGCTCTCCGGTAAGGGCCAGATATGAGAATCTTATGGAATCGGGAAGCGCACATGTAACATCCACTGCCAGGCTGTCACTTACGAATCTGATCTTCACATGGTCCCTGTACCTGACCGCCTCGATCTCAAAGCGGACAACTCCCATCCTTCCGGGATCATCATCCTGCCTGCCGGAACTCTTTATCTCTACCTTCATATCCCTTGCTGCAGTTGAGATAACATTTCCGTCCGGCCATATCTCCCCGTATTCAAGATAATGAAGCAGTCTTATTCCCCTGTCATCCTTATGAACGCAGCCGTCATGGGAGTCGAACAGGATTATGGAGGGCAGAGATTTCTTTTCATCAAATCCCATCTCCGGCTGACTCTCAAAGGTTATCCTTGTGATGCTGTCAGTGATCCTGACACCCTCTGAGACATGCTCCTTGTACTCGCCAAAGTGCATCTCGCTGACTTTCGTCAGGTCGTCATCATCGTTCTTTATATCAGAGCTCTCCTTCTCCCTCATCAGATACTCAGTGTCATGATCGATCATATCAACCATGATGTGGCTGTAAGCGGGATCAAGCTGTGTACCTGCTGCCTTGACGAGTTCTTCCCTCACGGTACTCTGTGGCATCGGATCCCTGTAGTACCTCTTTGATGTCATTGAATCATAGGTATCGGCAACGGCTACAATCCTTGCAACATCCGGGATGCTCTCCCCTGAAAGTCCCTCAGGGTAGCCTTTTCCGTCGTATCTCTCATGGTGATATCTTGCGCCTATGCTTATAAAAGGGAACTCCTTGATCCCTGACAGGATCTCTCCGCCTATGCTTGGGTGCTTTTTGACTATCTCATACTCTTCATCCGTGAGGTGTTCGTTCTTTTTTATGATGTCATCGGAGATTCCTATCTTGCCCACATCATGAAGGATGGCCGCAAAGTAGACCTCGTCGCACTTTTTTTCATCCATCCCCGAGAGCCTTGCTATCTCTTTGGCATATTCCGCAACTCTTACAGAGTGACCCTGTGTGTAAGGGTCCTTGGCATCTATCGCAGTTACCAGTGCTGTAGCCGTCTGCTCAAAGAGCTTTCTCATGCTCTTGTGTTCATCTATCAGGTTTTCGATCGTCGCCCTGTTGGCCTGTATCACCCTGTCGTTCATCTCAACAAGAGCAAAGATGTACAGCCCGACAACCATCAGCACTGCAGCCATATCTACAAGAGAAACACCGTATGCAAAAAACTGTATCATGGATGCCACGAAGCAGACTGCAACGAAGCAGAAGATCGACATGGCAATCCTGCCTCGTATCCTCTTTCTGTATGCCAGAAGGATGGAAAGCTGGATAAGAAGTATGAGATAGGGAAAAATATAGCTTATAAAAAAAAGCTTTGATCTGTGATATATGTTATTGGCATCAAAGGTATAGTAGAGTCCAGTGAACTGAGACAGCACGACTAAAGCTGCCGCGACCGCGCCAAGCGCCATGGCAAATCGGATTGCAGGATGGGTCTTTGGCATCCTTCCTTCGGTTTTCATAACATCATCAAGATAAAAGGTCACACAGGTAAGCACAGCTACTGTCATGAGAAAGACAAAGAAGTTACTGAGGATGACAATAAGGCGCCCGCCTTGCCCCGTATATCCGTGATATATATATGCAACTCTGTCAGCTTCAAGCCATATGCAGGCGCAGATCTCCATACACAGAAGAATGGTCTTTCTGCGCTTTGTCATAATGGTACTTATAGCTGTAAAAACTGCGATTATCAGGCATATGCTGGAAAGTCCCAGCATTATATCCACCTGGTGAACCCGAAGGAATTCAAACATCACATATATCCTTTCCGCTTCTCATTGTTGAGCATTTTTACTGCTCCAGGATCTTCTCCATCTCATCCCAGTCAAATACTTTCAGTGCTTTGCGAAGGGCCTTAATCTTCACATCATCCTTGTCCGGAAGGCTGTACTCTTTAAGCTGTCCAAGGACCATATCCATGCCGTCGTAGTCCATCTGTCCCACAAACTCCGTAAGTGCTTCATACGCATCCCTGAGCTCATCTTCGGGGATGGACGGAAGATTCTCTTCTTCACCTGTAGAAGTTCCAAGCCTTTCAAGCCTTAGGATGTAGTTTCTAAACAGCAGAAGGAGTCTTTCATTGTTGGCCTCTATAAATTCCAAATCTTCCCTGTTTCCCGCATCTTCAAGCTGCTGACACAGATCTGACAGCTCCAGAGCACCTATTATTCTTGCAGAGCTCTTAAGGGCATGAACTTTGACGGTGTACAGCTTGACATCTCCGTCCTCATAGGCGTTTTCAATAACTTTGGCGTTGTCCTCAATCGTATCGGCAAACATCTGAAGGGATGATATATACTGAGTTGCACTGCCGCAGCTTTTGATTCCGTCAGCAACGCTTATGCCATCAGTCTCAAGAAGCCACAAATAGCTGCTGTCAAGCTCATTGTCCTCTTCCACTGCTTCACTCTCATCAGCCTTCATCATGATATTCTCAGGCAGGTGCTTCATGATCGCGCGCTCAACCAAAGCCGTGTCAATAGGCTTTGACAGATATCCGTTAAAGCCCTTTGACTTGTAGAAGTCCTCTCCCGCAGTTCCGTTTGCGGTAAGGGCATATACAGGCAGGTCTGGATATTTTTTCCTGATGTGCTGCAGCGTCTCTATGCCGTCCATTCCCGGCATCATGTGGTCAAGAAGTACTACGTTAAAGCTTCCGGATCTGAGTTTTTCAAGGCACTCCTCTCCGCTTCCCGCAGTAGTTATGAACATTCTCGTGGGCTTTAACAGTCCCTTGATGACAGCCAGGTTCATCGGATTGTCGTCAACAACAAGGATGTCTGCATCCGGGGCCACAAATTTGGGAACATAAGGTCCTGCGGCAGAGGTATCCTCGTCCTCTTTAAACATTCCCATTTCAGCCGAATCTGTTATCTTCTGAGAGAGAGTCAGGATAAATTCACTGCCCTCTCCGTACTCGCTCTCGCACCAGAGCCTGCCGTTCATAAGGCCTGCAAACTGCCTTGATATGTCAAGGCCCAGACCTGTTCCCTGTATGGCGGAGTTCTTTTCCTCATCAAGTCTCTCATATGCGGAAAAGAGCTTTTCCAGATCCTCTTTCTTTACTCCTATTCCGGTGTCCTTTACGGATATCCTTAGTGAGCAGGACAGGTCGTTTTTCTCAGTAACGAGTACCTTAAGGGTGAATCCCCCCTCATCTGTGTATTTGACGGCATTGGTCAGAAGATTAAGGATTATCTGCTTGATCTTGCCATCATCTCCGTAGAGCCTTCTTGGAAGCTTCTCATCTATATCCACGTCAAAGTAGAGTTTTTTGGATTCACTCCTGACCCTTATCATCTTGATCACAGAGCGGAGCATTGACTCCACATCATAGTCCTGCTCGACAAGATGCATCTTGCCCGACTCTATCTTGGATATATCCAGAAGGTCATTGATAAGGCTTAGAAGCGATTCTGTGGCGCCCTTGATATCCAGGGCATAACTCATAACCGACAGGTAGTAATTGTCAGGAACATTCTTGCCGTCCTCCCTCAGTATCATCTCGTCCATTCCCAGTATGGTATTGATGGGAGTTCTGATCTCATGTGACATGTTTGCAAGAAAGCGCGATTTGGCGGAGTTGGCCCTCTCGGCTTCCTCCTTGGCTTCCTGTATCTCAAGGTACTGCTTCCTGATAACTGTGCCATCCATAACGCGCCACACACTAAGTCCCACAAGAACAAGAAGCATGGCAGCAATAAGAATCCTCACAGCAGTAAGCTCATAAAAATGGGGCTGTTTTCTGATGCTTACGGTTTTGTCGGAAACCACTTCAGAGTCCCCGCCATTTAATATCTGGATATGCAGAACATAATTGCCGTACTTAAGTCCTGTGTACTCTAAGGTCGTTAGCTTGTTCTGCTGGGTGGTCATACCCTGGTCGCTTATACCCTCAAGGAATACATGGACCATCGGATTGGTCAGTGTAAAGTCCAGTACCGCAGGCAGGATCTGAAGTCTCCCGCTCCCTGCAGGAACAGTTATACTGCCGTTCTTATCGGGATATATCTTTTCCCCGTCAAAGAGGATCTCAGCAATTCCGGTCTTTATCTCGGGCATGTCATTGTTGTATCTCTTTATATTGACTCTGGACACACCAGTCCTTCCGGTGATGTACAGATATCCATCCTCATCCAGAATGCTGTGGCTGTGGGATATGGGAATACTAGTGAGACCATTTGCCTTGGTAAAGAGCCTGTAATCCCTGATATCATTATTCAAAAGCTCATCTTCATCTACGCAGTACAGCCCCTGGGAGCTGGTGATCCAGTAGCGCCCTTCGCCGTCGCTGAAGATGTCAAAGATATTGTTGTAGGGGAAACTTGAAATGTTGGTGATCCTGCCACCCTTAAGGTATTCAATGGAGTTGGAAGTTATTATCCAGTACAGATCATTCGCCTCATCTCTCTTAACCCTCATGATCACATCACTTGACAGCTCCTCCTGCCGGTAACTTATGGCCCGCCCTTTGCATACATAGAGTCCGTCACCGTCTGAGCCAGCCATGATCTCGCCGTCCGGTCCTTCACATATGGTGAGTATCACAGTATTCTTAATACCCTCAGCGCTGCCCATGCTGTACTCCACACGGCCATCCCTGATAACTGCAAAACCGCTCCCCGTACCAACAAGAAGACGGCCATCACGGGTAAGATTAAGGCACCTTATCTCATTCCCCGGGAGCCCATCGCTCGTGGTAAAGTCAGTCATGGTACCGTCCTTTTCATATCGCACAAGTCCATGAGTGCCCGTAAACGTGGCAATCCAGATGTTGCCTTCCCTGTCCTTTAAAATGTCTCTTACCCTGCTGGATCCGATATAGGCTGTAAGCCGGTTGTTAACAACCTTCAATCCCTGATGCAGGATCATAAGTCCTGTATCTGTTCCGATATAGAATTCTTCTCCGTCCTTGAGCACCGCATTTATAACTTCATCGGTAACCCCCGCCATGGCACTGTAGTTAAGATAGTTGCTGGCAACAATCTTCATAACTCCCTGCCTGGAAGAAGCAAACCACATATTGCCCTGATAATCGGATGTCTCCATCTCAATGGAGTCGTTAAGCGGAAGCTTATCAAGCACAACAAACTCCCCTTCGGCATCAAGGTAACCTATAACAGTATCTGAAGCTATCCACACCCTGTTGCAGTCGTAGCTCATCCAGTGAGCAGATCTGGCCCGGCTTACATTTATCTGCTTAAGATGCTCCACGTCATCCCCGAAGGTTCCGTAGTAAATATATTGAGACTTTGTGGCAAGATACATCTTGCCCGGTATATGAGGATCTGCAAGTATTGTGGAGATTGCCTCTATCCCCAGATCTTCGCTGCTAAAGTACTGTGCCAGTTTGCCGCCTGAAAGCCTGAATACTGCTCCATCCTTGGTCTGACCGTACACAGAACCGGCGGCATCAGCGACCAGTCTGAGGATTCTCTCATTGTTGATCCTGTCATCATCCACAGTGTGAAGCACCATGTCACTGTCAACAAAGGCTATCCCGGCTGTGGAGCCTATGTAGATATTGCCCTCGCCGTCCTCAGTAAAATCCCTGACGGAAGACGAGGAAAGACCATCCTCTTTGGAAAAATGGATGTACTCGTCGCCGTCAATGACCACAACACCGTTGTCGTTGGTTCCTACCCAGATCCTTCCAAGACTATCCTCGTAAAAGCATCTCGCATTGGTCAGCCCTGTGGATACAGGCTGCCTCTCGAAAGTTGAGCCGTCATATCTGAATATGCCCGAGTATCCGCCTACCCACACATAGCCGTCGCTCGCCCCGAGAACACAGTTAGCTTCCGAGGTTGGAAGGCCGCTGTCGGCATCGTACATCACCGCCATATATCCTGCATCTTCAATCTGACCGGTAGCCGCATATCCCCCTCCGAACAGGTTCGGTGAAGCATCCTGACTTTCTATGTTATTGTCTGGTTCAGCCGCAGCTGCTCCAAGGATGCTGCCTCCTGTCAAAAGGCCAAAGATCAGTGCAGCAGCAAAACCCTTTATCCTGTTTCTGCCTGTCATAATCGACAAACCTCCAAAACATTTACACTGTATCTGCTTTATTCCGGATACTTTCTGATGACACCCTTTACCTCGGTAAAAGAATCCGCAAAGGCCTCAACACACCTTGGATCAAACCGGCTTCCGGCACCCTCTTTTATCTTATCAAGGGCCTCCTGGGCGCTGATCGCAGTCCTGTATCTCCTGGGTGAAGTCATCTCATCAAAAGCATCTGCAATTGCCATTATCCTCGCCGAAAGAGGTATCACCTCACCGTGAAGCCCCAGGGGATATCCCAAGCCGTCCCAGTGCTCATGATGATATGCTGCCATGTTTCTGGCTTCCTTGAGGTAGTTCTCACCCTCAACAGTGGCAATCGCGTTTTCAAGGATCTTCCTGCCCTCGGTGGTATGGGTCTTCATGATCTCACGCTCATCCCCTGTCAGTTCTCCGGGTTTGTTCAATATGGAATCGGGTATCTTGACTTTTCCTATGTCATAAAGAGGCGCGGACATCTCCACATCATTGATATATTTATCAGAGATCTTTTCGGAATAGTATCCCTTGCGCCTGAGGCTCTCAAGTATGATGCGGACATACTCAGCTGTCTTTTGTACATGCGCCTTTGAATCGATGTTCTGATTTTCAAAGATATCCGCCATTGTGACTATGAGGCCTGTCTGCATTTTTTCATTGGATCTGACAAGCAGCCTGTTGCTCCTCATCTGCTCCGCAGTCTGGTTAGCCATCTCACAGACTGCCTTGTACAGCTTTTCAAGCTCATCTCCCGTGCGTATGTCGAGGCTCTCAAGCTTTTTGACGCTCTCATCAAGCTTCTCCTGGTCTGTGAAACCCTTCATGAATCCATCGATGCTGCTTACAAGACTCCCTATCGGGTACACTAGCTGATGTGATGATGTCCATAAGCCGAAGGCGACGATCATTGCAAAAAAGCCCGAAGAAGCAAATGCAACCTTCAGGATAAACTCCATTGCATAATCCTGATACGTCTTCAGTGTTATATCAGCACCAACATAGAAATTGGTTGGTCTGCCTTCCGAATCATTTATTGGATGATAGGCGGTAATAAATGTTCCGTACCTGCTGTCCACCTCTAAGGGTTCTATTTCCTTACCCTGAACGAGATCTTTGACGAGCGGCTTAAAGACATCATCAAATTCAATCCTCTCTCCCACAGTTCCGTTTTTCTGGACATCCGGATCCGTGTCAAAGATCAGGTAGCACGCATCTTCCTTTATCTGGTAGACATACAGATACTCGATCTCAGGAAAAGCATTTTTGATGTTGATAAGCTGGGTATTGTACTGCATATAGCGGATGTTCCCATACTCCGAAACCTTTTTCGCATCAACGAGGAATTTACCGAAGTGCTCGGGATCAAGCGTAGAAGCAGCATAGGAAGTGACATCACTCACCATCTTTTTGCCGTCGTCTTTGATATAGTTGTAATTGGTCCTGGTGGTGATAATGCCAAGAATGATCGTCAGCGGAATCACAACTGACATCAGAAGGAACAAGACCTTGATCTTAAGCGAGGTGCTTCCTTCGCTGATATTTGAAGTTATCTCTTTGGTCTCCCGGCGGGAAAGCGGTTTCTGCTTCCACCTGCTTGCCCTGCACATCTTGCGCGCTTCAGGCGGAATGATCGTATATACCCAGTAAGCGATCAGAATGGAAATACCCTTTTCAATAAGATTGAAGCCCATGACAATGAGCATCGAAAAGAAAAATAAAAGAACGCTGTTTCCATCAGCCATTACTCCTGCCGGATCCGAGACATACGCATACTGAGGCTTGCCAAGGAGCAGCCACTGCAAAATAGTCCCCACAACACCGGTCATGATGGTAACATCACAGATCAGGCAGACAAGCGCCTTAAGGCCGCCCTTTTTATTTCTTATAAAAGCATCGGAGCGAATTGCCACAAAGACTCCAAGAAGCGCAAAGTACAGAGCATCCTTGGAAAAGAGACTGCACAACAGGCTCGTCATGACTGCCACACCGATCGCGGGAAGATAACCCGCCAAAAAAGCCATAAACACTGTACCTATCGTATCAAAATACAGCGGCAGATCCTTACTTGTGGTCAGATAGCAGAGCCCGACATTAAGAGCCGCACTTATCATGCTGAAAAGAATTATCTTCGTCGTTATCTTATTAGGCATGGGCACACGAAACTTCACGGCAATTCTCCTTTAAAGCGACATACTTCCAATAATACGATTATATCAGCTTTTATGCGCAATTACGAACGGGAAGTCGTTACCATATACGCACAAAAAAAGCAGGCGACTTAGCGCCTGCCCTTAAATATCAGATATCTTCAGGTATGGAGTTGTCTGCAACAGAGGTATAGGTGATCACGTAGTCATCGTAGTCTCCTGCGTTCATTCCAAGTACCTGGAAGTTGGTAGAGCCGCTGTGGAAGATGATTCCCGTGTCCGCGATATTGACGGTGTCAAAGGCAACAGCCTTGCCGTTCTTTTTGAATACGGTGCGAACATTGGCGCACTGGATGTCATACTTGGCATAGTTGGTAGCTGTAAGCTCAATGAGCTGTCCTGACCTGTCGGCATTTAAGGAGACCTGCGAATATGCGCATCTGTCAGTGGGTGCTACTGAGTAGTCGTACTCAAAAGAGGAAGCGTTTTTTATGGCCTTGCTGTTAAACTGTCCGTAGAGTATGAACTGCTGACCGTTTCTTACCGCATCAGCGTAGTCATTGACTTTTCTTAAGAGGTTGCCGGATCTGTCTTTTGCCGTAAAGTCGGCACTGATGGAGATGTCGCTTCCTGTATTGTTGGTTGCCACAACAACATAGTAAGTAAAATACCCGAGACTGTCCGGAATGAGGTACTCATCATCTACAGTTATCTCACCCGATA
This sequence comes from uncultured Butyrivibrio sp., assembly GCA_946546925.1. Taxonomy (GTDB): domain Bacteria; phylum Bacillota; class Clostridia; order Lachnospirales; family Lachnospiraceae; genus Butyrivibrio. The sequence goes on from CAMNOS010000025.1 coordinate 19,423, forward strand.
TATTGTTCTCTGCGTATGAAGTTGCTGCAGGAATAAAACAAGGATCGCAGAAAGAAAAAAGTGAAATAAGAACCCCAAATGTGATGATTGATGAAAATAACTTTTTCTTCATAAATCATGCCCTCCCCTGTTACATGTATTAATTATCGGAGAAATCCGGGTCTTTTTCCATACCCGGAGGGCACATTTAATCCTCTTTTTATAAAGGTACCAAACTTTTTAGAAACTACCTGTAGAGCACAAAGTATCCGCCAAAATCCTCACATTTATATCCCTCTTTTTCGCCAAATTCATCCCTTTCTGCAGAGGAAAGAACAAACACATCCGTATCATGTTCAGATTCCGTCAGATCGTCCGGAAGATGGAACACAAAGTTCCCGAAACTCTCGGCGATCCGAAACTCCGCCTTCTCATCTTTGTACTCCACTGTCGTATAGAATCTGTGCGGATCATAATTGTTGTAATAAAGTGCCAGCATGAAAGGTGCTGACAATCCGTCGTAGGTCGAATAGATCATCCTGTCGTCGCCTGCGATCTCGTATGCCCTCTTTATGGCATCTCCATACCCCGGCATGTAGATGCTGATTGACCAGGTGTTGAAGTCTTTGAAGTAATCCCTTGAAAAAGACAGCCCTCCGACAAGGAGGATAAGGCAGAGCGCTGCTGTGCTTATCTTGCCCAGATTATCAGCCGCAAATACCGCTCCCTTTACAAAGAAATAGATCATCGGCACAAAGATCATGACAAGCCTGTTGATGTCGGGCAGGATCACAAGTCCCAGTATCACACATCCAAGAGTGAGGAAAAGAAATATTGCATCAGATACACTATGAAGACCGTCATTCCCGCGGTCTCCTCTTTTCCTGAACAGATCCATTATCGCTGTCACAATTCCAATAAGCGTTATGGGAAACGTAAACTCAAACAAAGTAGCATAGCCCTCATAGTAATGGGCGATTGTAAAGCTGTCATCCCCAACTGACACGGCGCGAAGTATGGCGCGCAGATTCCCTGCAATCTTGCCGGGAAGGTTCTTATCAAGCGAAATAAAAGCCTCGCCTGTCCTTGCAGCAGTAAACTTGTTAAAACAGAAATGCTCTGTTACAATCTCAGGAACTCCCAGGTAGTTGACGGCATAGAACAAAAGAAGCGGCGCAAACACAATCATAAAAGCCGCAACCGAGACAAGAAGCTGCCTTATTGTAATAAGTCTTTCTTTGAGACAATATGCCGAGATAAATAACAGAAACAGCGGAATGACTATCGTCGCCGCGCCGTAGCTGTACATCGAGACAGCAAAGGATGCTGCAGAAAGGCCGTAAAATAAAGTACTCTTTCCTTTGACCCCAAGCAGAAAAAGATATACGGAAAGCAGCAGGTTAAATGGCATAATGTTGCAGTCAAGGCTCCATCTTGAAAGGATTACATGCCATGGGCATACTGCAAGAAATCCGGCTCCGAGAAGGCTTGCAATGTTCCTAACGTTCTTCTCAAAAGCAAGCCTTAATATCAGATAAAACAAAAGAACTGTCAGTATTCCGCAGGCTGCAGGAATCATCCTGAGCTTCACAATCCCGGTTCCAAAGAGTGAAACTGAAACGACATTAAGATAAATAAGCAGAGGGCTTCCGCCGCCGCACCCCCAGGTTATTGGGTATATGGGAAAGTGATATCCGTTTCTGTCTATCCCGTAGGTTGCAAGAGTATAGGCATCGTAACCGATTGACGCCTCGTCCTGCTGAAGTCCGTATGGCACATCTCCAAGCCTGTACAGACGAAGGAAAGCTGCAGCAATCATTATAATTGTAAAAATAATCCCTGCTGCCCTGTCACTTATCTGCGGTCCTTTTTTTCTTTTGCCCCTTAAATAAAAATATATGGCTGCCACACCCATAAGGATGTAGGCAGCCATTGCTATATAGTTGTAATAGTCGATAATACGCATATTGTTCCCCGAAGCTGTTAATTTATCTGGCGTGCATTGCCGCATTCCAGTCGGCTATTCCCATGTAGGAAGACGCCCTGCTTATATATGCTCCTGCGTTAGGGCCGTCCATCTGCTGGTAAAACTCGAATGCGAGCTTTCTTGCACCATTTTGATGAGTAAGGCCAACCGACAATCCCTGACTTACTTCGGCAGGATAGTCAGTCTGTCTGTTAAAGGCAATCAGCTTGATATACTGGTTGGTGACGCATCTCTGGTACGCATAGACTATGGCGGCAGCCTGTGCCTCCTCCCCCTGGGTGGATGAGTATCCAACTTCCGTCAGAAGAACTGCCCTGACTGCACCCTTGGGATTGCGCATTGCAGGCTGGCTTAGGAAGTCGGTCAGCTGTTCAATATTCTCCATGGACAGATATGGCGTGTCAATGCTGTGTGTTATCATCTCAGGCCGTGTCGGAGTCCAGAAGCTCGTCCATGTCATAGGATAATTGTATGGATGCTCAGCAACTGACCAGTCGATATTGCCCTGGGCTGTGATACAGGCATTGATTGCTTCCAACATGCTCCTTGCAGAGAAATACGAACCGTTGTGAATATGGGTCCAGTTCTGATCAAGACTGATGCAAACGTAGGCGTTGGCATTCCTGCTCTTTATAGCATTGTAGCACACTCTTAAGGAATCTGAGTAGAGCTGTGCGTAGCTCATTTCATCGGTAATTCCCGAATAGTTCCAGACGTTCTTGGCGTTGATCTCATTGCCGATGACCCAGTTATCAACCTGGCCAAAGCCGTTCTGTCCGTTGTACCTTGCTGCAAGAAAAGAGACCACGGCCTCAAGATTCTCAAGTCCCGAATCCTCAGAGGTATTCATGAGATAATAGCTGCACCTTCCGCCTCTTGCAGTGGGAGATATCATGAACTCCTCGCCGCCGGCGCGGGGATTCAAAAGAACCATGGTCATTCCCATTCCCTGGCTTGTACTGGTGCGCACGCAGTGGTCGTACTGACTGAGGTATGATGAGTCAAAATAATAGGTCTTGCCGTTGTAGCCGTACTCAACTCCCCTGTTGCCGCCGATGACATCAGTCAGGTTGATATTGTAGGCTCCCTGCTTGACTCCAAGCTGAACCGACTCAGTGTTGCCGTTTCCTATCTTGGCGCCGTCCAGGATAAGACCCTTTTTGCTGTTGTTCTTGCGCTGAGGGGAATTAGTGGCAAGCGCCTCAGGGTTTGTTATGTATCTGGCACCTGCAACCGCAACAAAACCGCCGCCCTGCTTAACCGCAACCTGAAATTTATCATAGAGATGGCATGCCGTTGTCTGATAGCCAAGGGGCACAGTAAAAGAGATGCTCCCTCCCATTGGCATCTGAGCAATGGGGGCTCCTGCAGGTGCCCCCTGATACGGTTTTTCAGCAAAAAGATAGAACTGACCGTCGTCACTTGACGGAAGATCAGATGCAGAAACATTTATTACTACGTTCTGCCCTGCAATCGAAACAGAATTGATATTGACGGCGCCAATGCCTTCAGCCCTTGCCTGAAGCGGCATGGCACCTGAAACAAAAAGCGTAAGAACAGCAGACACAGATAAGAGTGAAAGAAACTTTCTGACAGTATTTTTCATTTAGACCCCTTAAGAATATAGTTTTTTATATCAGGCTTAATTACGAGCCGACAAGATAATCATATCCAAAAAGAGCCTAATAATCAACCTTCATCATGCACAGACCCTGGGGAGGTGCTGTTGGTCCAGCCTTCTGTCTGTCGCAGGCCTCCAGGATCTCTTTTACCTGCACAGGTGAAATATTGCCATAGCCGACTTCAAGAAGAGTCCCGGTCAGAATGCGGACCATATTCTGAAGAAAACCGTTGCCGTGGAAGTACAGGCGAAGGTAGTTGCCGTTCTCTTCTATATTGATGGTATCAACGCATCTCACAGTTGACTTCTTCATCCTGGTATTGCCGCAAAAACTCTTAAAGTCATGCGTTCCAACCAGCAGCTGCGCCGCCTCCTTCATGGCTTCCACATCAGGTCTGTTTTCAAGTATTGTCACATATTTTCTGTCAAAAACGGGCTTTGAAGGACCTATCCAGCAGGTGTATCTGTAGGTTTTACCAAGGGCATTGTACCTTGCATGGAACCTCTCAGAGCAGGCCCTTACCTCCATCACGGATATGTCTTCCGGCAGATACTGATTCATATAGGACCTTATCTCATCCTCAGACATATCTGTGTCCAGAAAAGCGTTGGCAGTCATGGCTCTTGCATGAACTCCGGCATCGGTCCTTCCAGCCCCTATGAGGTTCACCGGGTCATCGGAGGGCGCTCCTGTCATCTTGCCAAGGACCGTCTCGAGCTTACCCTGTATGGTCATGTCTTTCCCGGGCTGCCTCTCCCAGCCGTGGTACCTGGTTCCGTCATAACTTATCAAAAACTTGTAATTTCTTTTCATCTTCAGGATTCCCTTCTGCTTCCGATATAAACCGGTATTCCGAAGCCTCTTGGAAACAGTTTCTCCGACAGTGCAAGACTTGCATAGTTGTGCCTGTCGATCCAGATCTCTGAGTCGGGATCATAGATTTCCAGCGCACTTGTCACGAACTGCTTGATGAGCTGCGGAAGGATCCTGCCGTAATCACTCCCAATTGCAGCCATGATCACAACGACAAGACCTCCGGAGGGATTGACGTGGAACAGCAAAAGACCGTTAAGTTCCCCGTCATCTTCCGAGTAGCAGGAAACATCATTTTCAAAATAGTTTCGCGAAAGGTAGGGAAGGTCCTGACATATTCCGTACAGGCCTTTGGACATAAACCGCTTGATCCCTGCATTGAATCCCCTCTGTGTAATAGTCTTAAGTGGCCTTATTGAATCTGGTATCCTGATCTTTCTGACAAACGGAAGCTCAGCGATTTCAGAAAGCCTTGCCTTTATCAGATCGCCCTCCATAAATTTCACTGTAAAGCCTGCATTTTCAAGGGTCTTAATCTCCTTTGACGCAGTCTTTGCAGGAAGAGAAAAGCTTGATTTTACTATTTCATCGGCACTGATCACAGTCCTGTATTCTTCAAAAAGAGCTTCTCCCGCGTCATCCCTGTCGATGCGAAGCCAGGTGATGAAGCTCTCGTTTTCCGCATCCAGCATCAGATTCCTTTCCTCCCAGACCATGCCTGCAAGCAGAGTATTATCTTCTGCTGCCAGTATTCCCCTGTAGAACATTCTGCCGATGTTCTCAGCCACATCCTCTGTTACATAATCCACATAATCATCAATATTGTCTTCATCAAGTTTTATAATATACATG
>CAMNOS010000026.1 GCA_946546925.1 uncultured Butyrivibrio sp.
CTCCGGATGAGAAGGTAGGTGTTATGTGCCTTGAGGATGGCAAGCCTTCAATCGTCGAGTACTATGAGCTTTCACAGGAGATGATGGATGCCAGGGATGAGAACGGCGATCCCGCCTACAACTATGGCGTTATCCTGAACTATCTTTTCAGAGAAAAAGACCTCTATGAGATATCTCAGAACACCCTTCCTCTCCATGTTGTTGAGAAGAAGATCCCTTACATCGATGAGAATGCGCAGCTTGTTAAGCCCGAGTCTCCAAACGGCTGTAAGTTTGAGCAGCTCGTTCTTGACATGATACATGAGCTTCCCAGCTGCCTTCCATATGAAGTTATAAGGGAGCACGAGTTTGCGCCCATCAAGAATAAAGAAGGTGTTGACTCTGTTGAATCAGCCAGAGAGCTTTGCAAAAAGAATGGCATTGAACTCTAAGTTAACATTTTGACATGTTATCGTAACATCAGTAGGTTGTATCAGAGCTGTATTATCTATACAATACTTCTGTAGAGAAACAAAAACACATTTTTCGAAATGAGAAAAGAGGTAAACATGGCTATTCTTGTAACAGGCGGAGCAGGCTACATTGGATCACATACAGTAGTCGAATTGCAGAATGCAGGCGAGGACGTCATTGTAATGGATAACCTTGCGAATGCAAGCAGCAAGTCACTTCAGAGGGTTGAGGCCCTTACAGGCAAAAAAGTCCCTTTCTACGAGGCTGATATCAGGGACAGAGAGGCACTTGAGAAGATCTTTTCAAATGAAAAGATAGACAGCGTAATACATTTTGCAGGACTCAAGGCAGTTGGCGAATCTGTTGCCAAGCCATGGGAATACTACGACAACAACATAACAGGAACGCTGACTTTGGTTGATGTGATGAGAAAGCACAACTGCAAGAACATCATCTTTTCATCATCAGCAACTGTTTACGGCAATCCTGCATTCATTCCGATCACGGAAGAGTGCCCCAAGGGACAGTGCACCAACCCTTACGGATGGACCAAGTCAATGCTTGAGCAGATACTCTCAGACATTCAGAAGGCTGATCCGGAGTGGAATGTAGTGCTTCTTAGATACTTCAACCCGATAGGAGCTCACAAGAGCGGAACAATAGGTGAGAATCCCAACGGAATTCCCAACAACCTCATGCCTTACATCACCCAGGTAGCTGTTGGTAAGCTCCCCAAGCTCAACGTATTCGGCAATGACTATGATACACATGACGGAACCGGCGTCAGAGACTACATCCACGTAGTTGATCTTGCCAAGGGACACGTCAAGGCGCTCAAGAAGCTTGCACCCGGAAGCGGACTCAACATCTACAATCTTGGAACAGGTGTCGGCTACAGCGTTCTCGATATTGTTAAGAACTTTGAAGAGGCAACAGGTGTCAAGATCCCGTATGAGATCAAGGAGCGCCGTCCCGGTGATATCGCAATATGTTACTCCAAGGCTGACAAGGCAAAAGAGGAACTTGGCTGGGTTGCAGAGAACGGCATTAAGGAGATGTGTGCCGATTCCTGGAGATGGCAGAGCCAGAATCCCAACGGATATGAAGACTGACTTTTATGATGAGAATTTGGTTTAAACTGATAAGTGACAATCATTTATTAAAAGATACGGTAATCTGTGACGAGTCAGCAGATACCAGGACGCATAAGGTGATGAATTCACTGGAGAAGGCCTGCTATGAACTTGATCTTCCTAAACCGATCTGGCTCGACAACGCGGTAAGGGACTTTCAGATCCACGATAAGTGCCGTTTTACAAGGGATGCTTTTATAGAAGATGTTCCCTTTGACTATATGGAAATGCAGGTAATTGAGGAAGATTACTAGATTAAAGAGCTGTTACGCCGATGTGTGTAACAGCTTTTTTAAAACCTAAAAATAACTTAAATTCATTTTCTTATAATAATTAAAACACAATTCCGTCACACTTCGCTCCTATACTCAAATCATAAAGAGAGGAAAGGAAGGGTACAAAAATGTACGAAGAAGAGAACATTACAGGCAATTCCGTAAATGATACAGAGTCCCCTGATACCGAGAGAAGTACTCAGTGGAATTCAAATAATAATTCAGCAGACAACAGTCCATACAGCTACGGCAGCAGGAACTACATCCCGCAGAACAGCCAGAGCTCTTACAGTACAGCAGGTTCTGCTTCAGGAAGCGGTTCATATAGCAGCACAGGTCACAGTGCATATGCAGGTGCCAACACATCCACTGCACAAGGCTCATACAGCAGTGCAAATACAGCAGCCGGTCAGGGCACATATGGAGGCACAGCTTCATCTGCAGGCCGGGGTACTACAGGCTACGGTGCAGCTTCCGGTTACAACACAACTTATTCATACGGCCAGAACAGATACGGCTACAGTCAGAACGGACAGCCTACCTACGGTACGTATCAGTACAGCGGCGCAGGTTCATCACCTGTTATTCCGCCTGACAAGCCGGTTAAAAAGAGACACACACTTGCCAAGATTGTCGCGGCGGTATGTATCTTAAGCCTTCTCGTAGGCGGCGTGGGATTTGCATATTACAACATTTCAGGAAGGCTGCAAAACACAGCACCTGCCGCATCACAGGAAGCTGTAGAGGACCAGCAGGCAGCTCAGACTCAGACAGAGGATGTTGCAAAAGCTGATACATCAAACAGTGCAGCTCAGGATTCAGGCATTCAGACCACAACCGTGACGGGAGCCTCAATGGCAGTTGTGACAGATGTGACTGCAGTTGTTGAAGAGGTTATGCCTGCAATGGTAATGATCCACAACAATTACACCGCATCCGCAAGCTACTTCGGATATGTCCAGGAGGAAGAGGCAACAGCATCGGGAAGCGGAATTATAGTGGGTGAGAACGACTCAGAGCTTCTTATAGCTACCAACTATCACGTTATTGAAGGCGCTGACAGCCTTGAGGTTATCTTTACAGATGACTCCACTGTTGAGGCCGTTGTGAAGGGCACAGATTCAGATATGGACCTTGCTGTTATAGCAGTAATGCTTGATGATATAGACAGTTCTACCAGAGATGCCATTAAGATTGCCACACTTGGCGACAGCACTGCCCTTAAGCTCGGTGAGCCTGCCATAGCAATAGGAAATGCTCTCGGATATGGACAGTCTGTAACAACAGGTGTCATTTCCGCTATTAACCGTGATGTAGAGATTGAGAGCGGAGTAACACAGACCTTCATTCAGACAGACGCAGCCATCAACCCCGGTAACTCAGGCGGTGCTCTTCTGAACCTTCAGGGAGAAGTAATCGGAATCAACTCCAACAAGATCGGCGGAGACACCATCGAGGGTATGGGATATGCAATCCCTGTATCGGTAGCCCAGCCCATCATTGACAAGCTGATGAACGAAGTTACCAGGATCAAGGTATCAAGTGAGGAGAGAGGCTATATCGGTATTTCCGGTGTAAGTGTTACTTCAAGCGTTTCTCAGGGTTACGGAATTCCTCTTGGCGTATATGTTGCCGAAGTTTCAAACGGCGGCGGTGCAGCTGCTGCAGGAATAGAAAAGGGCGATGTTATAACCGAGTTCGACGGTGAAGAGATCACCTCCATGGATGATCTTCAGACAAGGCTTCAGTACTACGCTGCCGGAACTACAGTTCCTGTTACCGTAATGAGACAGAACGGTTCACAGTACGTTGAAAAGACTGTCGATGTAACTCTTGGTTATGCTCAGAATACTGCAAACAGCAATGATTCCAATGCCGGTGAAAACGGATCCAGGGGACAGTTTGGCGGATTCCAGATGCCTGCCTTCCCCGGAAGCAAAGAGGGCAGCTCTGACGGCGGTCACTGATACACAGTTTAATCTGATATGAGATATACGGGCCTTATTCGGATGATCAGTTCATCCGGATAAGGCCTGTTTCTATTCACGGTCTTTTTTTTAATATTATTGTTTTGACATAATATGTTGTAAAATAAATGTATCCAAGGCTTTAAGTATGTGCTTGTTTGCGAGGAAAATAAATGGCAGAAAAAGGTCATGATGTCGGTGTTTTGTGGAAACTGATGCAGCTCATGGAAGGAGATGACATAGTCAGCTCTCTTTCTGATGCCCTTGAAGCTCTGATACAGGCAGTGTCAGCCGGGACAGGAGTCATATGGCTCAAGAACAGGGATACAGAGCATATCTACAGTGTGATTTCCGTGGGCGAGGACAGTGTTGCCGGATTTTCAATAGAATATGGTCAGGGGATTGTGGGAGAATGCTGTGAATCGACAGAGCCGATTGATGTAAAAGATGCAGGACAGGATTCAAGATTTCCTGCAGGGAAAGATGAGATAACCGGCATCGAGATGAAAAATGCTTTTTTTATGCCCATGGTCTTAAGGCGTGATACCATCGGCTGTATTGAGCTTATAGACAGGACAGTGCCGGAGCTTTCGGAGGACAACATCTGGCTTATACGCTCTTTTTCCGGCATTGTTTCCATGTTCATAGATGAAAAGGGCTTCTCTTACGCCCCTGATGTGGAAAAGAAAGTGATCATGTCGCTTCGCGGCATCAAAAAAGACTATCCCTCGGGAATGGATGTGGCACATATCCTGAAGGGGGTCGATCTCGATATATATGAGAATGAACTACTGGTTATCCTTGGGGAAAGCGGATGCGGAAAGTCGACACTACTTAACATAATCGGCGGGATGGACTCCCTCACGGAGGGTGAGATCACGATAGATGGCAGGGATTTCTCACATCCCACGGAGAAAGAGCTCACAGAGTTCAGACGCGACATGATAGGTTTTATCTTCCAGGCATACAATCTTATGCCCAATCTTACAGCTATTGAGAATGTGAAATTCATTGCGGAGATATGTAAGGACCCCGGTGACCCGGCAGAAGCCATTAAGATGGTTGGGCTTACGGAAAGAGCCAACAACTATCCGTCAATGATGAGCGGCGGCCAGCAGCAGAGGGTTTCCATAGCAAGAGCAATAGTCAAAAAGCCCAGGATAATCCTGGCTGATGAGCCTACAGCAGCTCTTGACTTCACCACAGGGCAGGAGGTTCTCGAACTGATAGAGAGCCTTATTGAGCAGAAGATAACCACAGTGGTGATGGTCACTCATAATGTTGAGATAGCCAAGATGGCCAACAGGGTTGTCAGGGTCAAGAACGGTAAGATAGCGAGCATAAGAGTCAACGCATGGCCGATGAAGGCGGCAGATATTGTATGGTAAAACAAGAGCTGTTCATGTTGTATGAATACGAGCTTTAATGATACAATGCTGAGTATAATCAAACAGGAGGGAGTAACAATGGGAGTTAACAGTATAGATGCTGAGGACGATCAGTTTGCGTACAGATATGATACGCAGCTTCTGATAGACAGAAGGGATGAGGATCTGGATGAGGACGAGATCGCAGATTACATCACGGAGAACTTTGAGGGCAATTCCCTTATAGCAGCCGGTGATGAGGACCTTGTCAAGATTCATTTCCACACCAATGAACCCTGGAAGGTTCTTGAGTACTGCAATACCATAGGAGAGATTTACGACATAGTAATCGAGGACATGATAAGACAGTCAGCAGGTCTGCAGGGATGATTACCTGCCACAGGAGATGAATATGAACGAGCAGATGAGGAAAATAGGGCGTTCCATGTCGATCAAGATGGGCGTCACCATGAGTTTTTTTCTGTCGCTTATAGGAATGGGTACATCGGGGCATTTCACGATTCCGGGATTTATAATCAGTTTCGTGGTGAGCACAATTCTCAGCTTGATTATCGGAATGGTTATTCCAATGGGCAGGATTTCTGATGCAGCTGTCAGATCACTTAAACTACAAAAGGGTACATTTCCGGCCAGGGCTTTGGAGACGGTGATTTCCGATCTCATCTACACCCCGATCATGACGCTTTCGATGGTCAGCCTTGCCTACAACATGGCTATGAGGCAGAGCGGGGGAAAGGCGCAGCTTAATTTTGCGGCCATGTTTTTTCCGTCACTTATCATAGGTTTCCTTGCGGGACTTGTTATCATCTTCATAATACAGCCGGTATTTTTTAAGCAGACAATGAAGAAGTATGGCGTCGGGATGTCGCCGGAGAAGAAATAAACCGGTTCTGGTGTGGTTGTACAGGAAGGAGATTTTGTCATGCACGAGATGTTGATCAAGAGGAATGCACTTCTGGCTCAGAAGGTCATAAAGGGACTTGAGTCAAGGAATATGACGGGCTATTATGCAGCAACCAAGGAAGAGGCGCTTCAGAAAGCGCTGGAACTTATCCCAAAGAAGAGCTCTGTAACTATGGGTGGCGCCATGAGTGCCCATGAGATCGGACTTGTGGAGGCACTTAAACACGGCGATTACAACTTCATAGACAGGGATGCGATGGAGGACAAAAGAGCAGCCATGCTTGCTGCATATGATGCTGATTACTTCCTGTCCAGTGTCAACGCCATGACTGAGGATGGTGAGCTTGTAAACATTGATGGTAATGCCAACAGGGTTTCTGCAATTGCGCAGGGACCAAGGAAGGTCATCTTCATTGTCGGCATGAACAAGATATGCTCGGACCTTGATGGGGCGATGAAGAGAGCAAGGAACATCGCAGCTCCGACCAACGCACAGAGATTTGGGCTGTCTACACCATGCGCCAGGACCGGATCCTGCATGGACTGCAAATCGCCTGACACTATCTGCTGTCAGTTTTTGATAACACGCTTTTCAAGGCATAAGGACAGGATTCATGTAATCCTTGTAAATGATAATCTGGGATTCTGATATTGACTTCTGGGGGCGCCTGCCGGCGCCCTCTATTTACGGATTGCGATGATTGTATTCGCAGATAGTCGCCATCATAAAAATGGATGCGATATGGAACAGAAGAAGGAAAGAAGCAATGAAAGATTCAGGAAAAAATATCCGAGCGGTCCTATTCGATCTGGACGGAACACTTACAGACACAGAAAAATATTATCAGATAGCGTGGCCAAAGGCGCTTGAACATTTCGGATATGCTGTACCCGAGGGCTTTGCACTGGAGCTGAGGTCTCTTGGCAGGCCATTTGCTCCTGCAAGATTCAAAGAGGTTTTTGGAGAAGACTTTGATTATGCCAAAGTCAGAGAGTACAGAAAAGGCCTTGTGGAAGAACTTATAGGAGAGAACGGGATCCCGCTGAAGCCGGGAGCAAAAGAGATCCTTAAGTGGCTTCGTGAGAACAGTATCCTGACTGCACTTGTGACGGCCAATGAGTACCCAAGAGCAGAGCGGTATCTCAAAAAAATAGATCTCTTTGATGATTTTGACAAGATAATCTGTGCAAACATGGTGTCCCAGGGCAAACCTGCCCCTGATATCTACGCTTTTGCATGCTCAGAGCTGGGCATTGACCCCTCGGAGACCTTTGCAGTTGAGGACTCGCCAAACGGCGTCGCCAGCGCCTGCAGTGCAGGATGTAACGTTATAATGATCCCTGACCTCACTGAGCCGGATGAAGAACTGTCCCAAAAACTGTTTGCCCGTCTGGATGGGCTGACGGATATCCGAACTTTCTTTGAGACACAGCGATAACCCTGCGATTTTTACAGATTCATAGGATTCTGCGTATTAAAAAAGGCTGGCACCCAATCTGGTGACAGCCTGTATTGTTGTATCAGACCTTTTTCTCGGCTTCCATGGAAGCTTTGAGTTCGCCGCTCTTGTAGCGTTCGATAATATTGTTGATACGCTCGACGGGATTGAGCAGATCACTGATCGAAGCATCGTGGTTAAGTGTATCGATGAGATAAGCGATGTACTTGCTCATGTCGCAGCTTATGTACCATTCTCTTGAGAGAAGCTCCGGTGCCTGATATACCAGGTTGGTTGTGAGCACTCTGTCTATAATGCCATCTTCATAGGCCTTGTCAAACTGCTCCAGACCGCTGGTGAAGAGTCCAAAAGTTGAGAACGCGTATATTCTTGACGCCTTTCTGTCCTTGAGAGCCTTGGCTACATCAAGCATACTCTCGCCGGAGGAGATCATGTCGTCCACAATGATGACTGACTTGCCTTCTACGCTTGAACCTAAGAATTCATGTGATATTATGGGGTTTCTGCCCTCAACTACCTGAGTGTAGTCGCGCCTTTTGTAGAACATTCCAACGTCCAGTCCAAGTACGCTGGCCAGATAGATGGCTCTGCTCATTCCGCCTTCATCCGGGCTTATTACCATCATGTGCTCGGAGTCGATCTGAAGATCCCAGACGTTTCTGAGAAGTGCCTTTATGAATTGATATGTGGTTCTTACGGTTTCAAAGCCGTTAAGGGGTATAGCATTCTGAACTCTGGCGTCATGTGCATCAAAGGTTATGATGTTGTCAACGCCCATATTGACAAGCTCCTGAAGTGCGATTGCACAGTCCAGGGACTCTCTTGAACTTCTCTTGTGCTGCCTTGATTCGTAGAGGAAGGGCATGATCACTGTGATCCTTCTTGCCTTGCCGCCTACTGCAGCGATTATCCTCTTAAGATCCTGATAATGGTCGTCGGGAGACATATGATTCTCCTGGCCAAACAATGAGTAGGTCTCAGCATAGTTGCATACGTCTACGAGAAGATAGAGGTCATCTCCGCGGACAGAGGTCTTGATAACACCCTTGGCTTCGCCGGTACCAAACCTTGGTATCTCTGCGTCAAGGATATAAGTGGGACGCTCGTATCCGGTAAAAGCAAGACTTCCCTTGTGCTCGTTCTCACGCTCGGCTCTCCACTTGACAAGATAGTAGTCAACTTTTTCGGCGAGCGGTTTGATGCCGTTTAAAGGTATCATTCCCAGAGAACCAACAGGGATCGTCTCCAGATTGCGTTTCTCTTCTCTTTTTGCCATTATCTGATATCCTCGCTTTCTTTTTTGGCAAGCTTTTTTACTTTTCTAATATCTGGTCCGGACAGCTTAAGAAGCTTGAAGTTACTGGTAACTCTTGAAAAGATTCGGTCAGAGTATGTATTCTGAAGCTGTTCCAGTGAATAGTTCGTGGTTATGATCGTCGATTTTTTGCGGCCTTCTCTCTCGTTGAGACAGGAGAATAACTCAGAAGCAACAAATGCATTGGTCATCTCGGTGCCCAGATCATCGATGATAAGGAGCTCGCATTCAAACAGGTCATCATAAATTGACCGCAGATTCTGCTTGTTCCTGTAGTCAAAAGTATTCTCGGAAATAAGCTCAAACAGTCCTATGGAACTGAAATAGATAACGGAATGCCCTCTCTTAAGCAGTTCATCCGCAATACATATAGAGAGGAAGCTTTTACCAGTACCCACTGTACCATAAATAAATAGATTTTGGTAGTCGGTGTCGAAATTATTTATAAAATCTTCAGCCAATGTGCGGGCTTTTCTGAATCTCACAAGGTCCTCGCCCTCATAGTATTCATCCGACATTTTCCTGAAGTTGTTATTCCTTGTAAGCGCCCTTAAATTGGACTTGTCATATAGGGATTCAATAATTTTCTGCTTGAAACAGTGGCATTTTTCATTGCCGATATAGCCGGTGTCCTTGCAGTCCTGACAGGTGTAGCCCATGTCCAGAAAGTCGGGAGAAAAACCTGCTTCGGTAAGGAGCATAACCTTCTGCCTTGCTATCCTGGCAAGCGTGTCTCTGAGAATCTGTCTGTCGAGCTTCTCTCCGGATAACAGCCTTCTTCCGAAGTCTGCGCTTGCTGTGGCAGTTTCATCGTCCAGGTCCTTGTAGCCGGGGACGTTCTCATATACGATCTGCAGCCTCTCCTCCAGTTCCTGCCTGTGAAGAGATCGCCTCTCCTCATATTCATGCATTATAGCATCATACTGTGCATTACTTAACGCCATACATTCTCCTTGTTATCATCAGAAAGCAAACTGTAACTGATACCCCTGTATTCATGCTGATATTACATAAGTATGGCCCTGTACGTGTTTCAGGGAAGGCCGGAGCCGCCGCCGAACCAAAAGTACAGGGCCGAGCTTATGAAGGTGCTCCCCTCGGATTCCCCCATCCGAAAAGAGTTTCAGTTGTCCAGAAGCTTCTTCTCAAGATCATCAAAATCATAGGTGTTCTGCTGAAATTGATTGAAGTGATTCCGGGTTCCGCCCAAACGAATAGATGATTCGCTTGAACGAAGTTTTGTATCGATGGATGCTTTGGAAGCCGCCTGCTTCTTCTTGGTGAAGTCAGCAGTGAACTCGGCATCGGCCCTGGCTATATCCTCCCTGGTCTTGACACCCTTTTTCTGCCAGGAGCGAAGGATTCCGTCGCAGTACTTAAGACGTCCCTTCGGTGTCGCCAAAACAGTGCGGTCGCAGGCTTCCAGGATGATATCCATCGTAAATCCCAGCTCCCCACTCCACTTACTGATGAAGGTTCCTTCCCTCTCAGTAGGGCTGTTCTCCATACCCAGTGATTTCATGATTGTGATTATGTCACTGTTATGTCTGTAGTTCTCTGTGCGAGCCTGTTTTGGTGTTGTGATGCCCTTCTGATCCCAGCCAATGGCTACCTTTTCCATGTACCGGAAATCAGTCTTATGATTATCGACGCAATACTGCATCAGATAGTCCAACAGTTCTTCTGAGAAGCCCAGTTCGTCGTGGATGTAGTAGACGGTGGACATCTCGGTAGGTGTCAGAGGTCTCTTGAAATACTGCTCTGCAAGGAACAGCAGGTAGGAACCGTCTGACTCCTTAAAGGCCTTGAGCTGAGCGGGAGAGTAGTTAGGCTTTGAAGGAGTTCCAGCCAAAGCGGTTGTCTCCGTCTTGATGTCTGCAGCCTTCCTGTCGGTTACTACCGGCTGAAGTACAGGAGGCTGCGGCTCTGAAGTGACCGGAGTCAGTACAGGTCTTGCCGTTGTGTCGCTCTTACGCCTTCCGTAGCAGCGCTGCGCGTTAGCTACGATATCTTCCATATGTATTCCTGTGAGATTCTGGGCTGTGTCATATTCAAGAGATATGAGCCCCTTTCGCTCCCAGTATTTAAGTGCGCGGATCACATCCGATTCCGTGTGGTTGAATTTATCCGCCAGAGCTTCCACGCTGGTGGGTAAATTCGCACTCATCATACGCAGTAAAAAGAGGTAGATCTTAATCTGCGCATCGTTTGCATCCTGCATATATTCGTCAATAAAGATGTTGGAAACATAAGTAGAATCCTCCCCACAATTAGTGCTGATTGTTACACGCCCCATCATATTTTTTCATCACCTGCTTTACAAAATATCCGAGAAAGAATTGTGTGTTTCTTCGGAACAATTCAGATTATAGCATGGTGATTTTTAAAATGATATGGAAAAAGTGCCGAAGAAATCGGTAAGAAGAAGCGCTTTTAGATTTTATAAAACCAATGTGGACAATGTGGATAACGTGGATTATTTATTTTTTTACTCCTAAAGATAAGTCCGGTTGCTGTACTTGGCAACCGGACCTTTATCCACTGAAAACGATTAACATAAATCCTGCAAAAAAGTGGAAATGTGGATAAGTGTTACCTTCCAAGGAGCTCATCGCCGATTTTAACAACATCTCCGGCTCCCATGGTTATCAACAAATCACCCTTAGTGCAATTTTGCAGAAGAAATTTTTCTATTTCACCAAATCCCTCTAAAGTTGGAAAATAATTGCATTCGTGCCCCAGTGATCTGATCCTGTCACAAAGAGTCCTGGAGCTGATCCCAAGGTTATCCTTTTCTCTTGCGGCGTAGATATCCGCAAGCACAACGTGGTCGGACAGTGAAAGCGCAGAAGCAAATTCGTCCATGAGAGCCTTGGTCCTTGTGTAGGTGTGGGGCTGGAAGACGCACCAGATCTTGTTGTGGGGATAGTTCGCGGCAGCTGTGAGAGTGGCTCTTATCTCTGTTGGATGGTGTGCGTAGTCATCGATTATGGTCACGCCGCCGATCTCGCCCTTGTGCTCAAATCTTCTGCTGGTCCCTCCGAAGAGAGAAAGTGCCGATACAATATGCTCTTCTTCTATATTAAGTAGATTTGCAACAGCAATCGCTGCAAGTGCGTTGTAAACATTGTGGATGCCGGGCACAGCAAGCTTTACAGGAAGCTCTTTTCCCTCGGGAAGGTGAGCCGTAAAGGAAGGATTGCCCTTATCGTCATAGGCAATGTCTGTAGGATAGTAGTCAAAAGTATCAGAAGAGCCGTAGGTTATGACGCGGCACTTAAGGCCGTCTGTAATCTCAGAGAGTCTCTCGATGTCGCCGCTTATTACAAGGGCTCCGTCATCGGGAAGAAGGTGCGCAAACTTTCTGAAGGAATGTCTTATGTCTTCCAGATCTTTGAAGAAGTCCAGATGATCGGCATCGATATTGGAGATGACGCTGATCTTCGGGAAGAAACTAAGGAAACTGTTGGTGTACTCACAGGCCTCGGTAACAAAGTACTCTGAGTGACCGACCCTGATGTTGCCTCCGATATCCTTAAAGATTCCGCCTATTGAAAGAGTGGGATCCGTGTCAGCCTCAAGAAGGATCTTGGAAAGCATGGATGTTGTGGTTGTCTTGCCGTGAGTTCCTGCTATGGCCACAGGCAGCTCATACTGCTTCATGATCTGACCCAGAAGCTCAGCTCTTGTGAGCATTGGAATGCCGGCCTGCCTGGCTGCGGCGAATTCAGGGTTGTCGGGATGAACGGCTGCTGTGTAGACAACAACGTCGATTGGGTCTGAACTATTGATGTTTTCGGCCTTCTGTCCGTAGTTTATCCTGACAGAGAGCTTCTCCAGAGCCTTGGTTATCTCGGACGATTTGTTGTCTGAACCTGAGATCTTAAAGCCCTCTTTTATAAGGATCTGTGCAAGACCGCTCATCGAGATGCCGCCGATTCCTATAAAGTAAACGTGTACCGGGTTGGAAAAATCTATTTTATACATGTATTATTGCCTCCAAACGTCTTTATTCTAACACTATTTCAGTCAAAGTCAAAAGATACCGCTCACAGATTATCCGGAGTGTGTTTCTCGGATCGAATACAATAAGCATGATACAGACAAAATTCAGACAATTCGAAAACGTTTGCGGTAATTATATATCATATTTAGCTTTTTTCATGTTTTTTTAAGTCATCGCTTGTGATATACTCATAATAAGAAAAAAGCGGTTTTCTGTTATATGCCATCCCGGCATATTTGGTGTATCAACATATTCAATTTCAACGAGGTGTAACATGATAAAAAAGGAAATGATCGCCATGCTTCTGGCTGGAGGCCAGGGCAGCAGATTAGGGGTTTTGACGGCTAAAATGGCCAAACCCGCAGTCTCTTTTGGGGGTAAGTACAGAATTATTGACTTCCCGCTCAGCAACTGCATCAATTCAGGAGTGGACACTGTCGGAGTTCTCACACAGTATCGTCCCCTCAGACTTAATTCCCATATCGGAATCGGAATACCGTGGGATCTGGACCGTAACTTTGGCGGAGTTACAGTTCTTCCTCCTTATGAGAAGAGCGCTAACAGCGAGTGGTACACCGGTACTGCCAACGCGATCTATCAGAACATGGAGTACATGGAGAACTACAACCCCGACTATGTACTTATATTGTCCGGAGACCACATCTACAAGATGGATTATGAGACCATGCTCGACTTCCACAAGAGCAGCGGTGCGGATGCCACTATTGCTGTCATGCCTGTGCCGATCGAGGAGGCAAGCAGGTTCGGTATCATGATCACTGATGAGAACAAGAGGATCGTGGACTTCGAGGAGAAGCCCGAGCATCCGCGCTCAAACCTTGCATCCATGGGTATCTACATCTTCTCGTGGAAGGTCTTGAAAGAGGCGCTCATCAAGAACAAGGATCAGGCGGGACTTGACTTCGGTAAGCACATCATCCCTTACTGCAAGGAGAAGGGGCAGTTCCTTTACGCATATGAGTTTGACGGATACTGGAAGGATGTAGGAACTCTTACATCTTACTGGGAAGCCAACATGGAGCTGATTGATATCGTTCCGGAATTCAATCTCTATGAAGAGTACTGGAAGATCTATACAGCAAGCGACGTTCAGCCGCCGCAGTACCTTGGCCCGGAAAGCGCCATTGAGCGCAGCATCGTGGGAGAGGGGTGCGAGATTGACGGCAAGGTCTACAACTCAGTAATAGGCCCCGGCGTCAAGATTGGCAAGGACACTGTTGTCAGCCACTCGATCATAATGAATCAGACAGAGATCGGAAACGGCTGCAATATAGAGAAGGCGATCATTGCCGAGAAGGTTAAGATCGGCAACGGAGTAACACTCGGAGCCTTCGAAGAAAAAGAAAACGAGACCAAGCCCGGTATTTACTGTGAGGGCCTTTGCACTATCGGTGAGAGATCCGTGATTCCCGACAATGTCAAGGTTGGAAAGAACACAATGATCTCAGGTGAAACCACCGCAGAGGACTATCCGTCGGGTGTCCTCGACAGCGGCAGAACATTAGATAAGGCAGGTGATTAAAGTATGAGGGCGATCGGTATTATTTTAGCGGGCGGCAGCAGCAGCAGAATGCAGGACCTCTCCAAGAGGAGAGCGGTTTGTGCAATGCCGGTGGCAGGTTTTTACAGAAGTATTGACTTTGCCCTCAGCAACATGACCAATTCCCATATTCAGACCGTTGCCGTATTTACACAGTACAATGCAGGGAGTCTCAACACGCACTTAAGTTCCTCCAAGTGGTGGGACTTCGGACGTAAGCAGGGCGGGCTCTATGTATTCACTCCGGCAGTCAAGGCATCAGGCAACCTCTGGTACAGAGGAACGGCAGATGCAATTGCGCAGAACCTGGATTTCTTAAGGAGCTGCCACGAACCATATGTCATCATCACATCCGGCGACTGCGTCTACAAGATGGATTACGGCAAGCTGCTTGAGTACCACATTCAGAAGCAGGCCGACATCACGGTTGTGTGCAAGGACATGCCGGCATCCATAGACACCGAGAGATTCGGAACGATTCGCATGAACGAGGAGAGCCGCATCGAGGAATTTGAGGAGAAACCGGTTGTATCCAAATCCAACACCATCTCCTGCGGTATATACGTGATCCGCAGAAGGCAGCTCATCGAGCTGATCGAGAGAGCTGAGGAAGAGGAGAGATACGACTTTGTAAGAGACATCCTTGTGAGATACAAGGATATGAAGAGGATTTACGGCTACAAGATCAAGGAGTACTGGAGCAACATCGCATCTGTAGAGGACTACTACAGAACCAACATGGATTTCCTCCGTCCCGAGATCAGGCACTATTTCTTCAGGGAGTATCCGGGAATCTACACAAAGGTAACGGATCTTCCGCCTGCCAAGTACAACGTGGGTGTAAGTGTCAGGAACGGCCTTATATCCAGCGGCTGTATCATAAACGGAACGATTGAGGATTCGGTGATCTTCAAGGGCGCATTTATCGGCAACAACTGTTACATCAAAAATTCCATCATCCTGAATGATGTGTATATCGGTGACAACTCACATATTGAGAACTGTATTGTGGAGAGTCACGGAACCATACAGGCCAACTCATATTATAAGGAAGAGAATGGAATCAAGGTAGTAGTAGAAAACAATGAGAGGTATGTTCTGTAAGCGCTGCAGGGTAAGCGCACAGACAGCATCATCAAATATCGCAGAGGGAGGAACATCATGAAGATAACAGATATTCGTGTCAGAAAAGTTACCAAACAGGGCAAGATGAGAGCAGTGGTTTCCGTTACCTTTGACGATGAGTTTGTGGTTCACGACATCAAGGTCATCGAAGGCGAGAGAGGTCTATTTATTGCAATGCCCAGTAAGAAGTCATCGGACGGAGAGTACCGTGACATAGCACATCCCATCAATTCCGACATGCGCGGTGTGCTGCAGTCAGCAATCCTTGAGGCCTATGACAAGGTCCAGGCAGAAGAGGATGAACCTGCGCCAGAGGCTTGACAAGAACACTCACAAAGTGAATAATTATTTCAAAAACAGGGGACTTACATGCTAAGCCCCCTGATTTGTCGTATGGAAAATTTTATTGGGGAAATAAAATGTTTGAGGCTTTGTTAGCTTTTTTCAAGAGAAAAGAAAAAGAGGAAGACGGCAATATGTTTGTTATAGTGGGTCTTGGGAACCCTGAGAAAAAATATTTTCACACAAGGCACAATGTGGGTTTTGAGACGATAGACGCCCTGTCCGACAAGTACAATATAGGCCTTACCGAGACCAAGTTCAAGGCGGTGTACGGCAAAGGGCGCATCGGCTCTGAGAGAGTGATCCTTGTTAAACCGCTAACCTATATGAATCTATCCGGCGAGGCGGTTGCTCCTATCTGCAATTACTTTAAGACGGATACCAGGGAGAACCTGATTGTAATATCCGATGACGTGGAACTTGATGTCGGCAAAATAAGGGTGAGGCCCAAGGGAAGCAGCGGCGGTCACAACGGTCTCAAGAACATAATAGCGCTCCTTGGGCATGAGGAGTTTTCCAGAGTCAGAGTGGGAGTCGGCAGAAAACCAAGAGAATGGGATATGGTCGACTGGGTGTTGGGACACTTCGAAGGCGAAGATGCTCTGGCCATCAAGGACGGAATTGAAAAAGCAACGGGAGCAGTTGAAGAGATAATCGCAAACGGCATTGACAGTGCCATGAACAAATTTAACGGTAAATAATAGATGAGAGCACTTACCAATCCTCTGAAGGATCTTAAGGAATTCAACGAAATAAACGAGTACCTGGAAAAGCCTTTTGCCTGTGCACAGGTCACCGGCTGCATCGACTCCCAGAAGCTTCATTTTATTGACGCTCTTGGCGCACAGTTCAAGTACAGGATCATCGTCACATACTCTGATCTCAGGGCAAAAGAGATCTATGAGGACTACAAGTTTTATGACAAGAATGTCACAGTCTATCCCGCTAAGGACCTGATCTTTTACCAGGCTGACGTAAACAGCAACGAGATAGCAAGGCAGAGGATCCGCTGTATGAGAAGGCTCATAGAAGGCAGACCGGTGACTGTTGTCACAACTTTTTCTGCCCTCATGGCTCCGCAGATAAAGCCCGAAGTGATTAAGTGCCATATCCTATCCATAGACAGGCATACGCGGATAGATGAGGCAGACCTGGCCAGGAAGCTGACTTCCATGGGTTATACAAGGAATTATCAGGTTGAAGCTCCCGGGGAGTTCTCCATAAGGGGTGATATTGTGGATGTCTTTGACCTCACAGAGGACAACCC
Source organism: uncultured Butyrivibrio sp. (assembly GCA_946546925.1). Classification (GTDB taxonomy): domain Bacteria; phylum Bacillota; class Clostridia; order Lachnospirales; family Lachnospiraceae; genus Butyrivibrio. The sequence continues at coordinate 17,196 of CAMNOS010000026.1, forward strand.
CTTCAGGATCGAGCTTTGGGGAGAGGACATAGAAGCGATAAGGAGTTTTGACATCCTTTCGCAGCGCTCCCTTGAGAAACTTGAATCGATCGACATTTACCCTGCATCCGAGATAATCCTTGAGGAGGAAGACCTTGACAGGGGAATGGAGAGAATACAGGAGGACACCGACAGGATTTATGAGTCGCTTCGAAGTCAGTTCAAGACCAAGGAGGCGTATGAACTTAAGAGAAGGACCGAGGAGCTTAAGGAACAGCTCTTTGAACTTAAGTGCGCGGTGAATCTTGAGAGTTACATCAGATATTTCTACGATGACACTGTGACCATCCAGGAGATGTTCCCGAAGGGAAAGAGCTGCATCTTTATCGATGAGCCAGGCAGGGTTATAGAGCATGCAAGGGCTGTAGAAGAGGAGTTTCGCCAGAGCATGAGCCACAGGGCTGAGAAGGGCTATGTCCTTCCCGGACAGATGGACCTTCTCTACTCCATAGACAACTGCATTGCAAGAATGGAAAATGGCAGGAGAGTCCTTGTTTCTGCACTGGAGCTTCCAAAGAGCGAAAATCTCTTTTCCCCGGAGAGGAGCTGGGATATTAAGGCCAGGAGCATCGCTGCTTACAACAACAGCTTTGATGCCCTTGTTGACGACCTTAAGGAGTACAGGAAAAAGAACTACCGGGTGCTTATACTGTCCGGCTCAAGAACCAGGGCAAAGAGGATCGTCGAGGATCTGCGTGACAACCTGGTCACGGCATTTTACAGTGAGGATCCGGGGAGGAATATCCATCCCGGTGAGATAATGACCTATTATGGCAGGATCCTTAAGGGGTTCGAGTACCCGGATATAGGATTTGCCGTCATTGCTGAGAGTGACATCTTTACTGAGCACCTCAAAAAGAAAAAGAAGAAGAAAAAGTACCAGGGTGAAAAGATCTCGGATTTTGCTGACCTTAAGGTTGGCGACTACGTTGTGCACGAGGATCACGGCCTTGGAATATACAGAGGAATAGAAAAACTTGAGACAACAGATCACGTTCTCAAGGACTACATCAAGATAGAGTATGCGGGCGGAAGTAACCTCTATGTACATGCCACCGGACTGTCGGTGATCCAGAAGTATGCGTCAGGGTCCGAGGATGAGAATGCCAGAAAGCCCAAGCTCAACAAGCTCGGGAGCGGTGAATGGAATCACACCAAGTCCAAGGTCAGGGCTGCGGTTGAGGAGGTCGCAAAAGATCTGGTTGATCTCTACGCCAAGAGGCAGCAGGCCGTAGGCTTTGAGTTTGGAAAGGACACCGTCTGGCAGCAGGAATTTGAGGATGCCTTTCCTTATCAGGAGACCGAGGATCAGCTCACTGCCATCGAGGAGACCAAGAAAGACATGGAGTCTCAGAGAATCATGGATAGGCTCATCTGCGGAGACGTCGGTTTTGGCAAGACAGAGATAGCCATCAGGGCGGCGTTCAAGGCTATTCAGGACGGCAAGCAGGTGGCACTTCTGGTTCCGACTACGATCCTTGCCCAGCAGCACTACAACACTTTCTCGGAGAGAATGAGAGCATTCCCGGTGCGCGTCGATCTGATGAGCAGATTCAGGACCGCATCCGAACAGAAAAAGACCGTGACGGATCTCAAAAAGGGTCTAGTGGACATAGTGATTGGTACCCACAGGCTTCTGTCCAAGGATGTAGTCTACAAGGACCTGGGGCTTCTCATTGTCGACGAGGAGCAGAGATTTGGCGTGACGCACAAGGAAAAGATCAAGTCCCTCAAGGAGAACGTTGATGTATTGACTTTGTCTGCAACGCCGATTCCAAGGACCCTTCACATGTCACTTGTCGGAATCAGGGATATGAGCGTCCTTGAGGAGGCGCCCAACGACAGGCTGCCGATTCAGACCTATGTCTGTGAGTACAACGACGAGCTGGTCCGTGAAGCCATTGTCAGGGAGCTGTCAAGAGGAGGTCAGGTGTACTACGTTTATAACAGGGTCAACACCATTCCTGATATGGCTGCTTCCATTCAGAAGCTGGTTCCGGAGGCGAATGTCGCTTTTGCCCACGGACAGATGAAGGAGTCTGAGCTTGAAAAGATAATGTACGACTTCATTGACGGAACCATAGATGTGCTTGTGTCCACAACAATCATCGAGACGGGACTGGACATTCCCAACGTCAACACCATGATCATCCACGACTCCGATAAGATGGGACTCTCCCAGCTCTATCAGCTCAGAGGCCGCGTGGGGAGATCCAACAAGATCGCCTATGCCTTTCTTATGTATAAGAGGGACAAGATGCTCAAAGAGGTGGCTGAGAAAAGACTTTCTGCGATCAAGGAGTTCACCGACCTCGGAAGCGGCTTTAAGATCGCAATGAGAGACCTTGAGATAAGAGGAGCGGGAACACTTCTCGGCAAAAAACAGAGCGGGCACATGCAGGCTGTAGGATACGATCTTTACTGCAAGATGCTTGGGGAAGCCGTCAAGCTCGGAAAGGGAGAGGCGGATTCTGAGGATATGCTTCCTGAGGCTTTGATCGATCTTGATGTTGACGCATACATTCCGGGAGAATATATTCTTAATGAAGAGCAGAAGCTCGAGATCTATAAGAGGATAGCTACTCTTGAGAACGAGAGGGAAGTCGATGACATGAAGGATGAGCTTCTGGACAGATTCGGCAAGGTGCCGGAGGCTGTTGAGAACCTTCTTCGGATCTCTCTTTTGCGGACCAGGGCAAGAGCGGTTTATATAGTAGAGATTAAGGGAGCTTCTTCGGAGATAGATATTAGGGTAAGTCCCGAAGCCCGTTTTGATCCCGACAGAATTCCGGATTTTCTTTTGCAATACAAGGGAGACATGTCTTTTCACAAGGGACAGACCCCTGTGTTTGTATACAGATTTAAAAAGGACCAGAATCCCGAGAAGGCTGCAAGACAGCTTCTTCAGATCAGTGAGGACCTGGTTGAGAGCATGAAAATGCTTCTGAAAAACCATAAAACAGGAGGAGAGAGATGATAAACGAGACCTATAAGAGTATGCTCGGAGCCAAGTCGGTTATCCGCGAGCTCTCAGAGTATGCAACAAAGAGGGGGAATGAGATCGGATACGAGAATGTATTTGATTTCAGCCTTGGTAATCCAAGTGTTGAGGTTCCCAGGGAATTTACAGATGAGATGATAAGGCTTCTTGAGACAGAGGACACCATGACTCTTCACGGTTACACGCCAAGTCTTGGCAATGCCATGTACAAAGAGGCGATCGCAAAGTCACTCAATGAGCGCTTTGGCATGAACTACGGGCCTGAGCATATCTTCCCGACTACAGGAGCGGCAGGAGCCATCTCCCACGCTGTGAGAGCAGTTACAAAGCCAGGGGACAGGGTCATAACTTTTGCGCCGTTCTTTCCTGAGTACAGACCGTACATGGAGGGTGCAGGGCTTGAACTTCTGGTGGTTCCCGCTGACACATCATCCTTCCAGATCAACTTTGATGCCTTTGAAGACATGCTTGACGAAAGTGTGATGGCGGTCCTTGTAAACACGCCCAACAACCCCTCGGGAATCGCATACTCAACTGCTACTCTTGAGAGACTATCTTCTATATTAAAAGAGAAGTCTGCTAAGTTCGGACACACCATTTTCCTCCTGTCGGATGAGCCCTACAGGGAGATCGTGTTTGAGGGAGCGGATGCGCCCTATGTTTCTAAGTTCTATGACAACACCTTAAGCTGCTACTCTTTCTCCAAGTCCCTGTCCCTTCCCGGGGAGAGAATTGGATATGTGGCTGTAAACCCTGACTGCGAGGGTGCGGATGTCATAGTCCCAATGTGCGGTCAGATATCAAGGGGCACGGGGCACAACTGCCCGCCTTCCATTATCCAGCAGGCTGTTGCCAGGGTGTGCGGCATGACTGCGGATCTGTCAGTGTATGAGACCAACATGAACATAATCTATGACACCCTCACAGACCTGGGATTTACAGTGGTAAAGCCAGGCGGCACATTTTACATAATGCCCAGGGCTTTGGAGGAGAGCTCAATCGAGTTCTGCAAAAAGGCGAGGGACTACGACCTGATCTTCGTTCCGGCAGATGGTTTTGGTGCTCCCGGCTATTTCAGGATGGCTTACTGCATTGATACTGAGAAGGTTGAGAGGGCAATGGTCAGACTCAGACAGTTTGTTCAGGAGGTGTACCGCTGATATGAATGTTAAGAAGTATTCTAAACCGGCAGCTCTTTTTGCAATAACCGTTATATATACTCTTCTTATCATGTTTGTTGATAAGAAACCCATAGGTCCTGAGGGCACAAGCGTGGGATTTGCCGCTGTCAATGGCTTTTTCCACAACATGCTTCCTTACAACCACACTTTCTATATCATATCCTACGCTCTTTTGTTCATAGGATTTGCAGCAGTTTTTGCATTTGCTGTTGTGGGGATCATGCAGCTTGTCAAGAGAAAGAGTCTTCTCAAAGTGGACAGGTATCTTCTGGGGCTTGGCGTTCTCTATATTGCGGTTCTTATCCTGTATGTGGCCTTTGAAAAGATACCGATTAACTACAGGCCGATGATCGTTCCGGGAGAAACTGAGCTTGAGACCTCATATCCCTCATCACACACATTTGCTTTCTGCAGCATATGCCTGAGCGCTGTATATGTGTTTAAATACATGATCTCAGACGTGAAGATGCGCAGAATCCTGAGTATATGCTCGTTTGCGCTGATGGTGGTCGGAGTATTGTCGCGTTTCCTGTCCGGAGTGCACTGGTTCACCGACATAGTGGGAGGAATACTGTTTTCCGTGACCATGGTATCGCTGTATGTCGCTTGGGATGCGGATTAAATGAGACTTTTTGTATAAAGATGCGTTGACAATGCGTACTTTACGTTGTAAACTCTATTTCGTAATCACTTTAGTGTTTTAATATGATACCTAAATCACTCATGATTTTGAGGAGGAAAAGAAAAAATGGCAGAAGTTAAAAAGACAGAGGCAGCAGCTAAGCCTGCTGTTGCAACTATCAAAACACCTGTAGCTGCAGATGCCAAGAAGGCAGAGGTTAAGGCTGAAGCCAAGACTGAGACCAAGGCAGCTCCCAAGAAGGCAGCAGCTAAGAAGGCAGCAGCTCCTAAGAAAGAGGCAGTTCCCAAGGCAGCAGCTAAGAAAGAGGCAGCTCCCAAGAAGGAGACAGTTAAGAAGGCAGCAGCTCCTAAGAAAGAGGCAGCTCCCAAGGCAGCAGCTAAGAAGGCAGCAGCTCCCAAGAAGGAAGCAGCAGAAGTTAAGACCAACATCGTACTTCAGTACGGTGACAAGAGCGTTACCTACGATACAATCGTTCAGAACGCTAAGGGTAACTACCAGTATGATATGGGCGGAATTGAGGAGATCAAGAAGCTCAGCGTTTATGTTAAGCCTGAAGAGGATGCAGCATACTACGTAGTTAACGACAAGGTTCAGGGTAGAATCGGACTTTGATCTCAGGTATCTTAATAGTTAGTATGACCTAAAGAGAGAGGAATGTGAAATTAAGATTCACATTCCTTTTTTTCTGTTCACAATTATGTTGTAATTTGGCTTAGATTTTATCAAAAAACTGTTTCTTTTGGCGGACCCGGGTCGTATTATATAGATTGCGAGAATTAATGGATTGATCTTGCAGAAAAAGGAGAGTGTTATGAGAAACAGATTAACCGCAAAGTTATTAAGTTTAACGATGTCTGTAGCAATGGCAATGACATCGGTTGTACCGGTTTATGCAACAGACACAATTCCCGAGCCTGAAGAAGAGAGCGAGTTTTTTTCAGATCAGGAAGATGTTGGTAACGAAGGAATAGATACATTTGGAGAGGCTGAGGCTCATTTTGAAGATCAGCAGAATCCTGAGAGAGATGATGCCACTATGCTGCCCGAAGAGAATCCTGAGAATGCATCAGAGGACGAAGAGGAGATGCCGGACGAGGATGCCGAGGTGTCAGATGAGACCGGGGCAGAAGAGGCTGAGCTGCTTTCTGATACTGAGATTCTTTCTGATACTGAGATTGAGGAAGCAGAGCTCCAAAATGAGATCCCTGCAGATGCACGGGTAAGATTCGCGGAAGATACGGAATATGCATGGGCTGCTTACAATGTTTCTGCTGATGCTGAAAGCCATGAGTTTTCTCAGGTTGCAGAACTTACCAAGGATCTTCATGAGTTTAAGTACTGGTATTATATAAAGAATGGCGCTGAGGTTAAGGTAGAGCCCATCAGGATAGATAATGGAAAAGAAATCTATAAACTCACTGAGGAGATGCTATCTGATGACGACGGCGAAGACAACACAGTTACACTGTTCCCGAAGTGGGAGCTTCGCTATGATACTATAACTGTCAACTACTATGTGCCCGTAACTGATGATAGCGGTAACCCCACTAAGGATGTACAGATTTATAAAACAAAGACGCTAAAGCCTCAGGATGGTGATTTCTATTTCTCATATTTGGACGAGCCTACCTTAAAAAACCATGCATTTACTGACTGGTACAATTTCCGTGAGACTCTGGCTGAATATGAGGAAGAAGAGGACTTTTCAAAGCTTACTGAAGGTCAGTGCCCGGTTGGTTCATGGGGGACGGTCACAGATGTCCAGATTGCTAAATCTGAGGGCAGAAGTGCAGTAGTAGACGCGTATGCGCACTGGAGATCCGCAAAATATACCATAGTATTTGATGAAAACGAAGGTTATTTTGATACAGATGCAATAGGTGGCATACGCGAGAACCAGTATATCGGTTGCAATCTTTATTTTCCCGATCCCAGTGAGGTTCTCAGAACAGGATACATTCTGTCCGGATGGAAGAACAGAAAGACCGGTGAGATGTACGCTCCCGGGAATGGCAGCTATTCTTATGATGATCCCACTCTGACAGAAGAAATGTGCGATGAAAACCTTGTGGCGACTTTTGAGGCCCAGTGGACCGAGGTTACAAAGTACATGCTTCTCATGGACTATAAAGAGACTGAGTACATGGTAGAGGTTGGGCAGACTTATCCTGAGCTGCCTGACGGAGAATCATATACGGGCAGTTATTTTGACGGATGGTACCATAATGAAAAGGAAATAATTCCCGGTGTAACAAAGGTTGAAGCACCGACTGAAGATCCGATATATTGTGCCTATTCATTTGATGAAAGCACACTTACTTCTGAGCATACTTATATTCCGGTAATCAGACTGAGATCAAAGCGTACTCCTGTTGAGTATGAAGTAGTATA
>CAMNOS010000027.1 GCA_946546925.1 uncultured Butyrivibrio sp.
AATTTCACTCTTGTAGTTACGGTAAAGTCATCTTTACCATTAATAACTATTGTTGCGCAGCGAGAAGCTCATCTGCTTTCTCCCGGGTAAGTGCCAACAAGCATCATTATAATATTTCAACTTTGTCTGCAATCTGAAGGGCCGGATCTCTCCGGCCCTTTTAATCAATATCTGTTAAACATAATATTAGTTAATAATCACTGTAAAAAAATGACTACAATTGATGAATAATACCAATTATTTCATGAATACCTTTACATCACTTATTTGAAAGATACTCATCAATTCCCTTTGCAGCAGCTTTACCGGCACCCATTGCAAGGATAACGGTTGCAGCTCCTGTTACGGCATCACCACCGGCGAATACGCCCTTCTTGGAGGTCTGGCCGTTGGCTTCCTCGGCTACGATGCACTTTCTTCTGTTGACTTCAAGACCCTCTGTAGTTGAAGAGATAAGAGGATTGGGTGAAGTTCCAAGTGCCATGATAACTGCATCGCACTCGATGTAGAACTCAGATCCGGGTATCTCTACAGGGCTTCTTCTTCCTGACTCATCGGGCTCTCCAAGTTCCATGCGGATGCAGGTGATTCCCTTAACCCAGCCGTTCTCGTCCTCGTGGATCTCAACAGGGTTGGTGAGAAGGTCAAAGATGATGCCCTCTTCCTTTGCGTGATGAACTTCTTCCTTACGTGCAGGAAGCTCTTCCTCGCCACGTCTGTAAACAACGTGAACCTCGGCGCCGAGACGAAGTGCTGTTCTTGCAGCGTCCATAGCAACGTTACCACCGCCTACTACAACGCACTTTTTGGCTCTCATGATAGGTGTTGTTGAATTTTCATCAAAAGCCTTCATAAGATTGGATCTTGTGAGGTACTCATTGGCTGAGAATACGCCCATAGCCTGTTCGCCGGGGATATTCATGAATCTGGGAAGTCCTGCTCCTGAACCGATGAATACCGCCTCGAAGCCTTCCTTATCCATGAGTTCGTCTATTGTAACGCTCTTGCCGATAACAACGTCAGTCTCAAGCTTGACGCCAAGAGCCTTAACGTTCTCGATCTCTTTTTTAACAACTGCATCCTTGGGAAGACGGAATTCAGGAATACCGTATACAAGAACGCCGCCTGCCTCGTGAAGGGTCTCAAAGATAGTTACATCATAGCCCATCTTGGCAAGATCGCCTGCGCAGGTAAGACCTGAAGGACCTGATCCGATAACTGCAACCTTCTTGCCTTTCTTTTCCTTGGCTCCCTCTGGAACAATTCCCATCTCCCTTGCAGTATCCGCAACGTATCTCTCAAGCTTACCGATGGAAACCGGATCTCCCTTGATACCTCTTACGCACTTGCCCTCGCACTGACTCTCCTGAGGACATACACGTCCGCATACTGCAGGAAGTGCACTGGCCTTGCTGATAACCTTGTAAGCGCCCTCAACGTTACCTGCCTTAACTTCCTTGATGAAACCGGGAATATCGATAGAAACAGGGCAGCCCTCAACGCACTTGGGGTTAGGGCAGCCAAGGCATCTTACAGCCTCCTTCTCGGCTTCTTCTTTGTTGTATCCAAGACAAACTTCTTTGAAGTTTTTGGCTCTTTCTTTTGCGTCCTGTTCACGAACAGGAACTCTGACAAATCCATCCATATTATGGTCTCCTTTCAAGTATGTAATTCATTTCGTGATACCACGGATTGCTTCGCTTGAGCTTTCGCAATCCTACATCACTGACAATTGCCGCAACCGCCGTGGTGTGTATCACCCTCCTGAGCCTTAAGAAGGAGTCTTCCTTCCTCAGTCTTGTAGAGCTTCATACGGTTCATGGCCTGATCGAAATCGACCTGGTGTCCGTCAAACTCAGGTCCGTCAACACAGGCAAACTGTACCTTGCCGCCGACTGTAAGTCTGCAGGCGCCACACATTCCTGTTCCGTCAACCATAATAGGGTTCATGCTGACAACAGTGGGAATACCGAGTTCCTTAGTCAGCTTACATACGAATTTCATCATGATCATAGGTCCGATAGCTACGCAGTGATCATACTTGTTGCCCTCGTTCCAGAGATCCTGAAGCGCAACCGTAACCATTCCGGTCCTTCCGTAGGATCCGTCATCTGTTGTGATGTGAAGGTTGCAGACCTCTTTGAATCTGTCCTCAAGGATAACGAGATCCTTGTTCTTGGCACCTATAATTACATCGCAGTCAACGCCGTGCTGCTTGAGCCACTTGGCCTGAGGATAAACAGGTGCTGTTCCTACACCGCCAGCGATGAAAACGATCTTCTTTTTCTTGAGCTCTTCAATATCCTCATAAACGAGATCTGAAGGCTTGCCCAGAGGTCCTACAACATCTGCGAGCTCATCCCCAGCCTTAAGCTTAGAGAGCTTAAAGGTCTCTGCTCCGATTGCCTGAACCACAATTTCAACTGTTCCCTTCTCTCTGTCGTAATCACAGATTGTTAAAGGAATTCTCTCCCCCTCTTCATTGACGCGGATGATCAGAAACTGTCCGGGTAAACAGGATCCGGCCACACGCGGAGCCTCAACAATCATCTGGAAAATGTTTGTTGTGAGCTCTCTGGCTTCCAAAATTTTAAACATAGTCATCCTCCTACATAAATAATTTATTGCCGCCCATATTACAAAAAAAATTCTCGCTTTTTCAATAATAAGGGATTGCCATATAAATATCAATCTTTATTTCTTTAAATTGCTAAAGTGTTTTTATCTGTTTGAAATAGTGATAAGGGTATATTTACCGCTTGAATCATAGCCGAGTCTGTTGACCGAGCCGTCGTGTGTATTGACCGCATAGATGAGTCCGGTTGGTGTCGATGTCCCGTCGTTCATCACGTGATTCTCAACGACCACATAGTACTCACCTGCACCCTGAATCTCTATCACATTGTTGTAGATGTACTCGTTGTGACCCTCTGCGCCCCTGACCTTGCCGGTATTGTCAAGAAGTATGTCAAGTCTGACCAGCGTTGCCACAAGATTGTTAACCGCCTGCTCAGTGGATACAAGCCTCGTGTAGACAAGATGATATTCCCTTTCCACAATTTCGCTGCCCTTACCTTCATTGTCAAAGGCAATAAACCTGAAATGGCTCGTGCCTACAGGCATTGTAATCGGTGAAATATACTGCGTGGACTCCATTGTGGGGTCACTTCCGTCAGTTGTGTAAAAGATTGAGCATCCCGCCTCTGCAACTGCCACGATCATGGTGTTCTGGTTGTATTCTCCGCTTGGTTCCATTATCTCCGGGGCAGACGGTGCGCCCTTCTCGATAATATACTCACTCTGGACAACGGCACTGGCTATTCCAAAGCTGTTGACTGCAACTGCCTTGACATTGTATGTTCCGTCGGTATCAAGCACGATCTCATTTTCAAAAAGAATACTTCCCTCGTCAGGATCTCCGTCGTTGACGGTGTAATATATCCTGTTGCCGGAATCGTCAAGCAGCTTAAGTCCTACGCTCACACTGTCATAAGTTCCCGAAGAAGGGGTCATGACCGGCATTGCAGGTACGTATCTCTCTCTTAGTGAAAGCGCCACAGGATCTTCACCGTTTTCAAGAATGGCAGCTATCCTTTCATAGTCGCCGCTCTGCCTGCATATCGAGATAATGCCTTCATAAGCACTTTGCATCTTATCTTCGGAGAAGTACTTGTCATCGATGATCATCATGAGACTGTCGATTGCTTCGTCTTCCATGCCTTCTTCAAGATAGTAGTCGGACATTCTGAAGATAATATCGGGATTGTCCGGATGCTCCTTGTTGCCCTCTTTAAGATATGAGATGGCGCCATTGAAATCACCCGAGTTCCTTGCGCCCTCTGCAAGGCTTAAGTAGTAAAGACTTGTCTTATTGTGATATACAAAGAACGTCATAATAAGGATAACAAGCAGAAAAAGAGCTGCCAATGCACCACAAATAAGCTTCCATCTGGACAGTATATCCCTGAAGAAAGCTTTTCTTTTGGCATCGCGCTTTGCTCTTTCTCTCTCTTCCTTATTCAGTTCATCAGCCATTCCGGAAAGCGTGGCATTGATCTCATTCTCAACCTCCGGATCAAAATCCGGCACGAAATTGATCTCAGTGCCACAGCTGTCACAGTACATATGTCCTTCCGGAATTTCAAGGCCGCAATTAGGACACTTCATTCAGACTCCGGTATTGTGCATGAGGGCAGCCTCATAGCAGTTATTCATAAGCATTGCGATAGTCATTGGTCCGACGCCGCCCGGCACCGGTGTTATGGCTAACGCAATCTGACTTACTTCATCAAATCTTACATCTCCGCAGAGCTTTCCTTCGTCATTTCTGTTAATTCCCACATCGATGACAACAGCACCTTCTTTTACGTGATCTTTGGTGATCACACCTGCTCTACCAACCGCTGCTATTATTATATCAGCTCTTTTGCAGACCTTTTCAAGGTCTTTGGTCTTAGAGTGTGCAACAGTCACCGTCGCATTCTCTCTTAGCATCAAAAGAGACATGGGTTTACCGACAATGTTGGATCTTCCGACGATAACGCACTCTTTGCCTGATATGTCGTAGTCAGGAAGCCCTCTCTTGATAAGCTGGATAACGCCGGCAGGTGTGCAGGATACAAAGCCCTTATCTCCCACAACGAGTGCTCCCACGTTCATAGGATGGAAGCCGTCCACATCCTTGTCAGGCCTTATTGCATTTATAACGGCCTTCTCATCGATGTGTGAAGGAAGCGGCATCTGCACAAGAATGCCGTCCACCTCATCATTGGAGTTGAGCTTATCTATAAGTTCAAGAAGCTCTTTCTGAGTTGTCGATGCAGGAAGCTCGTATGAGAGAGATTTGTAACCTATATATTCGCAGGCTCTCTTTTTGTTCCTGACGTATACCTGTGAAGCGGGATCTTCGCCAACAAGGATTACGGCAAGAGTTACGTTAATGCCCTTTGTGGCAAGCTGCGCGCACTTTTCCTTAAGCTCATCCTTAATCTGCTGCGAAATCGCCTTGCCGTCAATAATGGTTGCACTCATGTGATCATCTCCTGTTTAAAAATTTGAATTATCGCTTAGAAGAGTCCTGTAATCTTACCGTTTTCGTCAACATCGATGTCAAAGGCTGCAGGTCTCTTGGGTAGGCCGGGCATTGTGACGATGGCACCTGTGAGGGCAACCACAAAGCCTGCTCCTGCTGAGACATATGCCTCACGGACCGTAATGTTATAGTTTGTAGGTCTTCCGAGAAGGTTAGGATCATCGGAAAGCGAGTACTGTGTCTTGGCCATGCATACAGGGAGTTTTCCAAAGCCCATCTCCTCGATCTTCTTAAGCTGTCTGAGTGCTGCGGGAGCAAATGTTACGCCGTCGGCGCCGTAAATCTCTGTTGATACCTTGATGATCTTGTCCTGTAATGATAAATCATCTGTATAAATAGGTGCATAGTTGGAAGGCTTGGTATTGATGGTCTCGATAACCTCTTTGGCAAGAGCCTCTCCGCCTTCGCCGCCTTTAGCCCACACTTCTGAAAGCGCGAACTTGCAGCCCCTCTCTTCGCAGAAGCTCTTTACAAAGTCAGTCTCTGCCTGTGTATCTGTGAGGAATGAGTTGAGGGTTACAACTACGGGAACTCCGTATTTCTGGATGTTCTCGATGTGCTTCTCAAGGTTGACGATACCTTTCCTTAGTGCCTCAAGGTTCTCAGTTCCAAGCTCAGCCTTGGGTACTCCGCCGTTGTATTTAAGAGCCCTTACTGTTGCAACAAGAACAACCGCATCGGGATGAAGTCCTGCGATCCTGCACTTGATGTCAAGGAACTTCTCAGCGCCAAGGTCTGCACCGAAGCCAGCCTCTGTAACTGTGTAATCAGAGATTGCAAGAGCTGTCCTGGTTGCTCTTACTGAGTTGCAACCGTGTGCGATATTGGCGAAAGGTCCGCCGTGAACGATAACAGGTGTGTGCTCCAGTGTCTGAACCAGATTGGGTTTGATGGCATCCTTAAGAAGTGCTGCCATTGAACCTACCGCATTGAGATCACCTGCTGTTACAGGCTCGCCGTCCCTTGTGTAAGCTACAACTATCCTTGAGAGCCTTGCCTTGAGGTCGTTCATGTCGCTTGCAAGACAGAGGATAGCCATGATCTCTGATGCAACTGTTATTACGAAGTGATCCTCTCTGGGAACACCGTCAGCCTTGGCTCCAAGGCCAACAACTATATTTCTGAGGGCTCTGTCGTTCATGTCCTCAGCTCTTTTCCATATGATCTGTCTTGTATCTATGCCAAGTTCGTTGCCCTGCTGGATATGGTTGTCCAAAAGAGCAGCCAGAAGGTTATTGGCTGATGTGATTGCATGGAAGTCGCCGGTGAAATGAAGGTTAAGATCCTCCATCGGAACAACCTGCGCATATCCGCCACCTGCGGCTCCACCCTTGATTCCAAAGCACGGACCAAGTGACGGCTCACGAAGTGCTATCACGGTCTTGTATCCAAGCCTGTTGAGGGCATCACCCAGACCTACGCTGGTAGTCGTCTTACCCTCACCTGCGGGTGTCGGGTTGATTGCAGTTACAAGAATAAGCTTGCCCTTTTTGTTGCCTGCTACTTTGGCAAGATATTCCTCAGACAGCTTGGCCTTGTACCTGCCATAGTACTCAAGGTCATCCTCAGTGATGGACAGCTTCTCTGCCACCTCTCTGATGTGAAGCATCTGCGCTTCCTGTGCGATTTCGATGTCACTTTTTACAGCCATTACAAACCTCCTTATCCATTAACTTTCTTCACCACCGTTGACATAAGCGTCAAACTCCGCCTTAGTCATCAGTACTTTCCTCGGCTTGGTACCTTCCTCTTCTCCGACCACACCGGCATCGCAGAGCTGATCCATGATCCTGGCTGCCCTGTTGAAGCCAATCTTGAACACTCTCTGGAGCATTCCGATCGAAGCTTTTTCTTTTTCTATGATAATGTTCCCTGCCTGAACAAAGTACTCATCCTGACCCGATCCCGAATCTCCTCCTGCACCGCCCTGGGCTGATGATCCGCCTGACTGGCTCTGAAGGTTCTGGATCTGCTGTTCGATATCGTCACCGTATGTTGAATCAATTCCCTGACCTCTAAGGAAATCAGTAACTGCCTGTACTTCACCGTCTGAAACAAAGGCGCCCTGAACTCTGGCGGGCTTGGTGTAGCCCTGCGGGTAAAAGAGCATATCGCCCTTTCCAAGAAGTTTCTCGGCTCCGTTGATATCAAGGATCGTTCTGGAGTCAACGCCGCTGGAAACCGCAAATGCTATACGGCTGGGCATGTTGGCTTTGATAAGTCCAGTGATAACATCAACCGAAGGACGCTGTGTTGCTATTATGAGGTGAATGCCCGCTGCACGCGCAAGCTGCGTAAGTCTGCAGATTGCGTCCTCAACCTCGTTGGCCGATACCATCATAAGGTCGGCAAGCTCGTCAACAATTACGACAATCTGAGGAAGCGGCGGATTCTCCGGGTCATGTAAGGACTCAAGATGCTTGTTGTACCCCTTTAAGTCTCTTACTCCCGTATCGGCAAATTTCTTGTATCTGGAAGTCATCTCCGCAACCGCCCAGTTGAGAGCTGCAGCTGCCTTCTTGGGATCTGTGACAACCGGGATCATAAGGTGCGGTATGCCGTTGTAGACGGACAGCTCGACGATCTTGGGATCGATCATGATCATCTGTACGTCCTTGGGGTCAGCCTTGTAGATAAGGCTCATGATAATGGTGTTGATGCAGACCGACTTACCTGAACCTGTTGCGCCCGCGATAAGAAGGTGAGGCATCTTGCCGATGTCTGTAACCACAGTCTTGCCGGCAATATCCTTACCTACTGCAAATGCAAGATGTGAATTGAAATTCTGATACTCCTCGGATTCAAACAGATCCCGGAGTGCAACTGCCTGGTTCTCCTTGTTGGGAACCTCTATACCGACGGCAGCCTTGCCCGGAATCGGCGCTTCGATCCTTATGTCGCTGGCAGCAAGGTTCATCTTGATGTCATCGGACAGACCTACAATCTTGTTAACTCTGACTCCCGGTTCAGGCTGAAGCTCGAATCTTGTAACAGCAGGTCCCTGACTGATATCGGTCACCGTCACGTTTACGCCGAAAGTCTTGAGTATCTCCTGCAGTTTGTATCCCGTCTCCTTGAGCTGTCTTGCGGAGTCGGGGTTCTTGTTCCTGGTCCCTTTGGAAAGAAGGTCAAGAGGCGGAAATACGTACTTCTTGACCACTGCCTTCTTGTGTTTCTCAATGGCGGCTTCCATAGATGGATTGGTTGTATGAGGTCCGGGGCCAAGATTGACAGCTGAAGGCGCAGCCCCGTTGATGCTGGTCGAAGCTCCCTTGCTCATAGATATGTGGTCCTGAGCGTGGATCTTGTAGTCGCCGTTCATGCCGTTTCCAAGGTGCTCGGCGTGCACAGGTACATCAGGTAAGATGTCGTGTTCATCCTCAAACTCAGCTGTGGCTCTTGCCACAAGTCTCGTCATGGAATCTGTGCCGGGCTTATCCGCATATGAATAAGTCTCATTGGGATCCGCAGCCTTGCCGGATACGGATTGTTCGTGAACCTCTTGCATATCGTAGGATTCATACTCATCCGGGGCATCCGACACGTCTTCAGATCTGAACTCTTCCATGTCATCATAATTATCGCGAGATTCATAATTCTCACTGTCATCATAGTTATCGTTAGATCCGTAATCTTCTCTGTTATCATAGCTTTCGTATGCTCTGTCGTCCCTGCGATCTTCATATGTATCGCGATATCCGTCACGGGAAGCTGCAATTTCACGGGTGGTTGCGCCGTCACGGTCATCATCTGCCGATCCGTCAGCAGCCCTTATCTCCTCTATTGCTCTCTCAACATCCTTCTCATTTTTTAGTATGATCTCATGTATATCGTCGTGGAACTCATCTTCATCAGGGATAAAGAGATTCCTGTCATCCTGTGGTTCCTCTGTGTGAACTGCAATCTCTGCACCTGCCTCTTCTTCCTCTTCTCTTGACAGCTGCGTATCAAGCATAACGCCGCTGACCTTCTTCTCCATGCGAAGGATCTTCTCATCTTCCTTCTGCTCGATGGCAAGGCGTCTGTTCTCCTCTATCTCAGCGCGTCGCTGTTCCATCCTGATGCGCCTCTTTTCGGCATAATCACGGTAGTTGTCGGCTTCCTCTCTGGTCTTCTCAATGAGCCTTCTTCCGCCTCTCTTAAGCCCTCCAACAAAGGAATGCTGGGTGAATATCACAACGGCCGCTATTCCCACAACAAGGATCAGAAGCACCGTCCCGACAAGAGAAAGGTATTTATAAAAAAGATAAGCAAGAGAACCTGCAAAGACTCCTCCACCGTTCCTGCCATGGCTTGACTCATTAAAGATATTCACAAGGTCGTAGCTTGTCGCACCCTGTGGTCTTCCTGTTATAAGTTCAGCCAGTATTCCTACTATAAAAAAGAGAATAAGACCTGAAACGATCTTTCTTATGGATGCACCTGAACCAAAGTTGGCAATGCCCACAGCAACTGCCGCAAGTGCCACGATCGGCGCGATGTAAGCAGTGATGCCAAAGAGCCCGAACAATACGCTGCTAAGAGCGTTTCCTACTGTACCGCAGATTCCGAAATTACAAAGAAATAAAAATAAAGTAAGAGCACCCACTGCAAGGATCACGATCTCACTCTTAAGAGTGTAATCAAGCTCTTCATTGACCTGAGCTGTTCTTGTCCTGTTGGATGTACTTTTAGACCGTGAGGACGTCCTGCCATTTGTCCTTACGGAAGAATTTCCCCTCTTATTTGTAGCCATTTCTTACCCGTCACAAAACTTTCTAAATAATTATTGAAGTCTGTTTTCCTTAAAACAGACTCTAGATAGTATACCATTTTTAACTTCTTTATGCTATACTAACAACTGATTTAGAGTAGTTAATCGGTAAATCGTATTTTTTTGGTTGAAGGAGAAAACAATGGAATTTAGGCAGGAATTAGAAACCGGTACTTTTAAGATGATCGGCAACACAGAGAACTCCCTTAAGATCAAGGAAGTCGCAGAGAAATGCCGCCTGGTCAAGACCGAAAACGGAGTTAAAGTTGAGCTTGCTTACACAGGTCCCAATGCCAGCAAATATATGCAGTACGTTGAAAAGCACAAGGAAGAGCTCACCAAGTACCTCATGAACCCTGATGAGTCTGACCTGTTCGAGTGGATGGAGCTATCTCACCAGACTCCCACATCCCTCAGGAAGCATGAAAAAGAAAAGCTCATCCTCTATGTCAATTTCGATCAGGAAACCCGTCTTGTAATGACAGGTATTGCTGATGAGAACGTCACCATGAAACTGGGCGCTCCTCTCATGGAGATCAATGTTGATCAGCTCACAAGAGATGAGTTCAAGCTCCACATCTTCAACATGCTTCTTCTTGCTGATGAAATAGCTGTTCTCATGGGCAACACAGACCTTCGCAAGATGTCCAACATCCAGATCGTCAAGACCTATCTCTCTGAGATCTACGACAAGTTCCACGAGAACCCCTGATATCATAATACCAAGGGTATTTCCTAGTTATCTGCACAAAAAGCGGACCTTGCTTTGATGAGTTATTCATCTCTGCAAGGTCCTTTTTCATGCCTTAATTTCCGGTTTTCTGCGGATGTTCATTCTGACACCCGCAGATATCACTTTTTTATCAGATTTCGTCTTCTTCCTTCTTTTTGCCAAAGAGAAGAATAGAAACTGCGCAGGCTGCTGAGATTAGGATAGCAAGTACTGATCCTGCTGTGTTGGTTGTATCTTCTGTGCGTCCTCTTCTTGCTCCGAGAACTGCTGCAGCATCTGCTCTTTCTCTAGTTGCTCCGAGAACTTCTCCTGTAGGAGGTGTGGGAGCAAGAGGTATAGGATTGTCGGGTATCGGTGTGGGATCTGAAGGTGTGGGATCAGGTGTGGGATCAGGAGTAGGTCCGCCACCGCCGCTGCCGGTTACCGTAAGTCTTCCTTCTTTTTTCTCAACTATGTAGTTATCCTCATCTCCTGATGTAAATCTGTATCCGAATGTATTCCAGCTCCAGCCCACTCTTGTGCGGGATCCGGTTACATCGAACTCAACTGCGTCGTTGCCCGCAAGCCCGGCTTTCTCGATATGTACATAGTGGTTGGTAAGAGGTCTTCCGTCATAGGTCTTGCTGTCAGATTCTGATCTGAAGAGTACAGGCCTCTTGTTGATAACAAGTTCTGCATCCTTCTTGTAGATGATGAATCTGTCAGTTACATCCTTGCCGTCGAGAAGAACCTGTGCCTTGCCGGTGAACTCTGTAGGTGTGGTTCCTGCGTTGTAGCGCTTAGCACCTGATGTGATGCCTTCAACAGTGTAGGTCCTGCCGTCTATCACTACTGTGTTGTCGCCCTTAGCAGCTGATACATCTTTGGCATGTGCTGTTGTTCCAAGAAGGCCACCGATAAAGCCTGTGAGCTTTCCTACAAGCCCCTGCGCTTCCGCGCCTGCTTCAACTGTGAAGCCTTCAACGCTGTGCTCTTCTGCGCTGTAGTCTGTCTCTCCGCCGATGGCGATGAGAGTGATGCTCATCTTTCTGCCGTAGTAGAATATGATCACATTCTTACTGTTGTCAGCGCTTATTGTAAGCTCTTTTTCAGAGTCATCGATAATGAAGTAGTTATCTACATCTACCGGTCTTTCCTTCACGATGCTCTCGAAGGTCTGGTTTTCAACAATCTTGTCGTCCCTTACTCTGGTAGTTGTGTTCTCAATGTAGTAGTGAACTGTGTACTCAAGGTCTGTGCGCTTTGCATAGTAGAAGATCACATCCTCATTTACTACATCTATGACTACCTTCTGCTCTGTGGGCTCAAGTGCCTTGTAGCCTTCGACGTCTATAGCCTTCTCAGTTATCTCTTCCTTGTAGGTTCTTCCTGTTACCGGCTTGTCATCAGCTACCGGTCTGGTTGTGTTCTCCTCGTAGTAGTGAACTGTGTAGCCAAGGTCTGTTCTCTTCGTGTAGTAGAAGATAATAATGTCTTTCTTCTCATCACCGGTTATGGTGATCTTCTGCTCTTCCTCGGATGAAGCATCGAGAACGTATCCCTTGTTCATAAGATCCAGAGCTTCCTCAGTGTATTCGCGTCCAAGCTTATTGCCTGTTCTTGTCTGAGTGTCAGCTACTTCTGAATCATCAGCCTTGTCGAGGTACTTAACTGTGTAGATGTAATCTTCTCTTTCTACGTAGTAGAAAATGATCTCTTTCTTATTTACATCAAGTACGAAGGTCTTGGAAGTATCACCGACTACCGTCCATCCGGCAGCTTCTTTGGCTTCTTCGTAGTACTCTTCGTTGTAGGTCTTACCGGTAACGTTCTTGTCATCAAGACCCGGAACACTCTTAGTTGTGCCCTGCTGATAGTAGTGAACCGTGTACTCGAAGTCATTTCTCTTCTCGTAGTAGAAGTTTACTACATTTCCGGTGAGCTTTATCTCAAGACTCTGAGGATCTTCTGTAATCCTTCTGTAGTTCTTACCAAGAGCTGCATCCTTGGTCTTGTCAGGATAAACATCTACTGTCGTACCGAAGATCTGTCTGCCTACCGAATCGGGATCCGCAAGTACTGCACCTGTGCCATTCTCTAAGTAGTTGACCGTGTAAGAAAGGTCTGACTTCTTTGAGTAGTAGAATATCACTACGTCCTTAGATACATCGCCTGATACTGTGATCTTCTGTTCTGCCTCTGAAGACTTATCAAGGTCATATCCCTTTGATGTAAGGTCAAGCGCTGTTTCAGTGTACTCATAACCAAGCTTTTTGCCTTTCCTTATCTGAGTATCCGCTACTTCTGAATCATCAGCCTTGTCAAGGTACTTAACTGTGTAGGTGTAATCTTCTCTTTCTGCGTAGTAGAAAATGATCTCTTTGTGGTTCTCATCGAGTACAAAGGTCTTGGAAGTATCACCGACTACTTTCCAGCCGGCTGCTTCTTTAGCTTCTTCGTAGTACTCTGCGTTGTAGGTCTTTCCTGTAACAGTCTTGTCTGCAAGACCGGGAACACTCTTCGTTGTGCCTTCCTGATAGTAGTGAACAATGTAATCAAAATCAGTTCTCTTCTCGTAGTAGAAGTTTACAACATTGCCTGAAAGCTTGATCTTAAGTGTCTGAGGATCAGCTGTAATCCTCTTGTAGTTCTTGCTGATCTCTGTATCCTTGGTCTTGTCAGGAGAAACCTCTACTGTTGTGCCATAAGTCTGGTTTTCAACAGTGTCAGGCGTTGCGAGAACTTTCTCTGTGCCATTCTCTAAGTAGTTGACCGTGTAAGAAAGGTCTGACTTCTTTGAGTAGTAGAATATCACTACGTCCTTAGATACATCGCCTGATACTGTGATCTTCTGTTCTGCCTCTGAAGACTTATCAAGGTCATATCCCTTTGATGTAAGGTCAAGCGCTGTTTCAGTGTACTCATAACCAAGCTTTTTGCCTTTCCTTATCTGAGTATCCGCTACTTCTGAATCATCAGCCTTGTCAAGGTACTTAACTGTGTAGGTGTAATCTTCTCTTTCTGCGTAGTAGAAAATGATCTCTTTGTGGTTCTCATCGAGTACAAAGGTCTTGGAAGTATCACCGACTACTTTCCAGCCGGCTGCTTCTTTAGCTTCTTCGTAGTACTCTGCGTTGTAGGTCTTTCCTGTAACAGTCTTGTCTGCAAGACCGGGAACACTCTTCGTTGTGCCTTCCTGATAGTAGTGAACAATGTAATCAAAATCAGTTCTCTTCTCGTAGTAGAAGTTTACAACATTGCCTGAAAGCTTGATCTTAAGTGTCTGAGGATCAGCTGTAATCCTCTTGTAGTTCTTGCTGATCTCTGTATCCTTGGTCTTGTCAGGAGAAACCTCTACTGTTGTGCCATAAGTCTGGTTTTCTACAGTGTCAGGTGCGGCGAGAACTTTCTCGGTGCCCTTCTCAAGGTAGTTTACTTTGTAGGTAAGGTCAGATACCGGTGCGTAGAAGAAGGTGATTTCTTTGTCACCGGGGTCATCCTTAAAGGATACTGTGAGCTTTCTGTCGCCCTGCTCCACTTTGCCGTTCTGATCTTTAGTCTTTACTACTTTGTAGCCGGGAACAGCAACTGCGGATTCTTCAAATTCACTTCCGTACTCAATATTCTCTACAACCTTGTCATCATGAAGCTTTGTTACTTTTGTTGCATCGTCGAGATAGTAGTGAACTGTGTACTTGAAGCTGTTCTGCTCCCATACTGCGAACATTGCCTGATATGGCATCTTCTCGTCTGCTGCTACCTCAGTAACAACTTTGCCATCCTTGAGGTACTGTCCGTCTGTGTAATCGATCCATGTACCTGCGCTCTGCTTGTAGTTGTCGGGATCTGCCATGAAGTTCTTTGCATCTGCAAGTGTACTTCCCATGTCTACTCTTGCCCAGCCAAGGAATGTTGCTCCGGGCTTTGTGGGAGGTGCAGGTATTGTAACTGCCTGGTTGATCTTGAGATCATCATCAAGGCGGAAGTAATTGGAGCCGTCATTCTTGTACCATGGGATGAATGTGAGTACGGGCTCACCCTTCTTTACAAACTTAGCTCGAAGCTGGATGACGTAATCCTTGTCGTTGTCATCCTGATGCTGTGTCATTCTGGCCTTATCGATGTCAACCTCAAACTTCTGTCCGGGATAAACTGCCTGCTCGTCAACGAACTTAGTTCCATCCCACTTCTGAAGGATCCAGGAGTCAAATCTGTAGTCGTCATCAGATGAACCAACTGCGGGAACTGCTGTTACTCTTGCGCTGTCAACGTAGATGTTGGCATCTATTGCTGTTCCGGTTCCTGTCACGCCGGTGTCGGTATCTTTAAGTGAATACTCAACTCTGATTCCGGGTGCTCCATCGATGACCTTGCGCCACTTAGCATAGAGATTGAACTCTTTGGTGATCCATGGACGGTTTGTGTCTTTGTTCATGTTAGCACCATTGCCCCACTTATCCATAGGATCTGTGAAGTGATGCTCTTTGTCATAACTGTCTTTTACTGTTGTTTCGTTCAGTACTGTAGCTGCACTGAATACCTTAGTGCACGCTTCGTCTGTGTACCATCCAACGAACTCGTATCCTGTCCTTGTGCCTGTGGGTACGCTTATCTTCTTGCCGTATGCGATCCTGAAGTTCATTGCCTGACTCTCAGTCCCCCAGGTAAGAGAAGGATCTGACTGCTGTGTGCCTGCATTCGGATGAAGGAATACGCGGTACTCTATCTGTCTCCATCTTGCATGTACCTTGATTCCGTCGAAAGGCATTGTGGTAAATACGTACTTGTTGGCATCGAGGCAGGATTCTTCTGAATACCAGCCTTCGAATACGAAGCCTTCCCTGCGAGGTGTGGGCACATAGTTCTTGTACTGTGCAGGGATGGGAGCGTCCATCGCAATTGCAGCGCTCTCAGAGATGTTGTAGTCGCCGTGGCTCTCCAGCATATTTCCGTTGCCGTCGTAATATGCGCCGTCCTGGTAGAAGATCTTGTACTGCAGGCGGTCATAGACGTAATTGATATGGTAAACTGTCTGTCCACCTGTAGTAGTTGTCCAGTTGCTATCGCCTGTCCAATTCTCATTCCTTCTGCCAATATACTTATATCCTGTAAAATTGGGTTCATTCTGCCAGTCAACATTGGTATTGGATGAGCGGGGCTCAACTACCTCTTTTTCATAATAGGTCTTTTTGTTCCAGGTCTTCTCCTGTGCGCCGTGGGTATCAATACCCTCAACCTTCTCGTACCAGATGTGGTAATTCCAGTTGTTGTAAGTCTGGAATCTTGCTATAACGTAGTTTCCGTTAGCATCATTGGTCTTACCAAGGATATTCTCATCAAGAATCTTGATATTTCCCTTGATCGTACCATCACCACCACTTGATGGATTGGGCTTAAGTTTTGTTCCTACCATCATTACGAAACTTACAGGTGAGTTATTGCCAACGCCTGTCAGGTGATCATATGTAGGCCAGTCACCGCTTATATTCTCTCCGTAGTGTGCGCTTAATGTGAAGTAATAAGCATCGCTTCCGGAAACCATTCCATTTGCTTTAGGAAGAGGTCCCGTGTAAACAGGATGACTGGTCGGCGATCCGTTATGCCAGGAAACAAGTTTCCAGATATCTCTTCCGTCTGCAGAATTATTGGCATACATAACCTGACTATTTTCAATCCTGTAATAATAGAATCTGAAGTTGTACTTGATCCTGTCATAGTAAAGATTAAGTACGGCATCTCCTTCAGGAGTGATCTTAATCTTCTGATCTTTACTCGAACTCTTCAGGTTGAATCCTGTGTAATGTCCGAATCCCTCTTTGCCCTTAGGTACGGTGATATAATCCTCGTCGCCGTTATCAACGGATGTGTAAGGGATATTCGTTCCAACTGCTCCGTCATTCACAACAAGAGTATCCTTCAGTGAGTAGGATGAGCTGACCTTGCCGTTTGAATCAAGTCCCTGTGTCCAGATTATGATCGTGTAAGGAGCTGTCTCATTTGGATCCCACTTTGCATAAAGAGTAGTTCCCTGTTCAAGTTCCTTACCAAACACAAACGGATCGCCGGAAAGATCACTTGTCAGATACCAGCCACCAAATTTGTAGCCCTTCTTGAGCATGTCGAGTGTTGGAGCTGCGGTAACATCGCCGGTCTTTACAAACGCAGGCGCTATATAGGTTCCGCCGTTGCTCTCAAATACCAGCCAGTGTCCTTCAGGTGCATTTACAGAGAAGGTCACATTGCCGGTTATCTTGATCTCTTCGCCATTCTCATAGGCCTTGTCAGGTACATAGCCAACTATATTTCCTGCACCCTCTCTAACCATCCAGCCCTGGAAAGCATGAATATCATCGATTGGTGTATAGGCCATGTTAACCTTGTAATCCATGGCTGTTCCTGCTGCAGTTGTTGCAGGAAGCTCAATTATCTCTTTTCCAAGTGATACGTCATTGTTGCCAAGATAGTTTACAACGTAGCCGTGTACAAACATAGCGTAGTATGTAACTGTGTCGCCGTCATTTGCAGGAGGCAGGCTGTCCTTGACCGCATCACGTACATCTTCTATTGTAAGAGCAGTTGTCTCAATTGTGTAATTCTCTTCGGTAGTCCATCCAACAAAACTTGTTCCCTCAGGAACAGTTCCCACACCGGGATCGTACAGAACAGCTGCATAATTGTCTGCATCTTCTGTGTCAGCCTTCTTGACAGCAATTCTTGCTATCTCAGTTTCCCCATTCATAAACTGAACATACAGTCTTGCGTCATCTCCGGTCTCTACGATTACGTAGATTGAAAAAGAATCTGATGAGAAGGCAACTGAACTTCCTTTTACGTCGGAGCCGACAATGTCAGCTTCGCCGTCATTGTCGATATGAACAACTTCGATGCCTTCAGCATCTCTGATAGCGTCGTTGTGAAGTTTAACATCTATCGCCTTCTTTGGCTCTATTTCTTTTCCCTTGTATGTGAATGTGATGTCAACAGCAGATATGGCTTTGGCCTGTCCGTCAACAGCTTCTTCCGCTGTTCCCAGGATGTCCCTGTCATAGACAGGTGTTACTTCCATCTCTGTCTTCTCAGGGAATGCGCCTTCAGGAGCATCAACAAAAACGCTGATATTACCGGCACTCTTTGAGAAAGTTACTGCCGGCATCGGAATCTCTTCTTCTTTTTCCTCTTCCTCAGCTTCCTCTTCCTCAGCTGCTACTGTTTCAAATTCAGCTGTGAATACAGCATCCTTTTCAAGATCTGAAGGAATAAGTGTTGCTTCTTTTGTCACTTCATTTCCTTCTTCATCGATCCAGCCTGTAAATATAAATCCCTCATCGGCTGCCGCAGTTGATCCCTGATAAGCCGGATCCTCAGCTGTTATATCAACTGTCTCTTCAGTAAGAGAAACCGATCCGCCCTCAAGTGCCTTGTAGGATACTGTGATGACGCCCTCTTTCTTCTCATCTTTGGGCTCAGGCTTTGCAGGCTCCTTGGCAGGTACTTCTGCGGGTACTTCAGCGGGTGCGACCTCTTCTGCAGCAGCTTCAGCGGGTTCCTGTGCTGGTGCCTCGCCCTCTGCAGGTGCACTACCTTCTGCAGGTGCGCCGCTCTCTGCAGGTGCCGCTTCTTCCACAGGTTCCTGTGCAGGATCATCATTCCCGGAAGAATCCTCTGCATCTTCTGATGCACCATCATCTTCAGATGCGTCCTCACCTGAATCCTCGTCCTCTGATTCTTCAGAAGCCTCATCAGCTTCCTCTTCATCATGAGTCTCTTCAACGTTTTCTTCTTGCGAATCCTCTGCATATGTTCTTACTGTCGCAAGATCACTTCCAAATGTCGTGATCACGAGTGCAAACGAAAGAACGAATGCAAGGATCCTGTTCCATTTCTTAAACATATGTAGTACCTCCCTCATAATGATTTAATTAAAGGAACTTAAAACAGTTCAAATATCAAGTAATACATAATACTAATGTTTGTAATACTACGATATAAAAGCCCCTATCATATAAATCATCATAGAGAGTGATATTTTTGTCCGTTTCCGATTAAAATTCTGTAAACCCGCATAAACACTGGATTTAAGCCCGATTAACATTCCATAAAGTTTTTATTAATAAAATAAAAAAGCGCCTTAATCAGCGCTTTTCTTCGCAACAAAAAGTGTTCCCACTTTCTTCTTTTCTATTATGTCGTAGAGCTTCTCCGGGTTCTTGCCGTTGGTCACAAGCACGTCGATTCCGTGTGATGTGGCCAGCTCTGCAGCTTCGAGTTTGGTGATCATCCCTCCCGTTCCTCTGTTGGAGCCCGATCCCGAAGCAAGACTCTTAAGCTCCTCTGTAATCTCCTCCACGCGGCTTATAACCTGAGCATTCGGATCAACCTTGGGATTGCCGTTGTAGAGTCCCTCTATATCCGAGAAGATTATCAGCTTGCTGGCATTACAGAATATCGCAACCAGCGCTGAGAGCATATCATTGTCGGAAAAGAGCTTCTTGTCCGATTCAATCTCTGTGTGGCTGACCGAGTCGTTCTCATTGACGATCGGGATAATGTGGTTCTCAAGCAGCGCATCAAAGGTATTTCGAAGGTTCGTGCTCCTTACAGGGTCAGAAAAATCCGCATTGTCAAGAAGGATCTGACCAACCATTCTGTTGTATTCGCCAAAGAGCTTGTCGTAGAGGTGCATTAGCTCAGTCTGTCCGACAGCGGCTGCAGCCTGCTTCATCTTAAGTTCACTGGGTTTCTGGGGAAGCCTCATCTTATTGGCTCCAACCGCAATTGCTCCCGATGAGACAAGCACCAGGTCATAGCCCTGGTTCTCAACACCCGCAAGCGCCCTGCAGAGATGGTCTATAGCGCGTATATCAACATTGCCGTCTTCATTGGTAATGGTGGAAGTTCCCACCTTCACAACAATCCTCTTTTTACTTACACTCATCTTCTTCCTCCTAGAAAAAAAGACATACCCTCAAGTATGTCAGTCTTAATCATCCCATAAACAAAAAGAAAATGGAGCTAGCCGGACTTGAACCGGTGACCTCTTGCATGCCATGCAAGCGTTCTCCCAACTGAACTATAGCCCCATATTGGCAGCCGTAAACTGCCAACAAAAGTATGATACTTTATATACTGTACCTGTGTCAAATACTTTTAGATATTTAGTTATACACCACGCACATCATCGTAAGGTCGTCGAACTGTTCTGCATCCTGCACGAATCCCGCTATATCCCTGCGGACAGTCTTAAGTATCTCCCTGGGTGAATCCTTGGGATTCCTGTTAAGAGCACTTATCATGCGGTCTGTGCCGTACATGTTGTTTTCTTTGTCGGTAGCTTCCGGCACACCGTCAGTGTACAGGAATATCTTATCGCCGTGCTCGAGCTGAAGTGTATATTCAGAGTATCTGGTGCCCTCCATACCGCCTATTACAAAGCCATGCTTGTCCTTAATAAGTTCAAATCCGCCGCCTGCGCGCATCACTGCAGGATACTCGTGTCCGGCATTGGCACAGGTTATCTTACCCGTTGAGATCTCCAGGATGCCGACCCATACCGTTACAAACATTCCGGTCTGGTTATTGCTGGTGAGCGCCTCATTGGTCTTGTTGAGGATCTCTGCAGCAGACTGCCCGAGCATCGCACAGCTCTGAAGTATCGTCTTGTCGATCATCATGAAAAGAGCTGCCGGAATTCCTTTGCCGGATACATCAGCCATCACAAGTCCAAGATGATCGTCATCTATAAGGAAGAAGTCGTAGAAATCTCCGCCGACTTCTCTTGCCGGCTCCATGAGTGCATAAATGTCAAACTCTTCCCTCTCAGGGAAAGGCGGAAAGATATGCGGGAGCATGCTCGCCTGTATCTTGGTTGCAAGTGTCAGCTCTGCACTGATCCTTTCCTTCTCTGCCGTAACCTTCTTGGTATAGGCGAGGTAAGCCTTCATCTTGCCCGTCATCACCCCAAAGGAATTGGCCAGCTTTTGTACCTCATCGCCGGTATCCCTTGTCCAGACGAAATCGAGCTGATCACCCTCAAGTTTCTCAACCTTGTCCGTCAGCTCCTCAATGGGCTTTACAAGATGTCTTGAGAGCATGCGGGCAGCTATCACGGTGAGCACACCCATCAGCACTATGAGCAAAAGAATGTTAAGAAGTGCTGAGCTTATTACATTCTGAACCTCCTGTGTCTCAAGACTTCGGCTGTCCGTAAGGGCTGCTGTCAGCTCTTCCCTGGGCGCCGTCACGGTCTGCTCAGGAATGATGGAGATAAAAGACCAGCCCACACTCTCTATAGGGGAATATGCCACATAGCTTCTCTTCCCATCTACAGTTATGAGTTCAAGACCGCTGCCGCCCTTTTTGGCATCAGCACAGAGCAAGCCAAGTCCGCTGTCTGACGTATCACCTTGGCCCAGAACTGTCTGCGCCTTAAGTTCTCCCTCATCATTGGTGGAAAAAAGAATCCTGCCGTTTCCGTCAATTATCAGCGACTGACCGTCATCTCCTACTCTGGCATTCTCTATGAGGGCATCAAAATTCTCAAGATAAACTCCGGCTCCGGCTACCGCAATAAACTCATCGCCGTTATACACAGGCGCAGAGCACATGATGGCAGGAAGTCCGGTGTCGTAGTCACTTGTAACATCAGTGAAATAAGTTCCCTGTACCTCTTTGGCCCCCTCATACCAGGGCCTCTTCCTTGGGTCAAAAGCAGCATAGGATCCGTCTTCATTCCATCTGTCTGAGAGCACGGGACCGGCCAGAAGCATTATACCTGACTCAGTACCGATGTAAGTTGCCGCCAGGTCAGGAAACTCATTGTAAAGAGCAAGCAGACTCCCCTGAAGGTTCCCTATCATTGAAAGTTCGTGCCTTATATCCCTGTCAGTGGGATCCACATCCTCTGCATATACAAACTGCCCAATACTGCGCCCGATATCGGCTTCATCAGGGATCTTAACAGTTGCCTCGCCGTAGCTGCCGGGATTGGTATATATATCTGTCGCAGCATCAGCTATCATGCGTATGGAGCCCGCAAAGTTGTCAAGACGCTGGTTCACTATATACGCGCATCCAAGAGTAGTTGACTTAAGTCTCTCTGTTATCTCATCGCGCATCGCACTGTCAGAGTACTGCTCCGCGCGTTCCCCCGTCCGAAGCGAATTCTCAAGCAGGATGCCTCGCACTTTACCCAGCATATGCAGCGTTATTATGCCAAATAATACCAAAAGCAATGAAGAAATGATAAGCATTATCTTCATTATTTTTCTCTTCATGCCACTAACCTTCCTTAATCAGTTATGCCAAAAATACATCTATATTTTAAGATCAAACCTCTGTCTTTTCAATGGTTCAAAAGCCCTGTTACTGCGCAACTTGTTCAGATTGCAGAAGCTTTCTCCTTCCTGTTCCACAACACAAGCCTTACAAGGAAAAGAGTTCCTCTCACGCACAGCTCAGTGCACATGGCGATCCACGCTCCCTTAAGTCCCATCATAGATCCCAGATATGCTGCAAGAGGAATCCTCACAGCCCATACGCTCATAAGGTTGAGAACGCTGGACAAAAGAGTTTCACCCGCTCCCCTGAATACACCCGCGGCAACGATAGACGCTCCGTAGAGCGGCTCTGCAAAAGCCTCTATCCTGAGGATCTGAACTCCGAGAGCCCTGATCTCTTCATCCGGCGTGAGGATCCCTATCATCTGCGGCGCAAAGATCCACATGAGTGCACCGGACAGGCCCATTATCAGCATTCCCAGGATAACTGCTATCCATCCAAGGCGCTTTGCCAGGTTCTTTCTCCTTGCACCTATGCACTGTCCCACGACCGTGGTCGCAGCAACGCCTATACCGAATCCCGGCATGTAGCAGAGGCTTTCAGCAGTGATGGAAAAAGAGTTCGCTGCTATGGAAGTTGTTCCAAAGGGCGATACGATCCTGGTAAATGCCACGTAGGCAAATCCCATTATTATATTGTCGATCGCAACCGGAATGGCGATCTTAAGAACGGTCGACAGCTCTTTGGCACAGTATTCGGTAAAAGAATACTTCCTGTCCCCGCCCCTTCCCACAAGAGAAAGCGAAGTCGACCTGAATATAAGCTCGTACATCATTATGACAGCTACAACTGTATACGCAAGAGCTGTACCGAGTGCCGCGCCCACAACACCAAGTCTTGGGATAAAAAGCGCGTTGAAAAGGACATCAAGAAAGCACATACAGACATTCAGTATGCTCGGAAGCCTTATGTTGCCGCTTGACTGTATCATACCCTGTGATGTCAGCAGCATCTCCCTTATGGGGATCGACAGTGCGTACACGAGAAAATACGCGGAAGCATCCTTGAGTATGGCCTCTTCTCCGCCCATCCACAACGGAAGGAACCTGCTTACAACGGTGCAGACCGCGCACAGGATAAGACTGAAGATCAGGCAAAAGACAAGTCCCCACCTGACGGTATTCCTTGCACTCTCCTCATCCCGTGCTCCTATTCTCTGAGCCACAAGTACTGAAAAGCCGAGGGATGCGGCAGTCATCACACCTCCCACAAGCCAGGTGGAACTGGAAACAATCCCTATGGATGCCGAGGCATTGGGACCAAGATGCCCCACCATTGAGGCATCGATATACTGCATTATTATGGATGAGATCTGCGCCAGTATCGCCGGGAAACTCAGTCTTAATATCAGTATGACTTCATCCCTCAGCGTAAGATCTTCTCCGCTTCGTATAGCTAAAAGTGGATCTCTCAAATGTATTCTCCAAGTCTTTATTTCTTTTCAAAGAAAAAACCGCACTAAATATGCGGTTTATGGAAATGGATTAGGCGGGAGTCGAACCCGCGTCCAAAAATTCATCCCCTGTCCTTCTACTATCATAGTCAATTATTCCGGAATTCTGCATTCCTGTTGCCTCATACCTGCGGTAATTGACAACTGCAGATAATCGGTAGCCTCTGATACGTCCATGGCTGCGAGGCAAAAGCCATGTCGTTTCCTACAAGGTTTGACGCCGGTTACCGAATGTGTAGGTGCACCCGGGCCGACGCGCGGCTATTAAGCTGCGTATGCTAAATTATCGTTAGCGTTTAATTTTAAGTTGAGGTTTGACGCACCATCCTGCGGATAGCTTCTCCAGCTTCAAAATCCCTGTCGAAACCTTTA
>CAMNOS010000028.1 GCA_946546925.1 uncultured Butyrivibrio sp.
TAAGTTGCATACAATGCAAACTTGAACAAAGGGGCTGTGGCTTAAGCCCCTTTGTTTATGATGATAAGATTTGAGGAAATATTATGAAAAAACTGGTAGAGATTAAGGATGTATGCAAGATATACAATCCCGGAGAGAATGAGGTCAGAGCTCTCAATCATGTGACCCTCACCATTGGAGAGGGCGAGTTTGTGGCCATCATCGGACAGTCGGGATCCGGCAAGTCCACTCTCATGAACATGCTTGGATGCCTTGATACACCCACGAGCGGCAAGTATTTCCTGCACGGACAGGACGTATCTCACATGACTGACGATGAGCAGTCGGAGGTCAGAAACAGGGAGATCGGCTTTATCTTCCAGGGATTCAACCTTATCCCGTCGCTGACAGCCCTTGAGAATGTTGAACTTCCTCTTATCTACAGAGGAGTGAGCAAAAAAGAGAGAGACAGGCTTGCCAATGCCGCGTTGAACAGCGTGGGCCTGGAAAAGAGAAAGTCCCACAAACCAAATGAGATGTCCGGAGGTCAGCAGCAGAGAGTTGCGATCGCAAGGGCTATAGCCCAGGCACCGCCGATACTTCTTGCGGATGAGCCCACAGGTAACCTTGACACCGCATCCACCAAAGAGATCATAAGGATCATCAAGAGACTTTACTATGAGGGCAGAACGGTCATAATAATCACACATGACCCCGGAATAGCCAAACAGGCCAAGAGGATCATCACGATATCTGACGGAATGATCCAGAGTGATGTTATAAATCCTGAATATAAAGATGAAATCTGAGAATTGAACCGGGAGGAATGCAAATGTCCAAAGATAATAACAAGGACCTCAAAGAGGTTAAAAAGAAAGAGGCGCAGGGCAGCAAGCTGGATGACGTAAAGCCTGTTGAGCCCGGCGATGTGAGTATCAGGGATCTTGGGGAGATCAAAGAGACCACAGGTGACCAGGTGGAGATATACGACGAGGATGACAATGTTGACCTCACAGATACACCTGTCAGGAAAAAGAAATTTAAAAAGAGATATCTGATAATAGGCGCTGCAGTACTTGCAATCGGTGCAATTGTTGTAGCAAGACTTAATTCAGCCAGGAATTCAATCGTTACGGTAGAGACCCATGAGGTTGCTCTGGGCAATATAGAGAATATTCTTTCTGTGTCCGGAACTGTTGAGAGCGCCGAGACAAAGAGCTATTTTTCTGAGGTGACAGCACCTATAGACAAAATTGAAGTCAAGCTGGGTGACAAGGTCAAAAAAGGAGATATCCTCTGCACATATGATCAGGAGGCCCTGGATCTGTCCCAGAAGAGCGCAGAGCTGTCCATAACACAGGCAAAGGGAAGCTACAATGCGATGTACTCCGGAACCGCCGCTGCTGACAGAAAGTATGCTCAGGGCATGAATGCGCAGCAGATCAACGACAGGATCGATGCCATCACCGAGGAGATCGATGCCATTAACTACAAGATTCAGGAGAAGACTAACAGGCTCAACCAGACCATAACGGATCTTCAGAAGACACTTCGCGACATCAACCAGAACGGAATTGATGATTCGATGGAAGGCCTGTTTGATAACGGCAACCAGGACTATATCTACAGAAATGAATCCGGCAACAGGGAAGACGGCGAGTATACAGAACCCACCGAGCATGACAGACAGATGTCACTTGCGGTGCAGCAGTCCCTCATTGATGTGCAGCATGCACTCAATACCGATGAAGAACTTCAGGCATGGCACAGGCAGATCACTGACCTTCAGCAGGAGCAGGCTCATCTTCAGAGTGCTAAGGCATCTCTGATAAACGGTGGAACGGCGCAGGCTTCGAAGGCTCAGCTTGAGGCAACTCAGCTCTCTCAGGAAGATGTACTTTCCAAGATCGAAGAGGCAAGAGAGGGTATCAGATCAGACTTTAACGGCGTTATAACTGCGATCCCCGCCGGCGTCGTAGAGGGAGCTACACTCACAACAGGAGCGGCCATCATGACTGTTGCCAATCTTGATACGGTGCAGGTATCCATCCAGGTTTCAAAGAGCGATCTTCCTAAGGTGTCTGTCGGAGAAAAGGTTGACATCACCATAAACGGCAAAGCCTACAGCGGCGAGATCACCAAGATATCCGGAACCGCCACCAAGAATGCCAACGGCGTGGCGGTTGTTGATTCGATAATCAGGATAACCAATCCGGATTCGGATATTATCCTTGGAGTGGAAGCAAACAATAAGATACATGCTCAGAAGGCAGACGATACGATAGTCCTTCCCTATGAGCTGATACAGACCGATTCAACAGGAGACTATGTGTATGTTCTTGAAAACGGTCTTGTTACAAGAAAAGATGTTACTATTGGAATTTCTAACAGCACAGATGCCCAGATAACTGACGGACTCAGTGTAGGAGAAAAGGTTATCTCTTCTGACGTATCTATTCTTACAGAGGGAATGCCTGTTGTAGAACAGCAGTAATATGGGAAAAATCGGAGAATACTTAAAAAGTGCAATTAAACAGATAATCGGGAACGGCTACAGAACAGCCATGACTATGCTCGGAATAGTCATTGGTATTGCTGCCGTTATCGCCGTAGTGGCCCTTGGAAATGGCATGAGTGCATATGTGACCAATTCACTCAACGATATTGCAGGGAACTATGGCATTATTTCACTTGATTCATCCAAGACTACAGAGAGATTTACGCGTGAGGATATATCCAACATAGAAGATGCACTTCCCGATATCAAAGGTGTTTCACCTAATCTTTCAATGTACGGCAAGCTTGCAGGGCGTAAGGAAACCTTTGAGGCTAATATTACCGGCGCATCCGTTGCATATGAGAATGCCATGAGTAACGGCATTGTCAAGGGCTCATATTTTAACCGCCAGCAGGTGGAGTCGGGTGCACGGGTATGCGTCATGCTCCTTGACGATGCCAGACATCTCTTCGGAACGGAGGATGCCATAGGTCTTGAGACTGATATCACAGTCAACGGCAAGACTGCTACCTACACTGTTGTAGGCCTTAGAGATAATATGAATGAGATGTACGCCTTTTTAATGGAGGGACAGGATTATTTCTGTCAGGTAGAGGTTCCGTACACGGCAGCAGGAGCTGATTTTGACTACAACACAACTGAGTTTACGAATCTAATGCTATTTGATGACCAGTCGACACTCAGTGATTCTGTTGAGACTGCCAAGAATATGCTCATCAACGCACATGGACTTCGCGGCACCTCAGCTCTTAGCGCCTACAGTATGGCGGATTTTACAGACGAACTTGACTCGGTGCTTGGATATGCAGAGTCTTTCCTTCTGCTGGTTTCCGTAATCTCTCTTGTTGTAGGCGGAATCGGCGTTATGAATATCATGCTGGTTTCAGTAACGGAGAGAACAAGGGAGATCGGCATCAGAAAATCAATCGGAGCCAGTACCGGTGCAATTATGACACAGTTTCTTGCCGAGTCCGCAATCCTTACCCTTCTTGGTGGAATTGTGGGAATAGTCCTTGGAATTGCTGCGGCCTATATCATATGCAGCCTCATCGGATTTGATGTGATAATAACACCCACATCCGTACTCGGAGCAGCTTTCTTCTCGGTTCTCATCGGACTGTTCTTCGGAATATACCCCGCCAGAAAGGCGGCGCTCATGAAGCCCATCGACGCACTCAGACTTTAAGTATTGCAACCATTGCCGCAAGGGGGTGGGTTTGTGTTATACTATTCTGATAGAAAAAAGTTTTGGGGTGCATCGTGAGAGAGATTATTGATCAGCTTCTTCAGGGAAAATATATTTATACGCAGCGTAGCCTTGATTTTTCCACATCAAGGATCGAATTATCCATGGGACCCGGAGAAACTATCGAGGGTACCTTTACTGTCTTCGGCCCTGAAGATGCCCCTGTGGAGGGCACTGTTTCTTCCACTGACCTGAGGATGGAGGTTATTGACACACAGTTTTCGGGATCACCTTATGAAGTGTCTTATATGTTTTCATCAAGAGGCATGTCCCCCGGGGATGTGCTGAAGGGGAACTTCAGGATAATATCCAATCAGGGAGAGTATATTCTCCCATTCGTAGTCACTGTCAGATCGGGCATTATTGCATCGAGCCTTGGTGACATCAAGAATCTGTTCCATTTTGCCAATCTTGCCAAGACCAATTGGGATGAAGCAGTCAGTCTGTTTTATTCCTCTGAATTCATATCTGTCTTTAAGGGCAATGATGCCAGATATGAGAGCCTTTACAGAGGGCTGTCAGAGAACCCGGACAATCTTCAGAACGTTGAGGAATTTCTCATAGCCATCAACAAGAAACAGCCTGTTTCCTTTATCCTGGATCAGGAAGAAATAAAGCTTGAGTTTACCGGAGCGGTTTTCGAAAAAGGGATTACCATAACAAAAAACGGGTGGGGATACACTCACCTTTTTGTGGAAACTGAGGGCGACTTCATCTCACTTGACAGGGTGGAGATAACAGGGGATGACTTTGCAGGTAACAATGCGAGGCTCAAACTGCGACTCAGAACAGAGAACCTCCATGAGGGCAACAACTTTGGCAGGGTCAGATTCTACAACAGCTTTACTTCTGTGACCTTGCCCGTCACAGTGTCCGTCAGGACTCTTGGCAGGCATCTGACTGCTGATTACCAGGAGATGAAGCGCCTTGTGGTCGAGCTCGTAAGAGTGTATGAGAACTTCGGTTGCAAGAAGATAACTTCAAGGGCGTGGCTGTCTGAGACGGGTAAGATAATTTCCAGAATGAATGCCATCGATGACAGGGATCTGACTGTGAGGCTGTATACCGCGCAGTATTACATAACTGCCGGAAGGGTGGCCGAGGGAAGAAGGCTCCTGGATGAGTGCGCTTTGAGTGCGCAGAACGCAAAAGGCGATACCCTCTACAGCTACTATCTTTATCTGTCCACACTCTGCAGCAGAGAGGACGTATACATTAATGATATTGCCGAGAGGCTGGAGGGAATATTTAAAAGAAATCCTGACAACTGGCGTATCGCCTGGCTCCTGTTATATGTGTCGGAGGAGTACTCGGGCAGCAGTTCCAGGAAGTGGATGATGCTCCAGGAACAGTTTGACTACGGATGCAACAGCCCGATAATCTTCCTTGAGGCGATGAATCTTTTAAATGAAGACCCTTCCATGCTTTCGAGGCTTGGAAACTTTGAACTTCGGGTCCTTGAGTATGGCGCCGGAAAGCAGATAATATCACTCAATCTTATCGATCAGGTGGTTTCTCTGGCAAGCCGTGTCAGGAACTACGACAGAAGGCTCTTTTCCATACTGAAGGGTTGCATGGAGGAAAAAGAAAACGACGAGGTTCTCGAGGCAATCGTATCCCTTCTCATCAAGGGAGAGAGGACAGAGCCGGAAGCGTTTGAGTGGTACCGCAGAGGAGTTGACAGACAGCTGCGGATAACCAGACTCTACGAGTATTACATGATGTCCATCTACACCGATGAGAACGGGCTTCTGCCCTGCGAGATAAACAAGATGGTGCTGATGTATTTCTCGTACCAGAGCGATCTTGAGTATGACAAGAGTGCAATACTATACAGATACATTCACGAGCGGCGGGAGGAATACCCGGAGCTCTATGAGTCGTACCTTGGTCAGATCGAGAAATTCCTTATGGCGCAGCTCGACAAGGGCAGGATATCAAGAGACCTGGGATATCTGTACAAGAACATGCTTACAAGGCAGATGGTGGATGCAGCCAATGCATCCAAGGTGCTCTCTGTTCTTTACACTTCCGAGATACGGATCTTGGACAAAAGAATAAGCAGTGTCTGTGTGATTTATGACAAGTGCGAGGGCGCAATGCGCTATCCTGTCATCGACGGGGTGAGCTATGTTCCGCTCTACGGAAGTGATTACTGGATACTTCTTGCAGATCATGACGACAACAGATATGCAGCAAGTATTCCCTACACCAACAACAAGCTTATGCTTCCGGGCAAGCTCGCTTCCTATGCAATACCCTATATACAAAAGGGCAAGGAGAATCTGGACCTGTTTCTGTGCGATCTTGGCAGAAATGCCTACACCATAGACATGGATAATGTTGCAAGATACAGGGACCTTGCGGAATCGGAGCTTGTAAGAAAGAGCTGCAGGAATGAGATCGCAGGCAATCTGGTGAGGTTTTACTACGACAATGACTTTACAAGGCAGCTCTCGGAATACCTTATAAACATCGACCCCGAGGTCTTATCTACAGGCGCAAGGGCAGAGATGCTTGAGCTTATGGTGATGTCCGGGATCTACGACAAGGCACTTGAATGGGTCAGAACCTACGGGACGTTCGGGTGTGACCCCAAAGTCATCTTAAGGCTCTGCGTAAGACTTCTTGACAGGGAAGCTCTGCCTGACGGGCCCAAAGAAATGGAGATAGCCTACTATGCCTTCAGGTCGGGCAAGTATGATGAGCAGCTTCTCAATTTCCTTCTTGCAGGTTTTAACGGAACAGCAAGGGAAATGAGGGATGTCTGGAAGGCTGCGGAGTCATTTGGTCTTGATACCTACTCCATAAGTGAACGGCTCATTATACACATGCTCTACAGCGGATCATACGTGGGTGAGAAGATGGACATCTTCAGGAACTACGTAAGGAGCGGCCCCAATACGGATGTGGAGCTGGCGGTGCTCTCCCAGAGCTCTTTTGACAGTTTTGTGAAGGGAACCGTTACCGACAGATTCATCTTTGACAGAATCGAGAAGATGGCGTCTGATAAAAATGAGATTCCTGAAA
This sequence comes from uncultured Butyrivibrio sp., assembly GCA_946546925.1. Lineage (GTDB taxonomy): Bacteria > Bacillota > Clostridia > Lachnospirales > Lachnospiraceae > Butyrivibrio. The sequence continues at coordinate 6,774 of CAMNOS010000028.1, forward strand.
TCTGCGCTCTGGCATACCTTCGGTACTACTCTGCAGACAGAAAAGCCGATGAGAAGGTCAACGAAGAGGTTGCAGCAATGTTCCTTCGAAATCTCATGGCAAAGGGAGTATTCTTTCCATTCTATCAGGACTACTCGGAAGTTCTTCCCGACATGGCGCAGTTCATAGACAAGACTATGCTGGAGTACAGGACCAGGCCGGGGAAGCGCTGTAATATCCATTACAGACTTGACAGCGACCCCGGAGATGAATACAGGGTGATGGAGATGCCTCAGATGTACGATGGCATCTATGTAGCCGAGTTTATCCTGTTTTTCGGGGAACAGATGCAGTACTACATAACTGAGGACACGGATGAGGGTGAGACTCTGACAGAAAGCGGTACCGTCACAAAGAGCGACATCGTGAGCAAACATTCCCTCAGCAGGTTCAGCCTCATCAACGATATCATGATAGGCGAGACACTGCAGGATTACGACACAGTGGACAACCTCATAGGTGAGTACTACAAGAAGAAGTTCATCTGCGATAAGCTGTTTACAGCCATTAACAATGACCCTAAGGAAGGATGATGGAAGATGCTTTTTGGTAATTCTGACACAAGGCGCTTCGTTCTGGGATATGATCTGGGTGAAAAGGTCTCTCAGATAAGTTATCTTGCCTCGGACGCCGATATGCCGGAGACGCTCTCTGTCCTGGCAGGATCAGAACTTTATAATATACCCACGGTCCTCTGTAAGAGGAAGGATGTCAATCAGTGGTTTTTTGGCAAGGAAGCCCTGCGCAACATAGAAGAGGGCAACGGGATTGCTGTCACGCAGCTGATCACCAGGGCTAGGGAAGGAAAGAACATCAATGTCGGGGATTCTGAGTATGATCCGATAGCTCTTTTGAGCCTCTTTGTCAAAAGAAGCTTATCCCTCCTGTCGATGGAGGTATCCCTGGACAATGTGGATGCGATAATGTTCACGGTCAGGAATCTGGACAAAAGAATGGTCCAAGTGCTCGGTGCCGTGACGGGGGCCCTGGAGCTTAAGACCGACAAGGTGTTTTATCAAAGTCACGAGGAGAGCTTTTACAACTATATGCTCTATCAGCCGCAGGAGCTGACACATCACACGATGCTTGCCTGTGACTACAGTTTTGAAGATCTGACAATCCATGAGATGACCTTAAACAGTAACACGAGACCGGTGGTTGCGACAATAGGTTCTGCAAGTTATGACAATCTGTCAATACCCGGCGGAGTATTCCCGAGGGATGCGGCTTCTTACCACAGGACCTGCGAGAGGCTTGACGATGAGTTCCTTGCGATAATGCAGAGAGTATGTGAGGAAAAGATAGTCTCAACAATCTTTCTTCTTGGCGATGGTTTTAAGGAGAAGTGGCCAAAGAGGTCTCTTGAATACCTCTGCAGGACAAGGCGTGTGTTTCAGGGGAACAACCTCTTTAGTAAAGGGGCAAGTATTGCGGCCAGAGAGAGGACTTCTCCAACGGAAAACGGCGCAAGATTCGTTTTTCTTGGGGAGGACAAGCTTAAGTCCAACCTTGGAATGAAGCTCTTAAAGTGCGGTACACCGGTGTATTACGCCCTTCTTGATGCGGGAGTCAATTGGTACGAAGCAGAAGTGACGCTTGACATCATCATGGATAAGAGCGGGATACTTAACATAGAAGTCACGCCCCTTACCGGCGGAAGGCCCAGGGTGGTTCAGCTCTATCTTGACGGTCTTGAGGAGAGACCGAATGGAACTACCAGACTTCACATCTTTATGAATATGAACAGTGTAAAGGAAGTGTATGTCAGGGTCACAGACCTTGGCTTTGGTGAGCTCTTCCCTGCAAGCGGCAGGGTCTGGGAGCAGACCATAGAGGTATAGAAATGAGTACACCGATTCTCTGCATAGGAAGCTATGCTCAAACTCCATATACGATAGAGAAGATCGGACGAAGGGTCTACTGCATAGAAGAACTGTGTTACTGTATTGTCCAGAATGCTTTCCTTCTCGATGAGGAGAGCTTTGGCAGTGACCTGTTTGACTGGATCGAGCGGGAATGTTCTCTCGTGAAGCTCTCGGACGAACTTCGCAGCATGGCCAAAAAGAGATGTTCCATGGCAGCCATAGCAGGGACGATTCTGGATTACGTCGGATACAACACAAGGAAAGAAGTCGACAGGACCGAGGAGATCTTAAGAGAGAATGCCGGAATGGACATGTACCAGAAAAAGCTTCAGAGAGCGGATTATCTCTTTGAGAACGGAAGATTTTCCATGGCATTTGCGGAGTATGAATTTCTTTTGCACAACACTCCGGGTATTGATCATAAGCTGAGGGCTCATATAGAGCACAACGAAGCTGTGATGTATGCAAGACTCTTTCTGTTTGAGAAGGCTGCGGATATGTTCCTTAAGGCCTATGAGGACGGGGGCAACAGGGAGTCCTATCTTCAGTATCTGTCCGCTGTAAGGATGAATCTGTCTGACAAGGAATATGTATCCTTCATAGCCGATTCAGACGAAGCCTATGAGGCGTCCATGGAGATTGAAAAGAGGATGAGGGAAGCCAATGAGCTGTACAGTTCATCCGACAACAATCTCATGCTGCGCACGCTCTCCGTATATAAGGCGGAGGGCAAGATGCACGAGTACTACAATAAGGTAGGGGAGCTGACTGATGGCATGAAGACCGCATACAGGGAGCTGGTAAAAGACAAGGTGAAATAAATGGGGTTATTTGACATCTTTAACAAAAAGAAAAAGGATGTGGACTGGGAGGAGCAGACAAAGCTTCAGAACTGGAACGACATTGTCTATACCAGAAAGAGCGTGGATATGGACGATCCGGTGCAGCGAAGGGAGTACGTGGAGAGCTGCCTTCTCCAGATGCAGGAGGCTTCAAGGGAACTTGAACAGCTTGAGTTTGAATACAACGATGTCACCAGTCACCTGCGGGATATGGAGGAGATCGATGCGCTTCCGCCTGAGCAGAGAATGGAGATCGACGCCTGTGCGGAGAAGATTCTGAAGTCCCAGGAACAGAAGGAGAAATTCAGCAAAAGAAAGAGCAAGATGACCGATGCTGAATTTGAGCGGATGGAGAGGCTTTGGAAGGACGCAAGAAGCAGTGCCGGAAAGCTTTCGGATGCCGAGACTTATCAGAAGAAGATAAGGAATGACTTAAAGCGACTCGACTCTGAGCATGAGGCATACCTTTACAGGGAGGACGAGATCCTCTCTGAGATAGAGAACTCCAAGAGGCTTATCATCGCCATTGGAATAGCTCTTTTTGTGATACTGGTTTTCCTGTTGATATTACAGCATGCGCTGGGACTGAATGTCATATACGGATACATGGCAACTATCCTTCTTGCAGCTATTGCGGTGACGGTTCTCTACTTTCAGAATACCAACGCCGCGCAGGAGCTTAAGAGGGTCACGGCCTCGATTTCAAGGCTTATCATGCTGCAGAACCAGGTCAAGATAAGGTATGTCAACAATACCAATCTTATAGACTATATATGCCTCAAATTCTCCGTGAACTCATCGAGGGAGCTGAGCGACCTCTGTGATAGATATGAAAAAGAAAAGACCGAGAGGGCAAGGTATGAGGACGCCAAAAAGCTTCTTGATTCCAACGAGAAGGACCTCATATACATGCTAAGGCACTTTCGGGTCAAGGATCCTGATATCTGGATCCATCAGGTTGAAGCCCTTCTTGATCACAATGAAGAAGTTGAGATAAGACATAGCCTAAATGTACGCCGGCAGTCCCTCAGAAAGAGGATGGAATACAACAGGGACATCGTTGCAGGCAATGCCAAACTTGAGATTGAGGACATGGCCAAGCAGTATCCAAGCTATACTCAGGAAATACTTGACATGGTTTCAAGATATGAAGACAATTAATTTTTAAAAAGAGGAGATGAAAAAATGAGCACAGACCGTTACCAGAGCCCGTTGTCGGAGAGGTATGCAAGTAAAGAGATGCAGCAGATCTTTTCCCAGGATACCAAGTTCAAGACCTGGAGAAAACTTTGGATCGCCCTTGCGGAGATTGAAAAGGAGCTGGGGCTTGACATAACTCAGGAGCAGATCGATGAACTTAAGACTCATCAGGACGACATCAACTACGATGTTGCAATGGCCAGGGAGAAGGAAGTAAGGCATGATGTAATGAGCCATGTTTACGCATACGGAGTTCAGTGTCCCAAGGCAAAGGGAATCATCCACCTGGGAGCAACCAGCTGCTATGTAGGTGACAACACGGACATAATCGTTATGACCATGGCACTTAAACTTGTGCGCAGAAAGCTTATAAATGTGATCGCAGCACTTTCAAAGTTTGCGGATGAGTACAAGAATCAGCCGACCCTCGGTTTTACCCACTTCCAGCCTGCACAGCCCACAACAGTAGGCAAAAGAGCCTGCCTCTGGCTTCAGGATTTCACCATGGATTTAGAGGACCTCGACTATGTACTTGACAACATGAAGCTCCTCGGATCAAAGGGCACAACAGGAACACAGGCATCCTTCCTTGAGCTCTTCGACGGAGACCTTGACAAGGTTGACAGGCTTGATCCGATGCTTGCTGAGAAGATGGGCTTTAAGGGATGCATGGCTGTTTCAGGTCAGACCTATTCAAGAAAGGTAGACATGAAGGTTATAAACGTCCTTGCCGGAATCTGCTCATCAGCTACCAAGATGGCTCAGGATATCAGACTACTCCAACATCTCAAAGAAGTGGAGGAGCCGTTTGAGAAGAGCCAGATAGGTTCATCTGCAATGGCCTATAAGAGAAATCCCATGAGGAGCGAGAGAATATGCTCCCTTTCAAGATATGTGATCGTTGATACGTTGAACCCTGCCATCACCGAGGTGTCACAGTGGTTTGAGAGAACACTTGACGACTCTGCCAATAAGCGCCTCTCCATCCCTGAGGGATTCCTTGCAACAGACGGAGTACTGGATCTGTGCCTCAACGTTGTTGACGGCCTTGTTGTATATCCCAAGGTAATTGAGAAACACATGATGGCTGAACTTCCGTTTATGGCTACAGAGAACATTATGATGGATGCAGTTAAGGCCGGCGGAGACAGACAGGAACTTCACGAGAGGATAAGAGAGCTCTCAATGGAAGCCGGAAAGTCCGTTAAGGTAGAGGGCAAGGACAACAACCTTCTTGAACTTATTGCTGCAGATCCAGCATTCCACTTAAGTCTGGATGAGCTCAAAAAGGCCATGGATCCGGCTAAATATGTGGGATGCAGCGCACATCAGGTTGAGAAATTCCTCGATGAAGTTGCAGGGCCGATCCTTGATGCCAATAAGGATGAGCTGGGTGTTACCGCTGAGATCAACGTATAAATAAGGTGAGCATATGAAGATAACTGATATATTTGCAAATAAAGAAGTGACACTCTCCTTTGAAGTTTTTCCTCCAAAGACCGATGCGGGGTATGCGGCTGTTGAGCAGGCTGCTGCGGATATAGCAGCTCTTGGACCTGACTTTATGAGCGTCACCTACGGCGCCGGCGGCGGAACGAGTGAGAATACTGCGGGGATAGCATCTGATCTTCAGGACAAATACGGGATCACGGTGCTTGCCCATCTGACCTGTGTCTCATCCACCAAGGAGACAGTGAGGTCGATGATATCAGAGTACAGGAGAAGGGGCATAGAGAACATCATGGCCCTTAGGGGAGACATACCAAAGGAGGGCAGGACCTGCTTTGATTACAGCCATGCCACGGAGCTTATCTATGACATTAAGTCAATAGATGAGAGCTTCTGCATCGGAGGAGCCTGCTATCCGGAGGGTCATGTGGAGTGTGCGCGTCAGTCTGAGGATATAAGACACCTCAAGGAGAAGGTCGATGCCGGGTGCGACTTCCTTACAACCCAGATGTTTTTTGACAATTCAACGCTCTATCAGTTCCTGTATCGCATAAGGGAAAAGGGAATAGAGGTTCCGGTACTGCCGGGCATAATGCCAATAACCAATGTCAAACAGGTTGCGCGCAGCGTGTCCTTGTCCGGATCGACAATACCGCAGAAGATGAAGATCATGGTGGACCGTTTTGCAGATGATCCTGAGAAGATGAAAGAGGCAGGTATCATCTACGCCTGCGATCAGATCATTGATCTCATTTCAAACGGAGTGAGCCACATTCATGTCTACTCCATGAACAAACCGGACATTGCAGCCGGGATCATGCGGAATCTTGCCACTATTATTCGGTGAGACGGACGGCCGTGGACAAAAATATATTTGTTTACGACCTGTGTATCAATGAATTATCAGAATGAAGAGTCGAGGGACTCCGGGATACGAGCCTGGGGTGGATAAAGGAGAAATGTAGAATGGATTCAAATATTACTGCAGATATGGAAAATCAGGATAGGGAATCCGAAGCCGTGAGCGTTGCTTCGGGGCAGGTGCCCGGTACCGGAGAGAATATCATTACAGAAGAGGAATACAGGTACTCCCAGGAAGTGATAAAAAAGCTCTCGGACTATTTTGATGCCAAGGTTGTGGGACAGGCACAGCTTAAGTTCTCGCTCATAGGGGCGATAATTGCGGACGGCCACATACTGATAGAGTCTGTGCCGGGACTTGCCAAGACAACAGCCGCCAAGGCTATTTCAGATGCGGTTGACGGTAAGTTTGCCAGGATACAGTGCACTCCGGACCTGTTGCCCGGAGACATCATAGGAACTCAGATTTATAACCAGGCAACCGGTAAGTTTGAGAATATTCTGGGACCCGTTTTTGCCAATTTTGTTCTTCTTGATGAGGTCAACAGATCAAGTGCCAAGACCCAGTCTGCAATGCTTGAGGCCATGCAGGAGAAACAGGTTACCATAGGAGGCAAGAGCTATCACATGCCTGAGGACATTTTTATTGTGATAGCGACACAGAACCCCATAGAACAGGAGGGAACATACCCCCTGTCCGAGGCTCAGACTGACAGATTCCTCATCAAGGAAGTTATTACATATCCCTCCGCTGCTGAGGAAGTTGAGATCTTAAGCCGCATGGAGACTGGGGCTATCTCAAGGGTTGACCCGCCGGTCCTGACAATCAGGGATGTGGACAGGGTTCAGGAGATAGCATCCAAGGTCTATGTGGACAACGCCATCAAGTGGTATATATCAAGCATAGTTGTAGCAAGCAGGAGAGCGGCTCAGATCTCGGGACTGGAGCTTGGAAAGTATGTGCGCATAGGAGCAAGTCCGAGAGCTTCGATTGCATTTCTCAAGATGACCAAGGCAGCAGCTCTCATTCAGGGAAGGACTTATGTTACACCTGAAGATGTCAAGGAGGTGAGCCATCAGGTGCTCAGGCACAGGATAGGCCTTAACTACTCGGCGGTTGCTGACAACGTTCCTGTGGAAGCTGTCATAGACGGAATCGTCAACTCTGTAAAGGCGCCGTGATGAAGATTGATTACGAGTATCTTTCCAGAATAAGAAGGGCAGTAGCTCTTTATACAAAGAGAAAGACATCAAATATCCTTGACGGAGACTTCCATTCGGTTCACAGGGGCAGGAGCATGGAGTTTGATGATCTCAAGGAATATGCCTATGGGGATGATGTCCACGACATAGACTGGAAATCTTCATCCCGCATGGGTTCTGTTCTTGTGCGCAGATATATGACGGACAGGCGCCACAACGTGATGTTCATCTGTGACAGGGGATCAAAGATGCTTGGCGACACCTCCAAGGGAGTATCCAAGAAGGACCTCATGCTGATGACCTTCGGGACTTTGTCCTACATTGTCGGAAGGAATGGTGCAGATTATGCTCTCTCATATGCAGGTGACAAAAACGCCACAGTCAGCTACTTTAAATCCGGCACAGATCATCTGGAAAGGCTTCTGTACGACTATGAGAAGTATATTGGAACAGACACAGGTGTTTCTCTCACAGATACCATACGGGAGATACTGGACACGGTCCACAGAAGGATGATCATATTTCTTCTGACAGACCCGGAGGGTCTTGCGCAGCTGGATGCGGGGCTTGTAAAGAGCATAACGGGCAAGCATGACCTGTGTATTTTTAATATCGACGATGCGTATCTGACGGGAGACTTTGTGTATGACAATGAGATAAGCAGATATGAGAGGTTCTTTTTGTCACATTCAAAGGCTCTGCACGACGAAGAAGTAAGGCAGAGGAAGGAGATAATCGACTCATCTTCAAATATCTGCAAACAGTTCAGGGCATGCCTTACGACCATAGCATCTGAGGAAGAGATAATAGAGAGCACGATACTGCTCCTTGAAAGGTATAGAAATGGTTACTACGGTTAAGTTACAGGATCCGTTTGAATACAGCTGGTATGTCTGCCTTGCGGCGGTTGTGCTGGGTATCATTGCTGCAGCTTTACTTGCATACCTTGTGGTGATTCTTGTTAAGATGAGGCGAATGAATGAGCAGGTGAGACCTAAGTATCATAAGATTCACATGAGTCCTGAGGTTCTTCGGCGCATGAAGCTCGAGTACACTGCAAGGATACAGACGCTTCTTCGGGGATACAGCGATGGGAGCGTCTCAAAGAGGGACGGATACCAGAGACTCAGCGCCATCATCAGGAGTTTTGTCCATGAGGTGACAGGTATTAATGTGGAGAATTTCACGGTAAGGGAAGTCAGAGCCATGGGCATAAGAAAGCTGGACATCCTGATGGAGGAATACTATGTGCCGGAGTTTGCTGAGGATGAAAAGGCAATTGGCAAGGATTTTGTCGCATCCTGCAACACGGCTATGGGAGTGATAAAAGCATGGAGTTAATGTACAAAGAAGTTGTCATAGTGGGCATTCTTGTGGTCGCTGCAGCTCTTATTGCGGTATTTTTTTTGCACAGAAAGAAAAAGTCCGACTTTGACGGCGGAACAAGGGCTGCTAATACATCCAGGATCAGAAATTCCAGATTGTACAGGAGCCTTAACTTAAGATACAGGGTTCTGTCTGCAATAATGCTCACAGGTATCATCGGAGGGATCGTGTCAGCTCTTTTCCTGGCGGCAAGACCCTACAAGACGGATGATGTGGTGAGCGGTGTCAAAAAGAGGGATATCATACTGTGTCTTGACGTGTCCTATTCACTTTATGATCTCAATTCCGAGATCACGGAGTACCTCAAGGGTGTAGTTGCGGGACTCGAGGGAGACAGGTTCGGGATAAACATCTTCAATACCTCATCGGTTTCATATGTTCCGCTGACGGATGACTACGACTACATACTGGACAGGCTCGATGAACTCAGCGTCTACTTTGAAATGCAGAAGGAGTACTTTGAGAACTATTATCTTAAGTACGACGATCTGAATTATCTGCCTGATGATGAGTACGCAAGGTATCAGGAACTGTCCGACAAGCTGGACTATTTTGAGGCCGGGACACTGTATGAGAACTGGTACAGAGGCTCATCGCTCATAGGAGAAGGCCTTGGAACGGCCCTTTACTCTTTTCCATACCTCGGTAATTCCGAGAGGACAAGAGTCATTATTATGAGCACCGACAATGAACTCAACGCCTTTGTCAAGGAGGTGTTAAATCTTGATGAGGCTTCAGATTACTGTAAAAAGAACAAGGTGACCGTGTTTGGGATATTCCCCTCTGAGGAGAAATTCTACATGCCCGAGGAGTATGATTATTCCTCCTGCCTTGCAGGATTCAAGAGGGCTGTGGAGAACACGGGAGGCAAGTTCTATGTAAGAACGCCGTCCCAGACGGTTTCGCAGATCGTTCAGGATATTCAGAAACAGGAGGCTATGATGGTGAAAGTCGTTATGACCAGACAGACCATTGACCTGCCTGCAATACCGTTCATCATAATGTTGTTATGCCTTGCAATCGGATGCACGGCAGGATTGGTACTTCAAAAATGAGCATTAGACCTAATCTTCCTGTTGGTATCATGCTGCTCATCTTCCTGTGTCTTTTCGCAGGAACGGCATTTTTTATCATCGGGAGCAAATTAAAAACCCGGGAAAAGATTTTTTCCCTTATAAGGATGTCTCTTATCTATGTGCTGATTCTGGTGATAGGGCTAAGGCCCGTCATTGTGGAGACCAGGTATGAGTTTGCCACCAAGAATCTGGACGTTCTTTTTGTTGTGGACAACACCATGAGCATGTGGGCCCTTGACTATAACGGCAGAAAGGCGCGCATGGAGGGCGTGAAGAAGGATGTGAACTTCATCATGGATGAGCTTGCCGGGAGTAACTTCGGGCTTGTCACCTTCGATGACTCAGCTCATGTGCTGTCGCCTTTTACACAGGACATGCAGTATATAAGTGATCTGTTTGACACCTTCAAGTCTCCTGACAGCTATTATGCAAAGGGGAGCGATCTGTCTATTCCCTATCAGGACATTGAAGCTCTGCTTCTTTCCTCTGCAAGAAAAGAGAACAGGAAGACCATAGTTTTTTACATAAGTGACGGCGAGATCACCAATGGAAAGCAGATGAAGGACTATTCAGAGCTGGCGCAGTACATAGATGCGGGCGCGGTCCTTGGATATGGCAGCGCCGAGGGCGGCAAGATGAAGGAAACCTACGGCTACAGCTATGTGTATGACTATTCAACCCACAAGGATGCGATTTCCAGAATAGATGAAAAGAACCTTGGAAGCATTGCTGAGCAGATGGGAATTGAGTACCTCAACATGAACAATGGAAACGCCTCACTCTCCGGAGCTGTTGAGCTTATAAGGGAGAGCAGTAAGACTGTCATTGAGTCGGGAACCGGCGCAGAAGTGCAGAAGGACATCTATTACTTTTTTACTTACCCGCTGATCCTTTTGCTGCTTTTTGAGATATTTATGTTTGTCAGAAGAGGGAGGATGTGATCATGAGAAAGATTCCTCTTAGAGCTTATTTTATTGGTTTTATGGGACTTTTGCTCCTTGTGGTAACGGTCCTTATGGCAAGGCGGCTGATTGTCAATCACAGCTACGTCAGGGCCTACGAAAAAGGTGATTACAAGACAGAGCAGGAAGAAACGCTTCTTACGCTGAATTTTCCGGAGAGTTTTGTCCCGTACTACAATCTTGGCAATGCGGCATACAGATACGGAGATTACAATGCAGCAATTTCCTACTACACCAAGGCTCTTGAGAATTATCCCCCGGAGGGTAAGGACTGCAAGATAAGGATCAACCTGGCTCTTGCCCTGTGTGACACAATAGATTTTTATCATCTGGACACCCAGGACAAGGTTGATACTGCACTTTTTATCCTCTACAAGGCAAGGGACGTGCTGCTTGAGAAGGGGTGTGCCACTGACGAAGAGGGGCAGACCGGTCATGACCCTGATGCCCAGCAGCTCAAGGAAGATATCGACAAGATGATTGAGAAACTGGAAAACCCCGATCAGGGCAATCAGAATGAACAGCAGCAGGAGAGCTCCGGCAATGACAGCAGTGAGGGCTCATCCGGTGACAATCCCCAGCCTTCAGACAAGGAGAAGAAGATTCAGGGAGAACTTGAGGGCAAGAAGAAGGATGCCCTGGAGGACAGAAAGGACCAGCAGGGAACACTTGAGAAGTGGTCGGACTATGTCGGAGGCGGCAGCGGCGATGAGGACGGAGAAGGCGAAGGAGGCGCAAACAGCAATAGCAGCCCATGGTGATAAAGGACATGTTTAATGCTATTTTAATAATTTTTCCCTTATAATATTAGATAACTACCTGTTTATGGTTGATATTTAATATGCATAATGAGGGGATACAGATGAGAAAGAGAATTCTGGCTTTTGCGATGGCGGCAATGATGTCGATCTCAGGCGCTTTGGGAAGTGCAGTGCCTTCCCTGGCAGCAGAGGAGGATGTTCTTACTACTGCCTGGCAGGATGAGACGATGCCTGTGAGGTACAGGGTGACTCTGAATGCAGAGCCCGGCTGCTTTGAGCCCGGTGGTGACAGGACATTGTCTCAGATGGATATTTTTGTGACCGAAGGCGCAACTTACGGGGAATCCACAGGCGTGGTAGATGGCGAGGAGTTTGCCAACGACGCCCTGCCCATACCTGTAAGGGAAGGCTATGAGTTCTCTTTTTGGTATGCCGACGAAGAGCCGGGAGAGTATCTCTTTGAGGATAAGATAATTACAGATGACAAAGAGGTGGAGCCTGTAGAAGACAGGGTGTTCTATGCGGTCTGGGAAAGGCCCGGAGAACAGGAACTGCTCTCTGAATATTCTGATGAATATGTGGATGATGTTCCGGAAACCGATGATACCTGTATCGATGGAGTGAGCGAAGAGGATACAGAAGAAAATACAGAGGAGAATACAGAAGAGAATACACAAGAGAACCCTGCGGGCGAGGCAGACGTGGAAACCTCTGAAGAGATAACGGAAGCAGGCAATGAGGCGGCAGGAGACGAAATTATTGAGGGCGAAGCTGCTGAAGACGAAGTTGCCGAAGGCGAAGCTGCAGAAGACGCTGCTGATACATCGGCAGAGCCGGCTGATGCAGGAGCTACAGACATTACTGAGGAGCTTCTTGGGACCGGAGACGAGGACGAAACAGCCCTTGTTGTAACTGCTTCTGACGTTGTCTTTTCCAATAAAACCGGGAACTATAAAACAACGGTCACAGTAACGGATAAAAACGGCAAAAAGCTCAGCGCAGGTAAGGACTACGACAAGGTCTTTTCCTACGTCTATGCTGAAGATACGCTCCTTCTTAACGGAAGCATTGCGCCTCTTGGCGATACTGCCCAGGATGAGGACACGGTCCCGGCAGGAACCTCCATGACAGTTCGGGTAACAGGAAAGGGAGCCTACGATGGATGGGACGGAGAGGGAGATTACCGCATAACTGCCATGAGCATAAGTAAAGCCCAGGTCACCATCCAGAATAAGATCTACAATGGCACTCCCGTTGAGCTTGAGCCATCCGAAATCCTTGTCAGAGTTGGTAAAGAGATACTTACTCCTGAAGACTTTGAGATAGACAACTTATCATATAAAAACAATAACGGCAAAGGAAAGGCAAGTGTGACCCTCTGCGGCAGGGGCGATTACGGTGGAAGCAAAACCGCATCTTTTTCTATTGAAAATCCCCCCTCGGGCTTTGCCGTAATGTACTACGGAAACGGCGCATCTTCGGGCAAGATGAAGAAGCAGAGCGCTTCTGCAGGAAGCAGTGTTGCGCTTAATGAGAATAAGTTTGTCAGAGAGGGCTATACCTTCAAAAACTGGAACACAGAGCCCTCGGGCACAGGAGAAACCTACGAAGACAAGGCTGCCTTGGAAGCTTACCAGGGAGAATGTCTTGAGCTTTATGCCCAGTGGATACCCGGAGAGTTTACCCTCACATATCACACAAACGGTGGGGAGAACAACCCGCTTAACACCAGAAACACCTTCAGAGCTGATGATGAGACTTTTGACATCTACCCGCCTGATAAAGAAAAGTGGCCCATAGGATACCAGTTTGGCGGCTGGTACGCGGACAGTGCCTACAAGGATAAAGTTACCAGAATAAAGAGCGGAACCTGCCATGACGTTGACCTTTTTGCAAAATGGGTTCCCTACAACTTTACGATAAAGTTTGACGGAAACGGAGCTACAGGCGGAAGCATGAACAGCGCCGCGTTCTCCTATGGGGTTTCCAAAAAGCTTCCTGCCAATAAGTTTAAGAGAAGCGGCTACGCTTTCCTTGGCTGGTATCTTCCCGCTGATGAGGAAGATACCATTCCGGAGGATCCGGAGCCTGTCATTCCTGACAAGGATGATTTCTCAGGTGTGATAAAGAGGGATGGTTATACCAACAGCTTTGAAAAAGAAATAACCCTTTTTGCAGTCTGGGGCAGAGAGTTTACTATCGACTATGAGGCCGGGGGCGGCAACATGCCGGGCGACAAGACCCATGATACATATTCTTTTGGAAGTAAGATGAGCCTTGCTGTTCCAACACGCTACGGCTATACCTTTGACGGATGGTATACCGATGTGGACTGCAGGATGAGACTTAAATCTGTCACAGTAAAGACTGCAGGGGATCTTCACTTATATGCCGGATGGAAACCCATTAAACTTACTTTTATCTATAAGGGTAACGGCGCAAGTTCCGGAAAAACCGGGAATCAGACTGTTTATTATAATCAGTCCACAGCTCTTTTGAATAAGTGCGGATTTGTGAAAAAAGGAAGCAGGTTCATCGGGTGGAATACTTCAGAGACCGGTGATGGATATGAGATAGACTGCGACAGGATAACGGGTGCGTGTACAACGGATGTTGCGATCTCGAAGTTTCTTAGTGACAGCCACGTGCTCGACGGAACTGTTCTCAAGAACAATACAAAGATCACTCTTTATGCGAACTGGGAGGAGTCGGATTACAGTATAAGCTACGTGACCGGGGGAGGAACTCTCCCTGACGACGCGATCACAAGCTATGTCCATGGAATTCAGGAGGGGTATGACCTCCCGGAGCCTGAAAAGGGAGAAGACTCTTTCCTTGGCTGGTTTCTTGATCCCGCATTTAAGAAAGAGATAGAGAGGATAACCGCAGATACCTACGGCGACCTGATCCTCTACGCCAAGTGGGGCGTTGGCAACAAAAAGGCCTACAAAGTGAAGTTCTATGCCGATGCTCCGGATGACGCATCTGTAAGCGGCAGAATGTCAGATCAGAAGCTCATCTACAACACTGCCAAAGCCATGGCTGCCAACAAGTACAAGATCAAGGGCTACACTTTTAAGGGCTGGAGCCTTAAACCTCTTGATAAAAGAGAGAGTAATGAAGCAGACTATATTAACAGAGAAGTTGTAACGGGATTTAAGAGCCCCGATGGATCCGGGGATGAGAATCAGTACAGGGACGTAGTGGAGCTTTACGGAGTATGGGAGAAGGATGTATATACCGTAACTTTGTGCAATGTAAATGCTCCTGATATAGAGGACTCGGTCAGCACCGGGACCTTTGGCTACAGTGTCGATCAGCAGATAGTATTTGCCGGGCCCAGATCTGCAGGTGAAGCAGGTGTGTACATCGGCGATGATGAAGAAGATGCAGCTGCGTCGGTTCGTTATCTTGCGGAGCCCTACAAGCTCGGTGATACTTTTATTGGCTGGTATCTGGATGCGAAATGCAGAAAGAAGGCAGGCGGTATAGCTAAAGGCTCGACAGGCAATAAGACCTTCTACGCCAGGTGGGAAAGTACAAGATACACCATCAACTACGACATGAACGGCGGGCCTTCCGATGCAAGGCTTGACACTGAAAAGGCCGGTTTTGTGACGGGATACGGCAGCAGGTATGAGAGCGGATATCTTCTTGCCACAGCTTACGGCACAGGCAAGCAGTTCGCCGGATGGTATAAGGAAAAGTCATGCAGGACGAGAGTCGGCAACATTATAAGCTCTCCCTATGTGGACATGACGGTATATGCCAAGTGGCAGGACTACACATACAGCGTCGTTTTTGACAGCAATAATCCGAAGGCAACAGGCTCAATGAAGAGCATGATGGGCCTTAAGATGGATAAAGAGTACAAGCTGACGAAGGTTGGATTTAAGCTGAGCGGATATGAGCATGACTCCTGGAATACACTACCTGTTCCGACAGAGGAAGCCCCGGGGGTCTCATTTGATGGAGAAGCGGTAATATCAGGAAGAAAGCTGTGCGAAGAGGGGCTGATAGCGGAGACCGGAGGAACTCTAAGACTCTATGCGCAGTGGAAGATCCAGGAATACGGAATAGTCTATCACTTAAACGGCGGCACCAACGGCGAGGGCAATCCGGAGACTTACAATGCGCTGTCGGAGGTCAGAAGTCTTTCGGATCCATCCCTTGACGGCTATAAGTTCCTCGGCTGGTTCAGAGATCCCGGGTTTACAGATCCGGTTATCAAAGTCCCTGAAGAGCCGGAGAATTCGGAAAACTACGCTATCCGGATCGGAACCACCGGTACACTTCACTTCTATGCTAAGTGGGAGTACAAGATGATCGATATAGATGATCTTCAGCCGGATGAGTATATAAGTCTTGCTGATAATCCAAAGTATCCCGTGGATCCGACAGGAGAGACCAGTTCTGCAGATTCGATCAACAGAGCTGTAGAAAAGGCTTATAATGATGATGACGGGCCAAAGATCGTATATCTTCCTGCGGGAAAATATAATGTGGACTACAACGGCAACTGGTACAAGTCGGGAATCCTGATGAGGAGTAATGTGACGCTCCTGATGGATGATGAGACGTATCTGTATTTTAAGTCCGACGAAACGGCAGATGACTGCGCGATAAGCATGATAAACACAGAGAATGCTTCCGTGATCGGTGGACACATCATAGGGGACAATAAGTCTAACTCTGCTGACAGGTACGGGATCTGGATCAAGGGCACCAGAAACTCCACAGTTGCCAATGTGGAGATAACCGGTATGTACTGCGACGGCATCTATCTGGCGGTGCAGCAGAAATCCCTGCCGGAAGTAAACACCGGCAATGACGGCGTGAACATAGTCAATTGCTATATCCACGATAACTGGCGCAATAACATCGGCATAGTGGACGCAGACAACGTTGTAAT
>CAMNOS010000029.1 GCA_946546925.1 uncultured Butyrivibrio sp.
CTTTATATCAAAAGCTAAAACCATAAACTTATCTTTACCATTGTCAGAAATTTATACGAATCAGCCGGGATTTCGGCAATTGCTGTCTCGAGCCGTCAATCTGCATCAGTATATGTCCTGAATGAGCCTGCTCTTTTGACCATCCCATTCATAGACAAAAACCTCACAGTTCTTCGGGCGCGGGCGCCAGATTATTCCGCTCTTTTTATTCTCAAGGTATCCCCTTATCGGCCTGATGATCCCGCCATGACAGGCCACAAGTACATTTTCATAATCCTTCTTCTTGAGGTCCTCAAGAAATGAAGCCGTTCTCTTTCGCATTTCACTTATTGTCTCCACTGTGTAAGGAGCAGGAAATATCTCAGGAAGAGACCAGTAGGCCATCATCCTGATGCCGGTCCCATAATAGTTCTTCAGCTCATACCTGCCAAAGTTGGCCTCAATTATTCTCTCATCCTTGATTATATCTTCTTCCCGCACGTTTCCTATTATCTGTGCAGTCTTTACCGCCCTTATGAGGGGACTTGAGTAAACTGCATCAAATTTGATGTCGCCAAGACTCTTTCGCCTTTCCCTGGCCTGTGCGATACCGACTTCATTGAGCGGAATGTCGCTCAGTCCCTGCATCATTCTCTTTTTATTATAGTCCGTCTGGCCATGCCTTGTGACGTAAATCTTCATATCATATCTCCATTTTGGCAAAAGAGCCTACTTCTTCCTGCTCTTTCCACCCTTAACATACTCGGGACGCATTCCCTTTAAATCGCTGTAGATCATCTTGTAGTTGTCGTATCTGACCCCGGATATATTGCCTTTCTCCACTGCCCTCTTCACCCCGCAGTCGGGTTCTGCAATGTGCGAGCACCCACCAAACCTGCATCCCGGCTCGTATTCCACAAACTCAGGATAGTAGTTCATCAGGTTCTCCGCCGTCACATCTCTAAGTTCCAGAGAAGTAAAGCCCGGGGTGTCGATTATGAAAGTCTCCTCTTTGTCATCCGACAGCTCTTTGACCAGAAAGAGCTCTGAATGCCTGGTGGTGTTCCTGCCCCTGTCAATCTTTCTCGACAGCTCGCTGGTCTCCATGCCGGCATCGGGAACAAGTTTGTTCAAAAGAGATGACTTGCCCACTCCGCTGGGCCCCGCAAGTGTAGAGGTCTTGCCCTTTAAAAGAGCCTTAAGCTCATCAAGTCCCTTTTCCTCACGAACCGAGATAAAAAGAACCCTGTAGCCGCATTTCTCGTAGGCCTCAAAGAGCTCTGCTGCCTCCTCCTTAGTTGCTATGTCCTGTTTGTTAAAACAGATTATGACAGGCAGATTCATCTGCCGCATCATTATAAGATACCTGTCCAGTAGGTTGTAATTGGGGTCAGGCTTGACTATGGCAAATAAAATAACCGCCTGGTCAACATTTGCAACAGGCGGTCTGTAAAGACAGTTTCTACGTGGCAGGACATCCACAAGATTGCCAAGTCCCGCCTTCTCATCAATTATCTCAATTTCTACATCATCGCCTACTATGGGTTTGATTCCGGCCTTTCTGAAAATCCCTTTTGCCTTGCATTCGTAGATTCTCTGGCTCAGGCCTTCAACATAGTAAAACCCGGCGATACCCTTAATTATCCTTCCCTTCATAGGGGTTAATTCTCCTGGGTGAATGTTACCGCTCGGGTAACTGTGTACTCCACCGTATCTCCCCCTGACGTCTCTCCGGTCTCCGGGTTGGTAGTGGTTGGAGTGGTTGCTGAGTAAACAAAGGTGATGGTTCCTGTAGGTGCCGTGATACCCTTGTAGGTTCCCTGTACAGGGAAGTCACTGGTGGTGGTGCTAAGAAGTGTTGTCCCGTCGGATGTTACCAGTGTTACCTTCACAGGTGTCCCGGGATTGTAGTTCTCACCCTCTGTAGGTGCTGCAATATCCGCATTGTAGCTGTAGGTCACGGTTGCAGGTCCTGTGGAAAGCTCCATGTTGATAATGGTTCCCTCGGAAACCGGAGTTCCAAAGGCGATGCTCTGCGCGCAGATCATACCGGTAAGATTGGAATCCTCATTGGTGGTCTCCACAATACTTCCTGCAGTAAGTCCCGCTTCAACAAGAGTGATGACCGCCTCCTCTGAAGTCATCCCGATGATATTGGGAACAGTGACCTGTCCCTCGGACTTGGCTGTCGAAACTTCTGTTGTGGCAGCCGCAGTCTCTTTATCTGCATTGGAGCCGTCGCTCACATAGAGTGTTATCTTAGCTCCGCTCTTTGCTCTTTCACCTGCTGCGGGAGAAGTAGATACTACAGTATCCTTAGCTGCAGTATTGGCAGAATCTGCTGCCTTTTCCACCTTGAAGCCCTTGTCATCCTGCAGTATGGAGACAGCCTCAGCATAGGTCTTGCCGGTCACATCAGGTATCTGTATGCCCTCTGCCGTCTCAGTTACAGTTGCAAGCTCAGTACTTGAATCCTCGCTTGGAGTATCGCTTGCTGTTCCAAATATTCCAAGGCTCCTTCCAAGAAGAAGTATAACAATAAAACCAACAAGAACCGCCGAGATGATTGCCATGACGATTGTCATCTTCTCAAGCCGGCTGCTGCCCTGCTGCTGGTTGTTCCGCCTTCTTGACCTGGGCTTGTCATAGTCGTAGAGGTCATCTTCCTCATCAAGCGGCGCAGGCCTCTTCTTTTTCCTGTTTGGAGGATAGTCGTAGTCGTCATCCTCGTATCTGTCAGTGCTCTCTTCCTTGAGCCTCATCTGGGCGGTGTCGGTTAGACCTTCTGCCGATTCCCTGGCAGTCCTCTGCTCCTCCTCCGTCGCAACTCTCGTTGCGCTCTCTTCATCGGGATCCACAAGATTAACAAAATCCTTGTCCGGAGTTATCAGGGATTTCTTAAGATCTGCGATGAGCTCAGCCGCACTCTGGTATCTCCTGTCAGGACTCTTCTGACAGCACTTAAGGACGATCTTCTCAACGCTTATCGGTATCTCATCATTGTATTCTACAGGACTTGGAAGCTCCTCCTGTATATGCTTGATCGCAATGGCAACGGTCGTATCACCGTTGAAGGGAACCCTTCCCGTCAGCATCTCAAAGAGGGTTATACCAAGTGAATAGATATCACTCTTGGCATCGGAATAGCCGCCTCTTGCCTGCTCAGGTGATGTATAATGAACCGATCCCATAACATTGGAAGTGATGGTATTGCTGGTTGCAGCCTTGGCGATACCAAAGTCTGTTACCTTTACCTTACCTTCCTTGGAGATCATTATATTCTGCGGTTTGATGTCCCTGTGAATGATTCCGTTGTTGTGGGCGGCCTCAAGTCCCATTGCCACCTGGATTGCTATACTGACAGCCTCTTTTACAGAGAGCCTTGATTTCTTTTCAATGTACTTCTTGAGTGTTATGCCGTCAACCAGCTCCATTACAATGTAGTTGATACCGTCCTCGTCGCCTACATCGTACACATTAACGGTGTTGGGGTGAAGAAGCCCCGCTGTTGACTGGGCCTCAACTCTGAACTTGGATACAAAGTTCTCGTTCTCTGAGAACTCCTGCTTCAGAACCTTCACAGCAACAAGCCTGTTGAGCTTATGATCTTTTGCTTTATATACGTCGGACATACCGCCGGTGCCTATCTTCTCCAGCACCTCATAGCGGTCACCGATGACCATCCCTATCTTAACCATCTATTCCTCCATCGCGAACGGCATCATCAGCAAAGGGCTCAATAAGAATAACTGCTATGTTGTCCTTGCCGCCGTTGTTGTTGGCAGCCACAACCAGCTTCTGAGCCTTCTCAATGATATCCCTCTGACCGCTTACTATCATGCGTATCTCTTCATCTTCAAGCATGTTGGTAAGGCCGTCGGAACACATAAGAACGATGTCCCCGCGATTTAATTCCACATTAAAAAAGTCGATGTCTACTGTCTCAGTGGCACCGATCGCCCTTGTGATTATATTCTTGTCCAGATGATTTCTTGCGGTCTCTCTGTCGATACCGCCCATTCTGACCATCTCTTCTACCAGGGAATGGTCCCTTGTGATCTGAGTGATCCTGTCATTTATAACATACAGTCTGGAGTCACCCACGTTGGCAACCTGAAGGTATCTTCCCAGGAGTGTGGCAGCAACCACTGTTGTGCCCATTCCGAAGAGTTCTTCGTTCTCAGAAGCCTTCTCTCTCAGCTTCCTGTTGGCGGTCTTGATGGCGTTCTCCAGTATCTTCACAGGACTCTGTTCAAAAGACCTCTCGATCTCCTCCACCATCGTGTCAACCGTAAACCTCGAAGCATAATCCCCTGCATTGTGGCCTCCCATTCCGTCGGCGACAATAAACACATTGGAAAGATTGCCGATTTTCGTGTCAGAGGAAAAGACATAATCCTGATTCAGTTTTCTCTTTTTTCCTATGTCCGTTACGGAAAAAGTCTTAAGCAAAGCTGCCTCCTAAGGGTGCATAATTGTGTATCAAGCCTATAAACATCAGTAATTATAAGGCTTTTGAAATTTTAATGCAAGTATTGGCGATTTACCGCCATCTGTCATGGGATTAGAAATCTTTTCTTTGTTGATATACCCCAAAGAAAGAATCTCTGCGGCATCCTTAAGAACAATTTCCGGCGCAGAGCTTCCGCACCCGGAAATCGTAAGAGCACATGCTGTCATAGCTGCAATTATACTGCTTTTCTTCATTTTTCAGTCCGCGGACCTTTTCTCTTCCAGAAGTCGTCTTCGCCGAAGCTGTCCGCAGGCTCCGTCTATATCTCTTCCCATCTCACGCCTGATAGTGGCATTGATGTGGCTCTTTTCAAGCTTCTTCTGAAACGCCTCAGCCGCCGAGCGGTCTGTGGGCTTAAAATCCCTCTCCTTGATCGGGTTTACCGGAATGAGATTAACTACCGCATTCATGCCGGATAGAAGCTCGATCAGCTCCCTTGCATCAGAATCCGTGTCATTAACTTCCTTAACCAGCGAGTACTCAAAAGTAAGCTGACGTCCCGTCTTGTCAAAATACGCCCTGCAGGCATCAAGTACCTGTTCAATGGTATAGGTATTGGCGATCGGCATCAGCTCTTTTCTCTTATCATCGTTGGAAGCATGGAGCGAAAGAGCCAGATTGATGGAGAGCTTCTCATCGGCAAGCCTGTAGATGTTCGGAACGATACCGCAGGTTGAGACCGTAAGGCTTCTCTGGCTTAAGTTCATGCCATTCTCGTCAGTAAGAAGCTCTATGAATCGAAGCAGGTTGTCGTAGTTATCCAATGGCTCACCGCTTCCCATGACCACTACCCTTCCGATCTTCTCCCCGGTGTACCTCGCTATGCTGTAGATCTGATCGAGCATCTCAGAAGGCAGAAGGTTTCTCACAACGCCGTCCAGAGTCGATGCGCAGAACCTGCAGCCCATGCGGCATCCCACCTGCGAGGAGATGCACACACTGACGCCGAACCTGTATTTCATGAATACGCTCTCAATTACATTGCCATCTGAAAGAGCAAAAAGAAATTTCTTAGTATCATCGAGCCTTGACTCCTGCACCTCAACCGCGTCAAGAGATGTGTAGGAAAAGAGCTCCCGGCACTTCCCTTTAAGACTCTTTGGAATATTGGTCATCTCATCGTAAGATGCGACCTGTTTAATATGCATCCACTCATAGAGCTGCTTTGCCCTGAAGGCAGGCTCATTCATATCCTTAATGCACTCCGTAAGCTCCGGGAGTGTCAGGGATTTAATATCTATTCTGTTGTCAGAAGTTTTAATAAGTTCTTTTTCCATATTCAGATATTTACTCAGTGCGAAGCGCCTCGATCGGGTCAAGGTCAGCCGCCCTCTTGGCGGGATAGATACCAAAGAAAAGACCTATTGCCGTGGAAATCATTACGACACCAAGTACCAGCATCGGATTGACAGTAAACGTAAAATTGATGACCTTGCAGATGATCCAGCTCACGGTAAGTCCGAAGATTATTCCTATCATTCCACCGGTGAAGGTGAGGATCGCCGCCTCAGCAAGGAACTGTACCAGAATCGACGAAGTCTTGGCCCCAAGAGATTTCCTTATTCCGATCTCCCTGGTCCTCTCTGTCACAGACACAGTCATGATATTCATAACACCGATTCCGCCTACAAGAAGTGAGATCGCAGCAATTATCGCAACAACAGAGGTGATGATATCAAGTATGCTGTTGGTTGTTGAATCAAAACCATACCCCGAGGAGACTTTGACGGCGCCTTCACCCCTCAGTCCCATCTTATTCTCAACTACCGCCCTCGCCTTGGAGAGCACTTCATTCTTGTCCTCACTGTCCAGATAGATGCTAAAGCTCGTCACATACTTACTGATGTTCATGTCAAAAGAGTCAGCGATCGAGGTAAAAGGGGCATTTCCTATTACGGTCGCATCTTCACCGAAACTTGCAAACGCGACGTCCATGGGTGTATCCTCCCTGACTCCTATAACAGTAAATTCTGAAGTCAGATCATAGGCAGTCACCTCAATGGTTCTTCCGACAACCTCCTCATAGCCAAAGAGCTTGTCCGCTGCAGTCTGACTGAGAACGCAGACCTTTTTGGAATCCTCCACATCAGTCTTTGAATAGTATCTGCCGTGCACCATCTTGATGGAGCCACTTTCTATGGATGCCTCCATCCCGCCCTCGAGATTGATGTTCATGGTATTGCGCCCCGCAGTGGCAGTTCCGTATGCACTGAGTGACGCGCTGATGCCGTAGATATCCGGAATCGATTCCTCAATATCCACAAGCTCCTCATAGGTGAAAGTCTTGTCCGTCTTGGTGTAGTCGAGACTGACAGTTACCGAAGTGGCTCCTATCGTATCCAGCTCGCTGTTGACTGTAGCCTTCATCCCATCACCTATGATAAGAACCGTAAGCACGGCAGAAATACCGATTATGATTCCAAGCATCGTAAGGAACGATCTTCCCTTGTTGTTCCTGATGCTGGATAATGCACTTTTTATATATTCTCCAAATGTACCCATTAATTACTCCATGCCCAGTTCTGTGCCGAAGCTCTTAATTTCAGTCCCTGCGTCTTCCGTTCAAGAGAACGAGTCTCATAAGCTGAACAACCGCGGAGGCCGCACTTGCAACATATGTCATTGCCGCAGCACTTAAGACTTTCCTCGAGGCATCTATTTCCTCACCGCCAAGGATACCATAATCTTCAAGCATTGCAAGAGCCCTCCTTGAAGCATTGAACTCAACAGGGAGAGTCACAACCTGAAAAGCAACAGCAAGCGAGAACACCCAGATGCCGATTGTAATAAGTGGTGAGAAGCTGAGAAACATTCCAAGGATTATCAGAGGAATTCCCGCCTTTGAACCAATGTTGGCAGCGGGAACGATAGCCGTCCTTATCTGCAGAGGGATATACCCCGTCTGATGCTGAAGCACATGCCCGCATTCGTGGGCTGCAACCCCAACTGCAGCAACCGAGTTGGATCCGTAAGTCGCATCTGACAGATTCACCGTCCTGTTCCTCGGATCATAGTGATCGGTCAGATTCCCCGGCACATGACATACTGCCACATCATTTATGCCGTTTCTCCTCAGGATCTCCATCGCCGCCTGAGCTCCTGTCATTCCGCTCATACTGCGGATCATCGCATACTTCTTATAGACGGAATTGACTCTTGCACTGGCAACCATACACAGGATGCCCATTATTATCACAAGGATGTACATAGGATCAATCCCATAACCGTAAGCCATCCTGCTTCCGTAATCGTAATACATATCATTTCTCCTGTAATATAATTTCCGGAGTGGAAGTCTGCCGTATCAGATGGCAAAAAACTTCCGGTCCAGTCATCATTTTATCACAACTTATTTCTTTTATCTCCACCACCGGATAAATATTCACGCATTATTTCTTCTCTTTTTTCATTCGCTCAAAAGACTCAGCTGATCCTTCTGAGTTTGGATATAAAGAAGCCGTCCGTTCCGCATTCTCCGGGAAGGAGCTGAATGTAGCCCTTTGCAGCAGCTTCTTTTATGCGGCCTGCGCTTTCTTTTCCGAATGTATTATCCGTAAGTGCCCTTGGAAGCCTGTCCGTGATATCAACTGATTCAAAAGGAAGCTCCTCGCAGATGCGCTTTAGCATCTCTTCGTTTTCTTTTGAATTAACAGTGCAGGTGGAATAGATGAGAATGCCACCAACTTTCACGTAGTCCCAGGCAGCCTTTATTATCTCCCACTGCAGCTTACAGACCTCGCCAAGAGACTTCTCGGAGGTGTTGTACTTGATGTCACTCTTTCTCCCGATAATGCCAAGCCCCGAACACGGCAGATCCATATAGAGTATGTCAGCTTTGTCCTTCATGCTCTCATCATGTAGTCTTGCATCATGCACCTGAACTGTCATGTTGGACAGTTTAAGGCGCTCTGCATTCTCACGGATGCGGTCGCACTTTCGCTCTGAGATGTCCCTTGCTATTACCGTGCCGCCCGGGCCGGTTAAATTTGTGGGAATGGCAGCGACTTTCTCAGCTGCATGGGTAGCCTTTCCTCCTGGTGCCGCACAGATATCAACGACAGTATCTCCGGGTTTCGGGTCTGCAATTTCCGTAACAAGCATAGAACTTACATCCTGAACTGTAAACTCTCCCTCCTCAAATCCCGGGAGGAATCTGATGTTGTCTGTCTTTTCAAGTTCCAGCGCATACGGAAGAAGAGGACTTTCTGTAACAACAACTCCGGCTTTTTCAAGCGCCCCAGCTATCTTACCGGTAATCTTCTGCTCTTTTACCCTGATCGTTGTTGGTCTTGGCTTTAAGAAAAACTCCAGCATTTCTTTTGTCTTATCAATTCCAAAGCGCTCAAGCCACATATCGCATATCCACTTTGGCATCGAATAATATACTGAGAGATACTCGCTTCCATCATCCTTTTTAAGATTGGGATAATCGATTTTATCCCTGTTTCTTGAGATATTCCTAAGGACTCCGTTCACAAATCCCTTAAGGCCGCCAAAGCCATGCTTGTCTGCAAGTTTCACCGCCTCATTGCAGGCTGCGCTGTCCGGAACAGAATCCATAAAGAGTATCTGATAAACGCTCATTCTCAAAAGACTTCTGATCAGAGGCTGCATCTTTTTTACAGGAGTTTTGGAGAACTTATCCAGTATGTAATCAATCTGGATCTGTCTCTCAAGACTCCCCTCAACAGTTCTTTTGATAAAAGACTTATCTCTTGTCTCGAGATAGTCGTATTTCTCGAGGCTGTCTTTCAGAAGCGAGGGCTTAAAGACTCCGCCCTTGTCATATTCCATTAAGATTGTCAGAACTATTTCTCTAATATTAACCATTATTCCCTCGTTCAAATATTTATCTCTTCCACATGTCTGTGCAGAAATACATCAGCGCCGCCCATGTATATACCGAATAGAAGTGCCCGTTGGCATCCACGCCGTTTTTCAGAATCTCCGATGCCTCTTTTTTGCTTAAAAGGACGAACCCGTCAAAACACTCCTGTCCCAATGCACCGTCCTGCGTAAGTGCCCCGAGATCCGTGTTCTTCAGCACCGCAAGAACAAGGGCATTGCTCTCATCCGTCATCCCGGGAGTGCTGAAAACAAGGGGGTTGATGACGCTAAGTCTGTCCTTTGAGTCGTCTATGCGAATTCCTGTCTCCTCGCAGATTTCTCTTTTTGCAGTCTCCAGTATAGGACTCTGTGCATTCTCATCCTCTTTGTCTACAAGTCCCGCCGGAACCCCCAGAAGGAAGCGCCCTGTTGGATACCTGTACTCGTATGACAGAAGAAGCCTCGGCTCCTGCCCCTCATTATCGATGACTACCACGCAGCTCACAGCATCCGGAAGCATCTTCTTAAACTCTTCTTCCGTCTTGACAGCCACCAGATCGTCTATCGATCTCCTTGTAGCATCAAAATAGTGCATCCCCTCGTCATACTTCAGATCAAAAACTCTTATAAACTTCCTGTCTACTATAGTTTCTACCTTGTCTTTGGTTATTTTGTATCCCTGCATTGTATTTCCCTCTTCTTATAGCTGATTCTTTGCGCTGTATTTTTGCAGTCTACACTATAATTTACGAGTGCATCCGTATTTTAATTATATCAGATTTATGCGCCATTTTATTGCAATCAGTTGTCCCAGCGCAGCGCCCACCACACATCCTGATCCGTTCGATTGCACTCAGTTTCGGGCAAGAAGCCCTAAATACCGCCTATTTCGACTATTATCTCATTTGAGGTGGTATATTACCATTCAGTTTATCGAGCAGGAATCCGTAAAGTACCACCATTTCCGGCTATTTTCTTATTTTTGGTGGTATATTACCATTCAGTTTATCGAGCAAGAGGCCTTAAAGTACCACCATTTCCGGCTATTTTCTCATTATAGGTGGTATATTACGATTCAATTTATCGAGCAAGAGGCCTTAAAGTACCACCATTTCCGGCTATTTTCTTATTTTCGGTGGTATTTATCGCATAATCTGAAGTTCAGATGTACCTCTTCCGGGATACGTTGTTCTGCCGATCTCCTGGAATAAATCTGTCATTGAGTTCCGTTTGCGCATGCAAGCATGCTCTTTTCATAAAACCGCATGGCTCTGCTTTTTGGTGAAGCAGACTCGAAAGAACCGCCCGGACAACATCTCCGGAAATAGTTCCGTCCTTACTGTTTGTAACCTTGCCGCCTTCCTTGTTGGAAATATCTCCTGTCATGGTTCCGGCGTTGGTAACGGTGCTTCCTGCTCCTGTGTTGGTCACATCTCCCAGGATAGTACCTGTGTTATTGATATCAGCACCTGCGCTGTTTGGAATATCAGTTTCTATGGTTCCGGCATTATTAACGGTGCTGCCATGCCATATTTCTAAATTTTTCTAAATTGTATCTTAAAATAGCGAGAAAGCAAAAGAAAATCCGGTGTCAGGGTATATACTCTGAGCACCTGGCTCGGCATACCCTGCACCGGATTGAAACAGTTAAATTTACTTAAGTACAGTTCCCACGGGAACTTTGTATCCCAGAAGAAAGTCCCTGGTTGTCATGCGCTTTTTGCCTTCAAGCTGAAGCTCCAGGATCCTTACAGCCCCTTTGCCGCAGGCAACAAGGATCGCATCCTTGGAGGCAGCCATAACCATACCCGGCACCGCTTCAGATAATGAGATGCCCTCAGCCATATCCGGGCTGCCTGCAGATTCACGGAATCCATCATCAGAAAGCGCCTCTGCCTTCCATATCTTGAGCATCTTACCGTCAAGATATGTATATGCCGAAGGCCATGGATTTAAGCCTCTTACAAGGTTTCTTACAAAAGATGCATCCCGGGAGAAATCAATGTGTCCCATATCCTTGGATAGCTTGCCGCACCTGGTTGCAAGGGCTTCATCCTGAGTAACCGGTGTAAGTTCGCCCCTCTCGATCATTGGAAGAGCCTCTGCAATGAGCTCGCCTCCAAGAACAGAGAGCTTGTCAAAAAGAGAACCGCCCGTCTCATCCTCAGAAATCGCAACAGATCTCTGTAGAAGGATATCGCCTGTATCCATGCCTGCCGCCATCTGCATGATGGTGACGCCCGTCTCCTTCTCTCCGTCAAGGATTGCCTGCTGAATAGGAGCTGCTCCCCTGTACTTGGGAAGGAGAGATGCGTGTATATTGACGCAGCCAAACCTGGGGATATCCAGCACCTCCTGCGGAAGGATCTGTCCGAACGCCGCTACCACATAGATGTCTGCATCATACTTTTTAAGCTCCGCCACATTCTCCGGAAGCCTTATCTTAACGGGCTGAAATACAGGCAGTCCCCTTTCAAGCGCCAGAGCTTTGACATCCGACACCTGAAGCTCACCGCTCCTTCCCTTGGGCTTATCCGGCTGTGTGACCACAAGCACAACTTCATGTCCTGCATCAAGTATCTTCTCAAGGGCAGTCCTTGCAAAATCAGGGGTGCCCATAAATACGATCTTCAAATTACTGGTCCTCTCTCTCCGCATCCTCTTCCTGCTGTGCGATCAGGTCCTCGTTGTCCACAAGTTCTCCCTGAACCTTCTCAACATACATATGTCCGTCAAGATGGTCCAGTTCGTGGCAGATCGCTCTTGCAAGGAGCTCTTCTCCCTCGATCTCATACTCATTGCCGTCAAGATCCATTGCCCTTGCCTTTACATGATTAGGTCTTGTGACAATGCCGGACTTGCCGGGCAGTGAAAGACAGCCCTCATAGCCGGTCTGTTCTCCGTCCTTCTCAAGTATCACAGGATTGATGAGTACCAGAGGCTGATCAGCATCCGGCGATACATCAATAACAACAATCCTCTTCAAAACGCCAACCTGAGGAGCCGCAAGACCCACGCCGTTGGCGTCATACATGGTCTCAAGCATATCCTCCACAAGCTCCTTAACTCTTGGAGTTATCTCTTTTACTTCCTTGCAGGGGCGGGTAAGAACCTCATCCCCGTATTCTCTGATATTTCTAAGTGCCATTTTTAGACCTCTTTCTTATAGTATTTATGATGTCACGGAACACTTTGCCCGGAAGGCTCACAGTTAACCGCATATCTGTGGCTCTAGTCCCGACATCATCAGTTTACCCGCGCATGGGATCAAAGTCAAATTGAACAGTTACTCCCCTCATTTTGCCCATGTCTTCAAGCTGCTTTATGTACTTCTCGCAGATATCCTTAAGCCTTACCAGCATGTCGTAATCATCCAGTTTGACATATATGGCAAGGCGGAATATGTCATTGATCCTGGCGATGGGAGCAAGAGCAGGTCCGATAAAGACCGCTTCCCTGACCCTCTGCTGCTCCATAACGGCCCTTAATCTGTTTCCGTATTCCATTCCGTCCTCTTCGGTCCGGGACTGGATCTGAACGCACATCATGTGGGATATTGGCGGGTATCTGAGAAGATCTCTGTAGGCGATCTCCTCCTCATAGAATCCCTTGTAATCCTGCCTTACGGCGGCCTGTATGCTGTAATGCTCAGGCTGATAGCTCTGGATCACGACATTACCCGGCTTATCTCCTCTGCCTGCCCTCCCTGCGGCCTGCGTAAGGAGCTGAAATGTCCTCTCGCTTGCATGAAAGTCACTGGCATATAAAGACATGTCAGCAGCCAGTATCCCCACAAGTGTGACATCAGGGAAGTCATGCCCTTTGACGATCATCTGGGTTCCCACAAGCACATCAGCCTCTTTGTTGGCAAAAGCTGAGAGTATCCTGTCGTAGCTCCCTTTGGTCCTTGTGGTGTCGGCATCCATCCTGATAACTCTCGCAGCCGGCCACATTTTTCTGACCTCATCCTCAATCTGCTCCGTGCCCGCCCTGAAGGAAGAGACATACTTAGAGCCGCACTCCGGGCAGAGCGAAGGCCTTCTCTCCTCATGTCCGCAGTAGTGGCATATGAGCCTTCCGCCTCTGTGCTCAGACAAAGACACATCACAGTGGGGACATTTAAACACATGGCCGCAGGATCTGCAGGATATGAAGCCCGCCAGACCTCTCCTGTTGATAAAAAGCATCGCCTGCTCGCCTTTCCCCAGCCTGTCCTCCATGAGCTCCTGAAGCCTTCTTGAAAAGATTGACCGGTTACCGCTTTTAAGCTCCTGCCTGAGGTCCGCTGTCTCAACGGTGGGAAGAGTACCTCCGGTCAGCCTTCTGTTTAGCTCGAAGAGATGATATTCTCCTCTTTGGGCCCTGTAATAAGCTTCAAGAGACGGGGTTGCAGATCCAAGGACAACAGCCGCACCTCCGGGAACGAGCCTTGCAAGTTCAATAGCCGTCTCCCTGGCATGATACCTGGGGCTATTCTCGCTCTTGTAGGTACTCTCATGCTCCTCGTCGATTATTATGATCCCGGTATTCGGAAAGGGTGTGAAAAGAGCTGACCTCGGTCCTATTATGATATCAATGTCCCCGCTCTTTGCCCTCTCCATCTGATCGTACTTTTCACCCGGTGAAAGAGAAGAGTTCATGACCGAAACCCTCTCGCCAAAATGTCTGTAAAAGCGCATCAGAGTCTGATAAGTCAGGGCAATCTCAGGGATCAGCACGATCGCCTGCCTTCCCCTCTTTATCATTTCGTCTATGAGGGCAATATACACCTCGGTCTTGCCGCTTCCTGTTATACCGTGGATAAGATATGTATCTCTTTTGCCTGCGTCAAAATCCCGTGAGACAGTATCTACGATATTCTGCTGCTCCGGGCTCAGCACCTTGTCACTGTATCTGCCGGTTGTGGCAGCAACGGGGTTCCTGAAGTACTCCTCCTGTTCAATCCTTATGATCCCGGCATTTTCCATGCTCTTTAGGGTCTGCGCAGTGACACTTAGCTTGGAAGTTATAAGTTCATAGGGGAGCCTCTCCCCCTCATTGTCCAAGAGCTCTTTGAGTATCCTCTCCCTCGCCTTCTGCTTTTTTCTGATGCTCTCATGGTAGGCAGCGGTGGCCTCATCGCCCGCAAGGCGCATCGATACAAATTTATGTACCTGCCTGTTCTGCTTTTTGCACACGGGGATCACGGTCTTAAGCGCCGCGATCATGGTCGAGCCATAGTATCTCTTCATCCAGGCCGCAAGCCTTATTGAGATGTCCTCGGCGCTCTCCATGCCCTCTGATAAGCCAAACAGCTCCTTGATCCTGGAAGCATCTATATCAGGTTCTTCGCACAGCTCTATGACATACCCCTTTCTTCTGGTGTTGCCTCTTCCAAAGGGTACATCTACGCTCGCTCCCACTTCAACTTTCCCAAGCATCGTTTTGGGTATTCTGTACTGAAAGAGTCTGTCGACCTTCTCATGTGAAATGTCTATTATGATATTCGCATATTCCGGAAAAGCCACATTTCCTCCTTCTTTGCCTTGTTAGTCTCATCTGTATTTCTTTTTCAAAAAGAAATCACATCATGAGTTCTTTCGTTCCTCTAAAATCTCGCTGATAAGCTCGCGCTCATCCATGTGGTATTTGACGCCCTTAATCTCCTGATAATCCTCATGTCCCTTACCTGCAAGGACAATGATGTCGCCCTGCTCACCGTGGTCAATGGCATAGGCAATGGCTTCCTTCCTGTCTGTTATCTTGATATATTTGCCGTCGGTCTTTTTAATGCCGGTCTCGATATCATTAATGATGTCTTCCGGCTCCTCATACCTTGGGTTGTCTGAAGTAATGATCGTAAAGTCTGCGTATCTTCCGCTGACCTCTCCCATCTCAAAGCGGCGAAGCTTACTCCTGTTGCCTCCGCAGCCAAACAGGCAGATGAGCCTGTTGGGGCGGTAGTCCCTCAGGGTTGTAAGAAGGCTCTTTAATGCCATAGCATTGTGGGCATAATCTATCATGAGAGTAAATTCATCCGAAACCTTGACCATCTCAATTCTGCCCTTTACTTTTGCTCCCTTTAAAGCAGCAGCGATCTCTTCCGGGCTGCAGTCAAAGTGCCTTGCAACCGCTATGGCGCAGAGTGCATTGTACACACTGAACCGGCCGGGATTCGTGATCTCGGCATGCATATTTATAAGCCCCTCGGTGTCAAAAAACACTCCAAGATTGCCCGGTTTGTGTATATATGCAAGATTGATCGCCCTTATGTCGACATCCTTGTTAAAGCCGTAGGTCTCAACCTCGCAGGTGTGACCCTTGAGGATATCATCGGTGTGGATATCGTCCCCGTTGCAGATGCCGATCCTGCACTGCTTGAAGAGAAGCCCCTTGCAGTGCATGTAGTCGTCAAAGTCCTTGTGCTCATTGGGTCCGATATGATCAGCCTCTATATTGGTAAAGATTCCTATATCAAATGTAAAGCCCTGGCTTCTGTGGAGCATAAGTCCCTGGGATGACACCTCCATTACAACGCTGTCACACCCTGCCTCTACCATCTTAGCCATGTATTCCTGCAGGTTGTAGGACTCGGGAGTTGTGTTCTCAGAATGGATATGCTCATCTCCTATTATCACCTCGATGGTTCCGATAAGTCCAACCTTGTGCCCTGCATTTTCAAGCATGCTCTTAATAAGGTAAGTTGTAGTTGTCTTGCCCTTTGTTCCGGTGATCCCTATGGTCTTAAGCTTCTTCGCGGGATGGCCGAAATAAGCGGCCGATATAAAGGCCATTGCATACCTTGTGTCCTTAACCCTGACCACAGGTATCCTGCAGCCTTCAGGAAGAAGCACATCACTCTGGACAACAATAGCAGCTGCATTTTTCTCACAGGCTTCCCCTGCACAGGAATGTCCGTCGAAATTTGCTCCTTTTATGCAGATAAAAAGAGATCCCTCTTCAATTTTCCTGTTGTCATTGATGACATTTTTGATCTCAATACTGCCCGGATCCGGCTTCTCTGCTGTATTTCCTGCAGTCAGTTCATACTCAAGCCCCTCAAGAAGTAAGTTAAGCTCCATTAAATTGCCCTCCATATTTTATAATTTCTTCACAATTAAGACACATTTATGTATTATTATAAACTCAAGATGTGATTCAAATCACATCTCCCCCTCATAAGAAACCGCAAGCACACGCTTTTCGCGTGTGTTTTTGTGGTTTATGGGATACTTTAAGTGAAATCGTTCATAATGATCTGCACTGTCTCTTTTCCCATATAGCTGTTAATATCCGGATAATATGCAATACTTACCTTGATCTCTCCGTTTCCCCTGTTGTCATACAGCCTGTCCAGTGCCTCCTGACCATATCTGGATATAAGATGATCGTGCCATCTGTCGGGATCTCCGAAGTAAACCATATCCATGACAACACCGCTCTCATCTCTGACTTTGTACTTGAAGCACTTCCTGTTCTTACCCATGATCCTTCCGGACAAAAGAACTACATCCTTCTGGGCAAAGACCGGCTTGGTATTGCCGTTTCCAAAGGG
Source organism: uncultured Butyrivibrio sp. (assembly GCA_946546925.1). Taxonomy (GTDB): domain Bacteria; phylum Bacillota; class Clostridia; order Lachnospirales; family Lachnospiraceae; genus Butyrivibrio. The sequence goes on from CAMNOS010000029.1 coordinate 16,854, forward strand.
TTCAAGGAGTTTAAACTCCCTGATGAGCTGCTTGTCGGCGTATCCGATAGGCATCACCATATCAATGTGAAGGATCGGAATAAAATCCTCAGCGTCGAGACTGCAGTTATCATTGAGCCTTTTTTTCAACTCATCTATCCTGTCTTCCGGAAGAGAAAGCCCCGCCGCCATCTTGTGTCCGCCGAATTTGGTGAAGATGTCTTTGACCATCGAGAGATTCCTGAACATATCATACTTCTCGATGGATCTGGCCGATCCCTTAACTCCGCCGCCCTCCGCTCTTGTAAGAACAATTGTTGGGCGATAGTATTTCTCCTTGATGCGTCCCGCAACGATGCCGGCAATGGACTCGTGCGCATCGTCAAGATATACCACGATAACCTTGGGAAGCCCCTCTTTCTGAGCCTCCCGGTCTATGATCTCTGAAGCCCTGTCCACACCCTTCTGGGTGAGCATCTTGCGGCTGTCATTCATGTCCTTGAGATCTCCTGCTATAGACGCAGCCTCATTGTCATTATCACAAAGAAACAGCTCAAGAGCCCTTGACGCAAGGTCCAGCCTTCCTGTCGCATTCAGGCACGGCCCTATTACAAAGCCGTAGTGATATGCAGACATAGAAGTAGCATCAAGACCGTTTACATTGATAAGAGCCCTGAGACCTCTGTTAGAAGTTGCGGCAATTCTCTTTAAGGACTCCTTCACAATTATGCGGTTCTCATCCTTAAGCTCCATCACGTCGCAGACCGTTGCAAGACCGGCAAATATGAGCATCTCATTAAAGAAGTCTATGACGTCCTCATCATCCGATCTGCCCATCCTGTCTGCAAGAACCTGCAGGAACTTATATGCCACAACTGCTCCGCAGATCTCTTTAAAAGAACTCTTATCGTCTCTTCTCTTCGGGTCAATCACGGCTCCTGCCGGCGGAAGTATCTCTTTTACCTCCCCGCCCATAGACGCATCCTCTTCGAAAGGAACCTCGTGGTGGTCAGTAACAACCACTCTCATCCCCATCTCTATAGCATGAGCAACCTGAGAAGCTGCTGCAATCCCGTTGTCACAGGTAATTATGACGTCCCTGTTATCCTCTCTCGCCCGGTCCACCAGCTTATCAGAGAGTCCGTATCCGTCCTTGACCCTGTCGGGAAGCACATAATCAGCATCCGCTCCAAAGAGCCTTAGTCCCTTCACCAGGATATATGAGGAGCAGATCCCGTCAACATCATAATCGCCGATAACTCTGATGGCGCTGCCCCTTTCGATCTCGCTCTTTATAATATCCGCGCCCTTTTCAACGTCTGCAAGTTCATAAGGGTCATGCATCATCGATGCATCCCCGTTTAAGAATCTGTCTATTTCCTCATCAGTCACGATTCCCCTGTTGGTAAGAAGCCTGGCCGTGATATTCTTAATGCCGAACTTCTGCGCAGTGGCATCAAAGTCGGACTTCTTCATACTCACCATCCATTTTGACATAAATTACTCCTGTATAAAATGCAAAAAAGTGCCCACCCTTTTGCATTAATTGCGATATTCCCATTATATCATTCAAAATGCCATTCCAAGAATATAACAGGTCAAATAAAGAAAGTTTATCCAATAAATAAAGGACCATGTAAACATATATTCATCCTGCAAATGCCTGTGATCCCGGCCGGATGAATATAGTCTGCATGGTCCCGTTCCTTAAAAGCTATCTGTTATGCCTTCTTGGTAAAGAAAGTCTTAAAGCTTGTCTTCAAGTCATACCACATAGGTGATGCTACAAAGATTGAAGAATATGTTCCGCTTATTACACCGACCATAAGAGGAAGTGCAAATGCCTTGATATCTGCAACACCGAAGATATAGAGTGCAAATACGGTAAAGAAGGTAGTTGCTGATGTGAAGAGTGAACGTGTAATGGTCTGTGATACTGAATTGTTGACCAGCTCTTCCATGTCCTTCCTGGATGCGGCATTGTTGAGGTTCTCACGGATACGGTCGAAGGTAACGATCGTGTCGTTTATTGAGTAACCGATAATTGTAAGAACTACTGCGATGAAGGTACTTCCTACAGCAAGTCTTGTGATAGCATATGAAGCGATAACAACAAGTGCGTCATGTGCAAGAGCGATGATGGCTGCTGCACCGAACTTAACATCCTTGAATCTGATCCAGATGTAGATCAGCATAAGCACAAGAGCGAAAGCAAGAGCCTCAATGGCATCTGCTCTCATCTCCTTGGAGATTGCACCGCTGATTGTCTCAGCTGCGATATTGTCAGCGCTTACTCCATAGTTGTCTTCAAGGATCTTATCAACAGCTTCTCTCTGTGCAACGCTCAAGGTTGTTGTCTTGAAGATAACCTGATTGGTTCCTGTAACTGTCTGGATCTGAAGCTCGTTGACACCTGCTGCAGACTTGATGTCCTGTGCAACTGTCGACTCAAGTTCAGCAAGTGTGTACTGCTTATCAAATGTAACGGTAGTTGATGTACCACCTACAAAGTCAAGACTGTAGTTGAAGGCGCCCTTTCCTGCTCCTGCATTGACTGCCATAAAGATCACTCCGACAGCTATGACACCGCATGAAATTGCGTAAAAGAGCTTTCTCTTTGCCACAAATTCAAACTTCTTAACAGGCTTGGCCTTGCCGTAGAGGGCAGGATTCTGAAGACCAATTCCAAAGAGCAGTGTTGTGATCCATCTTGTGACAACAAGCGCTGTGAACATGGAGAGAACAATACCGAGGATAAGAGTCTCAGCAAAGCCCTTGATGCTTCCTGTTCCCATGAACCACAGAACTGCAGCTACAATAAGAGTAGTGATATTACCGTCAAGAATTGAAGAAAGAGCCTTGTTATAACCATTCTTTCTCGCAAGATCTACTTCCTTGCCGGATGCGATCTCCTCCTTGATCCTGGAGAATACAAGCACGTTGGCATCAACCGCCATACCTATTGAAAGGATGATGCCTGCTATACCGGGAAGTGTAAGTGTCATCTCAAAAGCTGAGAGTAGGAACACGATCATTCCGCTGTAGAAAGCAAGTGCAAGTGTTGCTGAAAGACCGAGAATTCTGAAGAATACGATCATGAATACTGCAATAAGCGCAAATCCAACTGCTGCAGCTATAAGGCTTGTTCTGATGGCCTCTGAACCAAGCTGGGCGCCTACAACATTGGAACGCAGCTCATTGAGCTGAAGCTTAAGTCCACCGATACGGATCATGGAAGCAAGATTCTCTGCTGCCTCGAATGACTCCATTCCTGTGATTACAGCCTTGCCGTCTGTGATCTCTGCCTGTACTTTTGGTACACTGATGAACTCACCATCGTAGTAGATACCGATTGTCTCACCTGCTGCAAAAGCTTTCTTGGTTGCCTCAGCAAAAGCCTTGGCTCCTGTCTCTGTGAACTCGAGTGAAACAACAGGCTCCTGTGAACCGTACTGATCCTGCTGTGAAGCTGCCTGGGCAACAGACACATCAGTACCTGAAAGAACTACAGATCCGTTGGCCTGAAGCTCCTCAAGTGTGTTGTCAAGAACATAACCAAATACCGGATTCTCATCCATTACAATATTGCCGTCAGCATCTGTAGTATAGCCTGAACTGTAGTGGTAATTCTCCTTGCCGTCTGCGTCTGTCTGAGCTATGAAATACAGATTACCGGGCTGTCCAAGCTCCTCAAGGATCTTGTTGGCATCGGAAACACCGGGAATCTCAATGTTAATCCTGTTAGAGCCCTCCTGATAAACCTGTGACTCAGTGCTGTACTGCTCCACACGCTTCTGGAGCTTGAGGATTGTATCAGCCATATCCTCTTTACTGGGATTCTCATCTCCCACTACTTCGTAGGTGATGCTGACACCGCCCGCAAGATCAAGACCAAGGTCAATACTTGAAAGTGATCCCGACTTGTCTGCGCCAAGTCCGTACACTGCAGAATAACCGACACCCCCAAGCAGGGCCAGTGTAAGGATAAGGCCAATTACATACTTTAACCGTTTCATTTTTCATTATCCTCCGTTGAAGCTTTTTCGGCTAATGCCGCTTTTATCATAATCGCACACTCGATGCGCTTTCTCTGAAGCTCGCATCCGTGCTTATATGTCGTATTTATATCGCCGTTGAAGTTATAGGCATTGGCGGCACAACCACCGCTGCAGTAATACCTTGCAAAGCACTTCTCACATTCAGGCCTTGAGTAGACATTGCTCTTTTTGAACATATCCTGAATGTCCTGTCTCTTGATTCCTTCAAAGACATTGCCCATGATGAAATCTTCATTCCCCACAAACTGATGACACGGATACAGATCTCCCCAGGGTGTAACACCGAGATACTCACATCCCGATCCGCATCCTGAGAGTCTCTTTGCAACACAGGGTCCGCCCTCAAGATCTATATTGAAGTGGAAGAAATTAAATCCTCTTCCCTCTTCCTGTCTCTCAAGATAGAATCTGGCCAGTTTGTCGTACTCGTCGCACAGCTTGGGAATGTCCTCATCCTTGAGTGCGTACCAGTCTTCAGGCCTGGCAACAACCGGCTCAACAGAGATCTGCTTGAACCCAAGGTCTGCCAGATGCTTGACATCCTCAGAAAAATCCAGATTGTTGTGAGTGAAGGTTCCTCTCACAAAGTATCTGAGCTGGTGACGGGACTCAGCAACCTTAAGGAATTTGGGAACTATGTCGTCATAGCATCCCTGTCCGCCCTTCCTGGGTCTCATGAAGTCGTTGACTTCCTTGCGGCCGTCGATGGAGAGTACGATATTGCCCATCTCCTTGTTAACATAATCAAGGATCTCGTCTGTAAGAAGAGTTCCGTTTGTCGTTATTGTGAACCTGAAGTTCTTGTTCCTGTCCTTCTCGATGCTCCTGCCGTACTCAACGATCTGCTTGACCACTTCCCAGTTCATCAGGGGCTCTCCGCCAAAGAAATCCACTTCAAGATTTCTCCTGCTGCCGGAGCTGGCTACAAGGAAATCAAGGGCAGCCTTACCCACTTCAAAGCTCATCAGGGCTCTTCTTCCGTGGTATTCGCCCTCATCCGCAAAGCAGTACTTGCATCTGAGATTACAGTCGTGTGCGATGTTGAGGCAAAGAGCCTTAACCACCGTCTCACGATTCTGGAAGTCCTCAACATAATTCTCATACACATCATCTGTATAAAGAACTTCCGAATCCCGAAGCTCCAACAGCTCCGAGATTGCCTCGCCGATATCCTCAGCGGAATATTTGTCAGAAATTTCAGGGACAATAACAATCTCGTTAAACAGTCTCTGAAAATCCTCATCGCCTTCCCTGTCTTCTTCACGGGCAGCCGCTGTGCCGTACCATTTGGACAGTTTCTGCTCCACAACGGGAACCAGGTCGAAAACAACATCATCAACAACATGTACCGATCCGGAATTGACGTCCAGAACGATGTTGTAGCCGTTGTTTTTGTATGCATGGATCATAAAAATCAAAACTCCTAACCAGCGTAAAAAGCATTTTCTGCCTTACGCAATAAATAGGCAGCGACAAAGCCAGCCGCTGCCCGACATGAATACTTAACAAAATATGCAGTATGAATTACTTGCTGAGCTGCTCACAGCTCTGGTTTCCTACTGTGCAGGAAGTCTTGCATGCTGACTGGCATGATGTCTGGCACTCGCCGCATCCGCCCTTCTTCATGGACTCCTTGAGATTTCTTGTAACTAATGATTTTACATGCTTCATAATCCAGCCTCCTACTTGAAAATGTGGAAAGAGCCACCTTTCGAGATTTTTACATCGGTTAAGTATACCATAAATATTCTAATAGGGAAAGTACTTTTATTCAACAAGTTCT
>CAMNOS010000030.1 GCA_946546925.1 uncultured Butyrivibrio sp.
ATCTAAACCGGGCGGACTTTTCATCATCACCAATTTCAACAAGCTGGATATTGCTTTCCATGTTGATGCTGTTGTAGGAATCCACAGAGTATCCTGGGCTGATATCATCAAGCCCAATGCAACGATTTCCAAAGCTGAGGAGAGTATTTCAACAGGTATCATCAAATTTGAAAATCAGCTGATAATCATCCTTGACTTTGAGAAGATCGTATCGGATATCAATCCGAATACCGGACTCAATATGGATTCTCTCGGTGATATCGGCTCTCGTCCAAGGAATGAGGTTCCAATCGTACTGGCAGAGGATTCACAGCTTCTTAACAAGCTGATAGTTGATTCTCTCAATAAAGCAGGATACAACAACGTAAGACACTTCGAGAACGGCAAGCTTGCCTATGACTACATCAAGGCCTGCAAGGACAAAAATGAGCTTGATAAAGTTAAATGTATTATCACAGATATAGAGATGCCCATCATGGATGGACACAGACTCACCAAACTCATCAAGAGCGATGATGCTACTAAGGACATTCCTCTTATTATCTTCTCATCACTGGTCAATGAAGAGATGAGGAGAAAGGGAGAAGCCCTTGGCGCTGACAGGCAGCTTTCAAAACCTGAGATCGGTAATCTAGTATCAGTTATCGATGAACTGGTAAACGCATCCGAAGGCTGAACCAAATGATCCAACCTCCCTTTGCCTTTCAGTTATGAAACGTGTTTTCAATGACTGCTTTGGTAAGGGGAGTTTTTCTTTTTAAAAAAACTACCGGAAGAATAAAAATGGAAAAAAAGTTAGCCGAAATAATAAATGACTATGATCAGATAATAGTCGGTATCGGAAGTGAATGGAACTGGATCAAAAGCGGGATCAAAGAGGATGAGAGATATACTGATATCCTGAAATATGCTAAAGAAGACGATAATAATAAATGGCTGATTCCGGTGATTGAGTTTGAATACGGCTATTATCACACAGACAACAGAGTTGATGAGGCTTTTCGCGGACTCAGGAAGCTTATAGGGCAAAAGAATTATTTCCTGGTTTGCGACACTTTTTTGCAGGATGCCGTATTTAACGGATTTGATGAGGATAAATCTGTTTTTCCCTGCGGAACCTACAGATATCTTCAGACAAATGATTCGGATGACGAGCTTCTTGATGTTACAGTGTGCACCGAGTTTACCGCACTTGTAGAAAGGCTGCACAGCCTGATAACAGAGAAAAACGGGCATCTGAACGGAGATGAAAGTTTTAATAAGCCGTTTTATAAGGGAAAATCACTATATCTTAACCAAAAGAGACCAGAATATAGTAATATTAAATATAACGAGAGTGCTTATCTGCCTAACTGGGATAAGTACATGAATTACCTGAAAGGCACGATGGGGAAGAGCCTTCTGGTACTTGAATTGGGGGTTTCGCTAGATTATCCGACAGTTATTCGGTGGCCTTTTGAAAAAGTGACCTTTGTTGGTGACAAGACACATCTAATCAGAGTCCATGAGAGGCTTTATCAGCATACCCCTGAAATAGAAAACAAAACTGATTCGATCAAAATGAATTCAGTAGATTTTATTTTGCAGGAGAGTGAAGGGCTATGAAGTCGAACAACGAGGAATATCTCGACAGTCTTTTAGATTCAGCCCAAAAACTAAATAGCAATAATCCTAAGTCCGCAATCAGCAGAATGTCAGGAAGAGCAGCCTCTGGTCAGGAATCAGGGGATCTTGGCGACCTTGTAAGAAACTCAGGTGGTAACAAGGACCTTGAAGAGATCGGAAGTCTCCTGGATAAGCTGGACAGAAATGAATTTGTCGATCAGAATATGGAGAGTCTTCTTGACAGCATTGAGAAACCTACAGATCCCAGGATTCCTAAGTTCACAATAGGTGATGATCCATCTTCTTTTGATGTAAGAGACCCTGAAGAGATAGCTCTGGATGAGGCCATTGTGGCAGTTGAGAATATGGAATCGCAGGGCTCATCGCTGGTTGATCTTGAGGATGGAGATGACGTTTCTTTAGAAATGGCTCCGGAGATTTCGCTTCCTGAGGAGAATGAAGTTCTGATTGACAGAGAAGGTGGTTCAGATGCCGATGAGTCTCCGGAACAGATTCTGACGGACCTTCTGGATGATATGAATGAGGGGAGCCTCGCCTCATCCGGGGACATGCCATCGGGTGAAAGTCTGAGCGATATTCTTGATAATATGAAGGATGAGGAAGCACAGCCTGATGAGAACCCTGTTGACAGCCCTCTTTCTGATCAGAATCTTGCTTCGCAGCAGGAACAGCTTGAGCAGCTTGAAGAGCAGGACCGGCAGGAAGTGCCGCAAGCTGCTGCAGAGAATGATACGGATCTTGATGATTTTTCTCTGGATGACCTGGAAAAGGCCATGGATAGGGCAATCGGCGGTGATGCTGAAGGCGAGATCAGTGTTTCGGGTGATGCGCCGGCCATGGAAGATGCCGGGGCAGATGATGGCGAGATGCCTGATATGTCTGATATAAGCATGCTTCTGGACAATGCAGAGAATACCTCTGAGCCTGATGAAGCTTTGGGTGAAGGATCAAGTGAGCAATCAGCGGCCAAGGGCGGTGAAGAGACACCTCTTGATGATTTCGCCGGATTTACATTTGACGGCAACTCTTTTGAGGAATCGGAGGAAGGCCGGGAGGCTTCGGAAGAAGCACCGCAGCCTGATTCTTCAGCTGAGGTAAAAGAAGATGTTGCCGAGTCTTTGGACGGTCTTGGAGATGATTTTAATCTGGATGCTCTTGAAGCAAGTCTTGACAATCTTCTTGAGCCTGAAAACTCCGCAGAGACATCAACAGAGGGCGAGGTTGCTGCAGTAGAGGGCCTTGATGAAGGAGTGGAGCAGGTACAGCAGTCAGAAGCAGAGGCTTCTGATGTTTCCATGGAAGACCTTGATGCGCTGATGGACAGCCTTGCCAATGATGAACTTGAGGACATGGAGAGCACTGCGGCCAGGGACGAGGAGTCAGGACACAGTCAGGAAGCAGAGATTCCCAAGGAAGATATTCTGGGGGCTCTGACTGAAAATGGTTTTGGCGATGAGGGCGATGAAGGCGCAGAGCCGTCCCTTGAAGAACTTGCGTCAATTCCTGACAGGAGCAGCAATGCGGGGGGATCTTCAGGAGGTGACACCCCTGATAATAAAGGTGGCAAAGAGAAGAAAAAGGGTTTTTTTGCAAGATTTTTTGAAGCTCTGACCAAAGAGGATGAAGAGCCCGATAACGAGGGGCTTGCAAGTCTTACCGATGAGAATCAGCAGGTTCTTGACGAACTTGGTGAAGACGGAGCAAAAGGCAAAAAAGCCAAGAAAAAGAAAGAGAAAAAGGAAAAGCCTAAGAAGGAGAAAAAGGCTAAGCCCCCTAAGCCAAAGAAGGAGAAAAAGCCCAAGCCTCCCAAGCCAAAGAAGGAGAAAAAGCCCAAGCCTGTGGATGAACCGGAAAAGGCCATATCACCCAGGAAGATTGCTCTTTCCGGAATATTTGCTGCCAGCCTTGGAATCCTTGTTATCATTCCTGCACTTGTGATGCCGGATAAGATTGCATCTGAGAGAGCTACAACTGCTTATACACACAAGGAGTATACTACAGCATACAAGATGCTCTACGGCAAGGAAATGACTGAGGATGAGAGCATCATCTACGAGCAGTCAAGGGTGCTTGCCTGGGCTCAGAGATATCTTGACGGTTATGAGAACTATGTCGCAATGAATATGAAAGAAGAAGCTCTGGATATGCTTCTTATGGCAATGAGAAACCAGGAGGATCTAATCTCAGAGGCGACCAAGTACAAGGTTGAAATTGAAGTGAATAGCGTGTACGATAGTATAGAATCGTTGCTTTCAGAGAGCTATGGCCTCTCAGCGGAAGATATAGCTGAGATCAATGCGATTAAGAAGGACAGGGACTATACTATCAGACTTATGGAGATTGTAGGTACGCTGTAGCATCTTTTAGAAAGCTCTGATATCGCTAAGAGGGAGAGTATACAAATTGGTAGCGATAATCGACTATGATGCAGGCAATATTAAGAGCGTAGAGAAAGCGTTTGAGTATCTGGGTGCAGATACTGTTGTTACTAGAGATCCCGGCAGCATAATGAGGGCAGACCATATTGTTCTGCCCGGAGTTGGTGCCTTTGGGGATGCCATGAACCGCATAAGGGAGTACGGCCTTGAAGATGTGATCAAAGAGGTCACAAGGGAACAGGTCCCATTTTTAGGTATATGCCTGGGTCAGCAGCTGTTATTTGACGCAAGTGAAGAGTCAGATGGAGCTAAAGGCCTGGGCATTTTGCGTGGGAAGATCCTGCGCATACCTGATACTGATGAGTCGGGAAGAGCATACAAGATACCGCAGATCGGATGGAATAATCTGCGCCTTGCACAAGGTGGCAGGCTTTTTAAGAATCTTCCTGATGAGCCTTATGTTTACTTCGTTCACTCCTATTATCTGAAGGCGGAAGACAGAAGTATAGTCAAGGCAACAACTGAATATAACGTGACTGTTGATGCTTCGGTAGAGTCCGGAAATGTTTTTGCCTGCCAGTTCCATCCTGAGAAGAGCGCAGAAGTGGGGTTGCAGATACTTAAGAATTTCCTTGAAGTTTAAGGGAAGAGTTACAGGGGAAAAGAGATGCTGACTAAGAGAATCATACCATGCCTTGATGTCAATAACGGCAGAGTAGTCAAAGGCGTTAATTTTGTTAATCTGATAGATGCGGGAGATCCGGTAGCAGTAGGCGAAGCCTATTCGAAGGCGGGCGCCGATGAGCTGGTCTTCCTTGATATTACAGCCTCCAACGAGAGGAGGGAAACTGTTGCCGATATGGTGCGCGCTGTGGCAAGAAAGGTATTCATACCTTTTACCGTGGGCGGTGGCATAAGAACTGTTGATGATTTCAGGGCTATTCTGAGAGAGGGAGCAGACAAGGTTTCCGTTAATTCAGCAGCCATAGACAGACCTGAGCTGATAGCTGAAGCTGCTGATAAGTTTGGGAGTCAGTGCGTTGTCCTTGCAATTGATGCCAAACGTCGCGCGGATGGAAGTGGATGGAACATATACAAGCACGGCGGCCGTATCGATATGGGTATGGACGCCGTGGAATGGGCTGTTAAAGGCACCGGGCTGGGAGCGGGAGAGATCCTTCTTACCAGCATGGACTGCGACGGGACCAAGGCCGGATATGACATTGAGCTGACGAGGGCGGTTTCGGAAGCTGTATCGGTTCCTGTCATAGCTTCAGGTGGAGCCGGTACCAAAGAGCACTTCTATGAAGCACTCACTGAAGGAAAAGCGGATGCTGCACTTGCGGCCTCTCTTTTCCACTTCAAGGAGCTGGAGATTGATGAAGTCAAAAAATATCTCAAAGAGAGGAGAGTGCCGGTGAGATGGGCATGATAACAGGTCAGTGGCTTGACGCGATAGGGGATGAGTTTAAAAAGCCCTATTACAGGCAGCTTTACAACTTTGTCAAAAATGAATACAGTACGCATGTTGTCTATCCACCGTCAGATGATATCTTCAATGCGATGCACTATACGCCTCTTAATAAGGTTAAGGTGCTGATTCTGGGGCAGGATCCTTACCATGAACCCGGGCAGGCTCACGGGCTGTCTTTTTCCGTACTTCCGGGCAAGGCAGACACGCCGCCTTCTCTCCAGAATATTTACAAGGAACTTCAGGATGACCTTGGCTGCTACATTCCCAATAACGGTTACCTCAAAAAATGGGCAGACCAGGGTGTTCTTCTTTTGAATACGGTGCTCACAGTCAGAGCCCACGCAGCCAATTCCCACCAGGGTAAGGGCTGGGAGCAGTTCACTGATGCGATAATACGGGCTGTTAATGACATCGACAGACCTGTGGTATTCATGCTGTGGGGAAGACCTGCACAGACGAAGATGCCGATGTTGGATAATCCTAAGCATCTTGTGCTTACAGCGCCGCATCCGAGTCCGCTCTCGGCATACAGGGGATTTTTTGGCTGCAGACACTTCAGCAAGTGCAACGATTTCCTCGTATCCAACGGTCTTTCACCTATAGACTGGCAGATTGAGAATATTTAACTCTTGCAAATTGATGCATTACCATGTTAAAGTGTGAAATAAGTCTATTGATCCAATCAGGAAGTGCATCAGGAGGAATTTATGAAAAAAGCTTTCATAACAAAAGAGCAGGTGGAGGAAATAGTCAAAAAATATCCCACACCTTTTCACATCTACGACGAAGAAGGAATAGTAAATAACGCAAAGGCTGTATATGAAGCCTTTTCCTGGAACAAGGGATTTAAGGAGTATTTTGCTGTAAAGGCAACACCCAATCCGGCGCTTATGAAGATATTAAAGGACTGCGGATGTGGCTTTGACTGCTCATCGGACACGGAACTTATGCTCTCGGGATGTATAGGAGCTAAGGGAAGTGACATAATGTTTTCATCCAATGACACTCCTGCCGAAGAGTACGTGTATGCCGATAAGATAGGAGCAATCATCAATCTCGATGACATAACACATATAGATTACCTTGAGCAGGCTATAGGCAGGATACCGGAGACCATTTCCTGCAGATACAATCCGGGTGGAGTTTTCCGGATGAGCAACGGGATAATGGATAACCCCGGTGACTCCAAATACGGAATGACCAGGGATCAGCTCTTTGAGGCCTATGAGATACTCAGGAAAAAGGGAGCTAAGAAATTCGGTATCCATGCATTCCTTGCAAGCAACACGGTCACCAACGACTATTACCCGACACTTGCCGGACAGCTCTTTGAACTGGCAGTAGAGCTTCAGAACAAGACCGGCTGTGAAATCGCATTCATCAATCTTAGTGGAGGAGTGGGCATTCCGTACAGACCGGATCAGGAAGGCAACGATATTAAGGTGATCGGAGAGGGCGTTCATAAGAAGTTCGACGAGATACTCGTTCCTGCAGGAATGGGCGAAGTTGCAATCTTCACTGAGATGGGAAGATTCATGATGGGGCCTTACGGAGGTCTTGTTACAAAGGCTATCCATGAGAAACACATATATAAGGAGTACATAGGCGTTGATGCCTGCGCTGTAGATCTCATGCGCCCTGCAATGTATGGAGCTTATCATCACATAACCGTACTCGGCAAAGAAAACGCACCTACAGATCATGTATATGATGTCACAGGTTCACTTTGTGAGAACAACGACAAGTTTGCAATCGAGAGAAGTCTTCCCGAAATTGAGATGGGTGATTATCTCTTTATCCACGACACAGGTGCGCACGGGTATTCAATGGGTTATAATTATAACGGCAAGCTTAAGAGTGCGGAGATACTTCTTAAGAAGGATGGAAGCGCAGAACTCATAAGACGCGCCGAGACGCCTAGGGACTATTTTGCAACCCTTAGCTGTCTGAAAGAATATGAGACTTTAGAGGCAATCATGAAGGATGAGGGCATTTAACAGAAAGGCGATCAACCTTATAACAGCATTCTTTTTGATTTGGGCAGTGCAGCTGGCTTTAGGAATTACCGTAAGAAATCCGCTTACGGTAGTTCTTTTTGTGTGTCTTTTTCTTGCAAAAGAAAAAACGGACGCGTATGTAATTGATTCCGGGAAAAGAAAGATCCTGAATGCTGCCTGCTTCGGTCTGCCTGTATTATTTTCGGCCTGCTTAACGTTCCCGGTCTTTGGAAAAGCGTCAGAGGGCTTTACAAGTTCACTGTTTAAGCTGATGACGCTGTTCATTCTTCTTACAGGATTTTACTGCCTATTCTATTACCTGTTCAGGGCACTGATTCTTGCTGTCTTTAGAAAAGAGCTTACCAAAGAGCTTTCGCAGGAAGTGCATCTTAAAAGGCTTAAGGCTATGGAAAGAAAAGAAGAGATCAGGCTCTTCTTTACAGTATCTGTAGTATGCTTTATGTTCTTTCTTCCGTATTTTCTCTATGAGTTTCCGGGGATAATGACGGCTGACTCGATGGTACAGTTTGAACAGATATTTGGAGACGAACCTGTTTCCAATCATCACCCGTACATTCATACTCTGACGATCGGATACCTTATCAGGCTGGGACTTTTGGTGACGGGGGATATGAACACTGCAATAGCCTTTTACACCGTGGCACAGATGATATTCATGTGCCTGTGTCTGGCAGCTCTTGTTCTTGAAGTTACCAGGATATCAGGGGGAATGGATCTAAGGCTTACAGCTATACTTACGCTTATACTGTCGGCTGTTCCTTTTAACGGCGTATTTGCTGTTACCATGTGGAAGGATGTGCCTTTTGCGGGGATAAGTATTCTGCTGTCCATAGCCCTTATTGAAATGTATCGGATAAGAGAGGGCAGAATAAGCGCAGGAATGTTTGCTGCATTTGCTGTTCTGGGGATCCTGTTTGGGCTTTTTCGGTCCAATGCCTATATAGCGATGATTACGTTTGTGCCGGTATTTCTTTTTACCTTCAGAAAGAACATCAGAGGCGCTGCGATTGCAGCTGTGTGCGTCATCCTTGTGACATCGCTGGTAAAGGGGCCTTTGTATAAAGGCTTTGGCATCAAAAGCCCGGACTTCACTGAATCTCTTTCGGTGCCGCTGCAACAGGTGGCAAGAGTTCTTGTTGAGGACAGACCGGTTGATGATTCAGACATTGCGATGATCGATGCGGTGATCGACAGGACTTATATCAGTCAGCTGTATGCACCCGGGTTTGCCGACAATATCAAGGAACTTGTAAGGGCAGGCCATCCTGAAGTCATTGAGAAGAACAAGGGAGAATACTTTGGACTCTGGGCAAGGCTCTTTTTCAGGAATCCCCTGCAGTATGTAAGCGCATGGTATGACCTTGTGGGAGGGTACATATACCCTGATGTGGCTTATGAAGTTGGAAATATAGACGGGATAATCGCCAACGACCAGGGGCTTTACCATAGTCCTGTCATTGGCGGAAAGTTCATCAAGGTTAAAGAAATACTGATAAAGCTTTCAGATTTTATGCCCCTTTACGGGATGCTTTTCAGCATTGGGGCATATACCTGGGCACTTGTCATAACCTTCGCGATAGCGCTGAAGAAGAGAAGGTGCGTAATCGTTCATGTTCTTATGGGGCTTATCATAGCGACGCTGCTTGTGGCATCTCCGGTTGTGGATTTCAGATATGCCTATGCAGTGGTCCTGACTTCGCCGCTCTTTATAGCGATTTCTCTGACAGAGCGGGGAGCAGAATAAAGCAGGAAGAGTAAGTAATCATTTGGGGGAATTAAATGGAGCAGCAGATAGACGGCTTTTTGGAATATATGGAGAAGGTCAAGGGAACTTCCCGCAATACGATACTGTCTTATAAGAGGGATCTTAAGAGAATGGCAGCGCATATGCAGGCGCGTGGCATCAAGGATGTGGGAAGCGTCACTGAGGATGCGCTGCAGGAATACTGCATGGGACTTAGAAACGAGGATTTTGCGCCTTCTTCAATAACCAGACACTTTACATCCATCAAATCATTCTTCAGATATATGCTGGAAAACGGTAATATCAGCGAGAATCCCGCGGAGAATATCAAAAGCCCAAAGGTTGAGAAAAAAGAGCCGAGAGTTCTCACTACGGTTGAGATAGAAGAGCTTCTTTCACAGGACTTTGGAAAAGACCCCAAGGGACTTAGGGATAAGGCCATTCTTGAACTCATGTACGCCACGGGGGTGAAGGCATCCGAAGTGATTAACCTGAAACTCTCCAATATGGATCTGTCTCTTTCATGCATCAGAATAAGCCGTAGGGCCGCAGCGGGTGAGCGCCTTATTCCATACGGAAAGAAAGCCAGAGAAGCACTTCAGAGCTATCTTGCCGAGGGGAGAAATAAACTGCTCGAAGCTGATGGTAACAGCGAATATTCCGACTACCTGTTTCTTAACTACAAAGGTCTTCCCATGAGCCGGCAGGGGCTTTGGAAGCTTATAAAGAGTTATGTAAGTAAGGCCGGGATCAGGTCTGATATAACTCCGTTTACGCTTCGCCACTCATTTGCAATGCATCTTCTGGATAACGGCGCAGATGTCTCTTCAGTGCAGGAACTGATGGGTTATTCCGACTCCAATACCATATTAAGATATACCGGTAAGAATAAGAAATCCGCTGATCCCTATGACTGGGCACGCATCCGGAACTGATTAAAAAAGGCTGTAGAAAAATCTTCTACAGCCTGTAACTTTTATACGGTTTCTGCAATTTCCAAAAGCAGTCTCTCGGTGTCTTCCCATCCAAGACAGGGGTCTGTTATGGACTTGCCGTATACCCCTTCGCCGATTTTCTGGCAGCCTTCCTCAATATAGCTCTCGATCATGACGCCTTTTACAAGGTTTCTGATGTCAGGATTGCAGTTTCTGGAGTGAAGGACCTCTTTAACTATGCGGATCTGCTCCTTGAACTGCTTGCCTGAGTTGTTGTGATTGGCATCTATGATGGCGGCGGGATTGATGATCTCGCGCTGTTCATAGAGCTTTAAGAGCAGGCTTAAGTCCTCGTAGTGATAGTTGGGAAGTGACTGCCCGTGTTTGTTGCTTGAACCTCGAAGTACGCAGTGGGAGAGCGGATTGCCGTTGGTCTTGACCTCATATCCTCTGTATACGAAGGTGTGGGGCTGCTGAGCTGCATATACGGAGTTGAGCATTACTGAGAGGGTCCCGCTTGTGGGATTCTTCATACCTGCAGGAACATCAAAACCACTTGCTGTCATCCTGTGCTCCTGATCTTCCACAGAGCGGGCGCCTATAGCCACATAGGAGAGGATGTCTGCCACATATCCCCAGTTTTCGGGATAGAGCATCTCATCGGCTGCAGTAAGACCTGACTCTTCGATTGCCTTGATCTGCATATGTCTCATGGCAACAAGACCTGCGCGGAAATCCGTCTTGCCTTCGGGATCTGGCTGGGAGGTGATTCCCTTGTAGCCGTCACCTGTGGTACGCGGCTTGTTGGTGTAGATCCTGGGAATCAGGATCAGCTTATCACTCACTCTTTCATTGAGCCTGCCAAGGCGAGAAACGTAGTCGCAGACTGCATCTTCGTTGTCGGCAGAGCATGGGCCTACAATGACAAGGAATTTGTCGCTCTTTCCGGTAAAAACGTCTGTTATCATGGCATCGCGCGTTTTCTTTAATTCAGTGAGCTCTTTTCCCAGCGGGAACTCTGAGCGGATCTCTTCAGGTGTAGGGAGCTTCTGTATATACTCAAAAGACATTTCTGTTCCTCCAAATCTATGTAGAGTTGCAGTTTACTATATCACTTTAAACCGAGAAAGTAAACTGCATATTTGCACATTTATTTTTCTTTACTATTTTATCACAAGTTTTATCATGCCTGATTTTCTTTGCCGATACCGCTTATGGCATCAATCTTCATGCCATAAGCGGTACTTAAAGTGATATTATAGTATTAAGGTTTTAATGATTGAGAGGACAGACATCATGACCAAGCCTTACGGCGGTATCAGGAATATACCCAAGTACCTCTTTGAAAAGTATGGTGATAAAGGGATCTGTGTGGGCAGAGGAAGATCCCTTATGATGAACCATATGTCAATGGAGGAAATAAGCGGACGGCGCACGAGAAACTGCTCGGTAGTCGCAGTTACCAGAGTCCTGGACTACTATCGTCAGACCATGTCCATATCGTCTATCCCCGAAGATATTCATGAACTGTACAGACAGGTTGAAGAGATCGCACTAAGCTACGGCTACACCGACAAGAGAGGGACGGTCCCTTTTTTCATTGCTGCAATTACCAGGGAGGCCTTTAAGCAGTACGGGATTAAGGCAAGGTGCAAAGGAGTGTACATCTGGAGCTTTGAAAAGCACATAAAAAGGGAGATATCTGCCGGGAGACCTGTCATCATGAACATTGCAAGGGGCTTTTACAAGGACCACACCATAGTGGTATGCGGCTACAGCATCTGGCGTGTCGGCGGAAAGACTTATCCGATACTGAGGGTTATTGACGGCTGGAATAAAGGCATCCATTTTCTTGATTATGAGTCTTTTGCAAAAGATATGTCGCAGTCAATCTTTGGATCCTTTAATACAACAGTGATCAGATAGAGGTGGAAAGTGAAGAGAAACAAAAGAGTTTTATTATGCATGATCGCGGCCTTTGCCGCTGTGCTCTTACTCTGCCTGATCGTTTTTTTTACAGATAAAAAAGATAAAAACACCAATTCCTCAAGGCGCGACGGAGCTAACGGGACAATATTCGACGCGGAGGCGGATCTTGCAGGGCTTAGCGGCGATGAGAGTGCTGGCGTAGCAGCTATTGAACCCCACAGCTATCCGCAGCCGTCACACGGCACAGGGAGCTCTCACGTTCAGGAGGATGTTAACAGCCCGGTGACGGATGAAGTTGATCTGGTGCAGAAGATCTGCATCCCGGAAGCTGTCATGATCGGTGAGGGAGACATCGGAGCTTTTTATTCGGCTCCCGATTTCGAGGACTGCGTTCCCGTGGATATAAGTTCTTTTTCTGCAAAAGAAATACCGGCAAGATATGATTCAAGAGATGTGGACGGAAAGCGCTACGTTACAGGCGTCAAGGACCAGGGATATTCGTCTCTGTGCTGGATCTATGCATGCCTGGGGGCAATTGAGAGTGACCTTTTGAAACATCACGCAGATATTGGTAGCGGAGACATAAATCTTTCCGAGAAGCACCTTGCATATTACAATCTCCACCGGGCTGAGGGCTCTGAGAACGGAGATATAGATGATGACTTCAGGGAACTTGTGAACGCCGAGGATGACCCCGGGGCGTGGATATTTGACTATGACACAGGCTATATTGTGGCCGGAGGTGTTACGGATTACTGCATAAGTTTACTTACAGCCTGGAAGGGACCTGTTGAAGAGTCCGGCAACAATGCGTTTAAGAGCATATACGGTGCTTCTTCGCTCTTTTCAGACAACTCTGAGCGCCCGTCAGAAGCGTATGAGAGCAGCTACCACGTTCAGGCTGTGAATCAGATGCCGTGTGAATACAGCAACAACACACTGGTCAAACAGATGATAATGGAGCATGGATCTGCAACTGTCGGGATATGTGCGGACAGCAGATTCTTTAAGAACAACTCACGGACTCTGTACTCCGACTTTGATGGGCAGAAGGTTCCGACTGCGGATCACGAGGTGCTCATAATAGGCTGGGATGACGACTACAGCGCTTCCAATTTCAAGCTGACTCCACGTGGTGACGGTGCGTGGCTTTGCAGGAACAGTTGGGGAAAAGGCTCCGGCGAGGAGGGATACTTCTGGCTGTCTTACTTCGATGAGACGGTTGCAAACAGCAATGCAGTATCATATAAAGTGGCTGCGCCGGGGGATGATGACTGGTATGACAACAACTATCAGGCGGCAGGTTTTTTGTCTGATCTTGTGAGTACCAAGGACGATACCTGTAATACGATGACAGCTTTTTCCGCGGCATCCAATCCATACGGAATGCTCTATGAGGCCGGAGGGACACAGACACTAAAGGCGGTGGGACTTATGAGCCTTGACCTCTATCAGCAGTATGAGCTTGAGGTTTATATAAACCCCAGAGAGGAAGAGGGCAATATCATCTTCTCAGAAAGCGATGAGCCCGAAGTCAGAACCAGGATCTCATGCATAAGCGGCGGATATCACACCTTTGAGCTTGACAGGAAGATCGATCTTGAAAAGGGAGATAAGTTCTTTATACTTATTAAACCTGAGACTGAAGGGCGCCTTGTATTTGAACAGGCACAGGATGATATTGGCATGGCCAACTACGATGACTGGAAGAACCTGACGGGAAATGTCCACAACAACTATGAGGCCAGCGGCAGGAGCTATTACATATCCGATGACGCCAAGATGATGGTAAAGCAGACAGACAAGGACTTTTTCGTCAAGGCATATACAGACAACAGATAAACGCAAAAAAAGAAAGCGATGGGGTTCGCCTTCTTTTTTCGTGTGTTTTCACAAGTTTTTGGGAGGAGGGCTGTTTAATGGGGAGTTAAACAGCCCAGGTATGAAAAAAGTTTTGTTGGGGGAGTGAGAATTTTTATTCTCAAAATATATATCGGAGTAATGTTTGAAAACTTAACAGTAATTCGAATATTTTTTAATGAATAATTATATACGAAAATACGATAATAATTTTGTGCAAATTGTGAGAACAGACGTTTGAAAAATCTGAGAAAGTATGTTATATTGTGTTTAATAATAAGAAAGGCACAATATATATGAATAAGAACGAAAAAGAACTTGAACAGATAAGTACTACAGATAAACTCAAAGCTTTTAAGGCTCTTAAGGATGCAGGCCTTAAGGTTGAGATGGGGGGCAGCGGAGTTCCTACAGTTGTATGTGCATCAGCTGCAGATATCTCAAGACAGCTCAAGGACATCAGAAAGATACTTAAGGATCTTAGATACACCGGAAGCTTTGGAGTCAGAGGCCCAAGAAAGACAGACCAGATTCTTACTGATGAGACTCCCAAAGAGGAAGATGTAAGAAGCGACGATCAGATCCCCGCATAAGGCGCAGGCCCCAAATCCAATAACAGGCATTAAAAAGGCACCTTATCAGGTGCCATGTTTTTGGGAGGAGAGGTCGATCAGTGGGGAGCCGATCGACCCGGTATGAAAAAAGTTTTGTTGGGGGAGTCAGAAGTTCATTACTTCTGATATGTGAATATCTTACTTGCCAAATTTGGACAAAATGTGTACGGTTTATAAATTAAAAATAAAGTAATTCGAAATAATAAATAACTGGATACGTTTTTTTGTCAACTGCTTCTCAGTGTGTTGTCACTAAACCTTAAATAAAGTAAACTATATATTAGTAATAATTGTAGCGCCAAAAAGAAGGAGATGACTGTTTAATGAAAAAAATCCTGTTTGTAGCTTCAGAAGGTGTACCATTTATCAAGACAGGAGGACTTGCTGACGTTGTCGGATCGCTCCCCAAGAATATCGACAAGCGGTATTTCGATGTACGTGTTATCCTTCCGCTCTATAAATGTATCAATCAGCAGATGAAGGATAGGATGGAGTATATCACCAATTTCTACATGGATTTCCACTGGAAGAATGAGTATGTCGGCATCTTCAAGGCAGTGGTTGATGGAATTCAGTATTACTTTATTGATAATGAATTCTATTTTAACGGAATGAAGCCTTACAGTGATGATACTATATTCGAGATTGAGAAATTTGCTTTCTTCTCAAAGGCCGCTCTTTCTGTACTTCCTGTTCTTGACTTCAGACCTGACATCATTCACTGCCATGACTGGCAGACAGGTCTTATCCCCGTATACCTCAAGGAGAGATTCCAGGGCAGTGAGTTCTACAGAGGAATTAAGGCGATTATGACGATCCATAACCTCAAGTTCCAGGGCAAGTGGGACATCAAGAAGGTTCAGGATATAACAGGACTTCCGGATTACTTCTTTACGCCGGACAAGCTCGGGCTGTACAAGGATGCCAACCTCTTAAAGGGCGGCATCGTATATGCTGATGCTATAACTACAGTCAGCAAGGCGTATGCCGAGGAGATCAAGACTGAGTTCTACGGCGAAGAGCTGGACGGACTTTTAAGGGCAAGAGAGCGGGATCTTCGCGGAATCGTCAACGGTATTGACTACGACGAGTTCAACCCGGAGACAGACCAGTACATCCCATACAAATACAACGCGATCAACTTCCGCAAGGAGAAGGTCAAGAATAAAAAGGCACTTCAGAAGGAACTTGGGCTCAGAGAAGATGAGAAGATAATGATGATAGGTATCGTCTCAAGGCTCACGGACCAGAAGGGCTTTGATCTTATCAACTATGTTCTGGATGAGCTCTGCCAGGATGCAATACAGCTTGTTGTTCTTGGCACCGGAGCAGAACAGTATGAGAATTCCTTCAGACACTTTGACTGGAAGTACAATGACAAGGTTTCTGCCAATATTTATTATTCAGAGCCTATGAGCCACAAGATTTATGCGGCATCGGATGTATTTCTTATGCCTTCACTTTTCGAACCCTGTGGACTTTCTCAGCTTATGGCATTAAGATATGGTACAATACCGATTGTAAGACAGACGGGTGGACTTATTGACACCGTTGAACCTTACAACAAGTATGAGAGCACGGGAACCGGTTTTGGCTTTCTTAATTACAACGCACATGAGATGCTTGGAACAATCCGTGAGGCTGAGCATGTATACTATGATCAGAAGCGCGAATGGAACAAGATGATCGACAGAGCTATGGCAGTCGACTTCTCATGGAAGGTTTCCGCTGAAAAATATCAGGAGATGTACGATTGGCTGAAGCCATAATGTTTTTTTAGATCAAGATGGAGAAAAGCACAAACCTGGAGAATAATTCCAAAAAGGGACTGTTGGTGCAGGCCGGTATTCTTGCTATTGCAGGCATAATATCAAGAATTATCGGCCTTCTTTATGGTAGTCCGCTGGCAGCCATTATCGGAGATGAAGGTAATGGCTATTATGGTGCTGCATATGCCATCTATACGATAGTTCTTCTTGTATCTTCATACAGTATCCCATCTGCAATGTCCAAGATAATATCGGGGAAGCTCGCTGTGCAGGAGTACAAAAATGCCCACAGGATCTTCAGGTGTGCGCTGGTTTATGTCGCTGTAGTGGGCGGGATAGGGAGTCTGGTGCTTTTTTTTGCTGCCGATATTCTTGCAGCAGGAAGGTCGGCTCTGGTGCTTCGCTTTTTTGCTCCGACGATCTTTCTTTTCGGCTTTCTTGGAGTTCTGAGGGGCTATTTTCAGGCCCACAGGACCATGGTTCCGACTTCTGTTTCACAGCTTGTTGAACAGGTTTTCAACGCCGTGGTCAGTATTGGGGGAGCTCTGATACTTACGAGAATGGCAGGTGATGAGGATCCGTCCAAAAGAGCTGTCTACGGAGCAATAGGAAGTGCTCTGGGCACAGGGGCAGGAGTGCTGGTCGCCCTTATTTTTATGTATCTTGTCTACAGCTATAACAGGTCTGTTATCAGGGAGAGAATCAAAAAAGACGATCATCCCGACGTGCCTGACAGGGAGATCTACAAGCTAATATTCATGGTTGTGACCCCTTTTATTCTGAGCACGTTTATCTATAATCTTTCCACATCACTTAATTCAACGCTTTTTTCCAGGATACTTATGCATGTAAGAAACATGGATGAGAGCAGCATTGCATATCAGTACGGTATCTTCCAGAGAAAGGCTATGGTAATAACAAACCTTCCCATAGCCCTTGCCTCTGCCGCAGCTGCAGCCATGATACCTGAGGTCTCGACCACATTTGCCAGAGGAGAAGTTGAGAAGGCGGGAGAGACTGTATCGAGGGTCACAAGGGTCATTCTCATGATCTCCATCCCCTGTGCAGCAGGTCTTTTTGCACTTGCTCGTCCCGTCATGATGATCCTCTTTCCACAGAGGAAATCTTTGGATGAGGCGGCAATGCTACTGATGATGCTTGCTGTCACAGTGGTGTTTTATTCCCTCTCAACAGTTACAAATGCAGTGCTCCAGGGCATTGGCAAGGTGAATGCGCCGGTACTCAATGCACTCATAGCACTGGTACTTCAGAGCGTGATCCTGACACTTCTTCTTGTACATACTAACCTCGGAGATGTGGCACTGTGCATAGTCACAATTGTTTATTCGCTTGTGATGTGTCTTTTGAACAACTTTGTCATGACAAGAAACCTGCCGGTTCAGTATGACCTTAAAAAGACATATCTGTTGCCCATAATTGCCTCCGCTGTGATGGGGGCATCGGCTTTCGGTATATATCAGCTGTTTTCGCTGATATTTGGGCAGTTTGTGGGAAGCGACTACTTCGTGAATCTGTTTGCAACAGCAGTTGCAGTACTGTTTGCTGTGTTTATCTATTTCCTTGTTCTCATAAGATCAGGCGGAGCGTCAGAGGAAGATATAAAAAGATTTCCCAAGGGAGCATCAATTGTTTCCCTGCTTAAAAAAATCAGGATTTTATAGATAGTTTATATATAAGTTTTGAGGCGGAGGTGCTTATGAAGAAGTACAACGGGGTTAAGGCGTTTATTTTTTCGCTTGCTCTTATGATCACTTTGCTTGGGGGCGGCCCTGGAAGTGTCAGATCTTACGCGGTGGAAGAAGTTACCGTCAATGTCAGCAAGTCGGGGCAGGAGGATGATACCATCGGTACGGATTCCGATGAAGAAGCTGTGCTCGGAGTAAGAAGAGAGAACACTGAGGATACAGCCGATATCGCCGGAAGGGTGATCACGATAATTGTTGCGGCAGGTATCGGATTTGCAATGATCTACATTAAGAGAAGGAAGAACGGGGACAAGTAACAATAATCCAATATTGTGAGGTGTTTACATATGCTGAGACTGATAGACACTTTTCCCACGAATACCATCAAGGATCTTGAGTACAGGGTTGGCAGGGTCTTTCCCTTTGGGGCGACACTGTGTGAAAATGGTGCGGTTAATTTCAGTATCTTTTCCAAGGAGGCCACCTCCTGTACACTGGTTCTTTATCACCACGGTCAGAAGAAGCCCTTTGTGGAGATACCGTTTCCTGAGGAATTCAGGATAGGCAACGTCTATACCATGATGATCTATGGCATTGATGTTGAGACGACCGAGTACGGATACAGATTTGACGGGCCGTACTGCCCTGAGAGGGGGCAGCTCTTTGACAGAACCAAGGTTCTGCTCGATCCTTATGCAAGGTCTGTTTCCGGAAGAACAGTCTGGGGAAAAGAGCCTGATTATAAGGACAGTTTTCAGCACAGGGGTCAGTTCATCAGGCAGGACTACCTCTGGGAGGGAGATAAACCTCTGGAAAAAAGGCAGTGTGACCTTGTGATATATGAAATGCATGTGAGATCTTTCACCAGAGGAAGAGGAAGCAATGTCAACAGAGCAGGGACCTTTGCGGGAATTGTAGAGAAGATCCCTTATCTTAAGGAGCTTGGAGTTAACTGCGTTGAGCTCATGCCTGTTTTCGAGTTTGACGAGTTTGAGAACAGCAGAGTTGTGGATGGAAGAAGACTTTACAATTACTGGGGATATTCCACAGTCGATTTTTTTGCGCCGAAGGCAGGATATGCTGCGTCTGCACTGTTTGGAATGGAGGCGGACGAACTTAAGAATCTCATAAAGCAGCTACACAGAAATGATATAGAAGTGGTCCTTGATGTGGTATTCAATCATACCGCGGAAGGAAATGAAAACGGCCCGTACATATCCTACAAGGGTGTAGACAACAGAACCTATTATCTTCTGACGCCCGAAGGGAAGTACTATAATTTCAGCGGCTGTGGCAATACCATGAACTGCAACAATCCTGTGGTGAGAAACGTAGTTCTGGACTGCCTGAGATACTGGGTAAGCGACTATCACGTTGACGGATTCAGGTTCGATCTTGCGTCAATCCTGTCGAGGGATGAGGACGGAGCACCGATGGTGGATCCGCCGCTTCTTGATACGATCGCTCATGATGCGGTTCTTGGGAAGTGCCTTCTTATCGCAGAAGCCTGGGATGCAGGCGGAATGTATCAGGTTGGGTCTTTTCCGTCATGGGGAAGATGGTCTGAATGGAACGGCAAATACAGGGATTGTCTGCGGCGCTTTGTAAAGGGCGGTGCTGAGGATGCACCCGAGCTGTTCTGGCGCATACGCGGTTCCAATGATATGTATGGTAACAGGAGCGCTGCGGCTTCGATCAATTTTGTCACCTGCCACGACGGTTTTACCATGTACGACCTGGTGTCATACAACAACAAGCACAACGAGGCCAACGGCGAAGGCAATAATGACGGAACAGGCGACAACATGAGCTGGAATTGTGGTGTTGAGGGAGACACTGATGACAAAGAGATCCTGGATCTGAGATTTCGCCAGATGAAAAACATGTTTAACATACTCCTGACAAGCAGGGGTATACCGATGCTGTTATCAGGGGATGAGTTCGGCAATACCCAGTTTGGTAACAACAATGCATACTGCCAGGACAATGAGATATCGTGGCTTGACTGGTCGCTGCTTGATAATGGCAGAAACTGGCAGCTCTTTGAGTATCTAAAGAGACTTATAGCCTTCAGAAAGGCTCATCCGGTGCTGATGGGCAGCAAATTCAATTTTGGTCACAATAAAACCGGTTATCCTGAGCTCTCTTTCCATGGTCTTAATCCCTGGGAATTTGACGAGGGCGCCCCGCAGCTTGCCTTTGCATATATGTATGCTGAGGACCACGAAAAGTACGGGACAAAGCGCGATGTTTTCATCTATGTTGCAGTAAACGCCCACTGGGAGGAGCACACTTTTGGCCTTCCGATCATTCCGGAGAATATGCACTGGTATCTGGCATTTAATTCAGAAGGGGTGTATTACGACACCGGAAGGGAGAAGAGGCTGCAGGATGCGGGGAGCCTTACCCTTTGCCCAAGATCAAGCGCGATACTGCTTGCGAAACAGTAATTTACTCTATGAGTTATCTGATGAAGCTGGATCACTCACTAAGGAGCTTCAGCCCTGAAATATCCGGTGAGATCGCCATGGAGTAGTTGGTGTAGTAGACTACAAAGCCCGGCTTTGCTCCGCCAGGTTTTTTGACATCCTTGCGGTGCAGATAATCGATCTCGACCTTCTCCTGATTCTTTCCTTTTGAGTAGAATGCCGCAAGGGCCGCAGCTTCTTCAAAGGCCCTGTCAGGTACTTCTTTTCCGCCGGTTAGTAGTACCACGTGGGATCCGGGGATCTTTTTTGCATGGAACCACCAGTCACCGCCGTTTGCGGTCTTGAAGGTCAGTTCATCGTTCTGCAGGTTGTTTTTTCCCACATATATGTCAAAGCCGTCGCTGGAAACATAGTGGAAAGGCCTGCTTTTTTGCTTGTCCCTTGTTCCTTTTTTGCCCTGGGAACCTGACTTTATATAGCCGCTTGCTGCCAGCTCTTCCTTGATCTGGGACAGATCGGCTTCGCTGCGGGCGATATCAAGAGAGTTGGAGACTGACTCAAGCTGCTCTATGGTCTCAGATACCTCCTTCATCTGCTCTTCGAGGGCTTCACGGGTTCTTTTAAGCTTGGTGTACCTGTCGAAGTACTTCTTGGCGTTCTGAGTGGCGCTAAGTGTGGGATCTAAGGGAATCGTTATGTCTTTTCCCGTATTGTAGTCATTTACAGTTATCTCTTTGTCGCCCTCATGAGCGCTGTAGCCATAGACGTTCAGGAGCTCGCCGTAGGTGCGGTATTTGTCCATTTTGTCGCAGTCTTTGAGCTGTTTGGTCTGAAGGTCAAGCTTTCTGACATTTCGCTCAAGGATCGTGGAAACTATCTTTCTGAGGTCCACGGATTTTTGGCGGCTTCTGGTGTAAACACTTTTCTCGGCGTAGTAGTTCCTGATAAGGTCTGAGATGTTGGGCATAAGCTTTATTCCGTGGTCTTCAAGCGCCTGTTCAGATATGCCGGGATCAAAGCCGTAGATAGTAAGGGGGACAGAGCAGTACTCACGGGGGGCCTCCCCGTCGTAGTAGATGGCAGGGGTGAAAGAAGCGTCTTTTACATCCTGCATTACGCGGTCAAATGCCCTGTAGATGGCGGCGGCTTCAGAGGAGGTCAAGGATGAAGCTCCCTTGTCTGCATCCACATCTGCTCTGAAGCATATTTCCTGGGCGACAATTGGGGAAAGACCTGTGTATGCGCCATAGATGGCCTTAAAAATGGGCATTGGCTTGGAGAGAACAAGAGATGAGAACTCATCTGCGTTGGTACTTAAGGGATCTGCCTTGTCCTGACTCGGGATAAAGTATTTTCTTCCGGGCAGAACCTCCCGGACAGAGCTTACAGATGCAGGGATGTGCTTGATGCTGTCGATTATGGTATCTTCCTCGTCGGTGAAGATGATATTGCTGTATTTGCCCATAAGCTCAATAAGAAGCACTTTGTGGCGAAGGTCACCCATTTCGTCGAGGTGCTCGACTTCAAATCTGATTATTCTCTCAAGACCTCCGGGCTGCGAAACTGATACTATGCGGCCGTTCTGGATGTGCTTTCGAAGAAGCATGCAGAAGTTCGGTGCTGTCATTGGAGAATTCTTGGTCTCCTCCGTAAGATATACAAGCGGAAGAGTGGCGTCGGAAGAAAGGACAAGTTTTGTCTGCTTTATTCCGTACTGCTGTGCTGCTTCATAGGATAGTTTTATTGTGATAAAGAGCTCGTCGCTCTCTGTCTGGGCTATCTTGTATATTCTGCCGCCCACTAAAAGGCGCTCAAAATCCTTTTTTAGATTTGCTACTGTGATACCGTCAAATGCCATTTTAAGTTGTATTTCCTTTGCTTTTGTTCTATGATTTGCGCTTTGCGCGATTCTTTTTGTCTGCGTACATCTCTTCATCAGCTTCGCGAATCAGTTTCTCTATATTGAGACTGTCATCGATAAGAGCTGACGCACTGCCGACACTTGCTGTAATGGTATATTCCTTTTCAACAACATCCCCCCGTGAGAGAAGGACATTGTTCATGCGGCTTCTGAATATGTCGGGAGT
>CAMNOS010000031.1 GCA_946546925.1 uncultured Butyrivibrio sp.
ATTATAAGTTATAAGGTGCTAAAAGACAACCTTAATTCACGATTTCATTAAGCAGAGAAGACATATCGCTGTAAAGGCTTCCGCTGTCTGTATCTCGCATGATAACTGAAATATATGGATTGCCGCTCGTATCTCTGGAAAGAAGGATCAGGCAGTGTCCCGCGGCATTGGTGGTTCCCGTCTTACCTCCGATGACTGTCACTCCGCTTGGTGCCTGTTTATCGCCCCTTAGATACAGATTGGTACTTGAGATCGATATCTCCTTTGCATTGCCGGAGTTGTCATAATATGTCGTCGTGTAATCTGTCATATTGATGATCTCGGCGAATATATCGTACTCCATGGCTGCATTGAAGATCAGATACATATCATAGGCAGTCACATAGTGATCATCCTGTGTAAGGCCGTTGGGATTCATGAAATGTGAGTTGGTTGCACCTATCTCAAGAGCCTCTTTGTTCATCAGCGTAACGAATTCATCAATGGAACCTGCCACATTGGAAGCAATCAGATTGGCCACATCATTGGCCGAATAGATAAGAAGGACTCTGAGTGCCTGATCAAGGGTCATCTTATCTCCTTCTTTAAGGCCTATCTTCTGAGCTCCGCTCTCAGTAACATAGACGTCACTTCCAGCCACAAGATTCTGGTCAAGACTGCCGTACTTGAGAGCTACAAGTGCAGTCATAACTTTGGTCAGGGATGCGGGCTGAACCTGCATGTTGACGTTTTTGGCGTAAAGAGTCTGTTTTTTGCGCAGGTCAAAAAGTCCTGCACTTACCTTCTCACCCATCTCGACGTCAGATCCTATATCTCCGGAAACAACGCAGAGGTCAGAAGCAAATGTAGGAAAAGTCATAAATTCAATACTGTCTTGTGATGAAGAACTTACGGAATACTTGGAAGAATATGAAATACCGGCGCAGCCGGTAAGCCCCAACATCAGTACAAGTGAATATACCCCAATTAAAAGCAGCTTATTTGTACATCTCACGCCACTCAAGATCTCCTCTGTCAAGTGATTTAATAAGTAACTCAGCTGATGCAAGATTGGTAGCAACAGGAATATTGTGCATATCACACAGGGTCATTACATTGTTAATATCAGGCTCGTGGGACTTAACTGTGAGGGGATCCCTTAGGAAAATAACAAGATCGATCTCATTGTGCTCAATTGCGGCACCAAGCTGCTGTGAGCCCCCAAGATGTCCTGCGAGATACTTATGAACAGTCAGATTAGTCACTTCCTCAATGAGTCTTCCGGTCGTACCTGTGGCAAAAAGGTCGTTTTTGCTCAGGATCCCTCTGTACGCGATACAGAAATTCTGCATAAGTTTCTTTTTGGCGTCATGTGCTATAAGTGCGATATTCATCTAACTTATACCCTCCCTGTAATATACTTGTTGCCTTGTAATCTGACATTAAGAACAAAGCCTATCCCGGCATATATGCATATGAGCGACGTAAGTCCGTAGCTGACAAAAGGCAGCGGAATACCGGTGTTAGGCATAACTCCGGTAGCAACTCCCATGTTAAGAAAGCCCTGAAATCCGATCCACGCACCGACACCTGCAGCTATCACTTCACCGCTCTTATTCCTGGCACGAAGCGAGATCATAAAACACCTTAACGCAATCAGCATGATAAGTGCAACTACAAGGACTGCTCCTACAAAGCCGAACTCCTCACCTATAACAGTAAAGATAAAGTCTGTCTGAGACTCTGATATGAAGCCGCCGTTGAGAACCGAACTGATCTCATTGGTGTTGTAACCCTTGCCGTAGAGCTGACCCGAACCTATGGCCATCATGGAATTAAGTGTCTGATAGGCCTCGGAATTGGCATAATCCTCAGGATGAAGCCACGCCAGGATACGTCTCTGCTGATAATCATGCAAAAGACTGCTCTCCCCCTGTACCGCGTTATAAATCACGAACAGAACTGCCGGTATCGCCGTTCCCAGAACAGCACCGACTATCCTCAAATCTATTCCGGCTACAAAAATAATACAGGAAAAGATCAGCATCACCATGATACAGGTGGAAAGGTCAGGCTGCGAAGCGATAAGGCCTATCGGCACAGCCAGAATAATCAGGCAAATGACGATAAAACCTAAGTTTTTGACTCTATCCTTATATTTCATAATAAACTGCGCATAAAATAAAATCAATAATATTTTAGCTGTCTCAGAAGGCTGAAACCTTATACCCAGAAGCTCTATCCACCTCTGTGCACCATTGGTACTACTGCCCAGAGGAGAAAGAACAAGTGCCAGAAGAGCTATATTGACCACATATCCGAGTACATAGAATTTAAGGATAAACGTATAGTCCCAGAGCGATATCACAAGCATGGCTATGATTCCAACCACCATACCTCCTATCTGCTTGGTCCTTGAAGCAGGATCAGCGGAGCCGATAGCCATTATTCCGATTACTGTCAGAGCGATCACCATAAGGACCAGCGCAAAGTCGTAGTCGGTGATCTTATATTTCTTAAGGAATTTCATAGTTGCTCCTTGATTTAGTCTGCGTTTGTCGCACCGTCCTGAAGAGTCTGGGCAGTTCCCGATATGATATCGTCTTCATCACGAAGTTCAAAGTAGTATGCAAGTGCCTCTTTGGTTATCTGTGCAGCATAACTTGAAGTATAGCCGTAGGCAATCCTGGTAGCTATTGCAATCTCAGGGCTCTCATAGGGCGCATAGCACACAAACAGTGAGTGGTTGGGCCTGTTGGCGGACTCCTGCGCAGTACCGGTCTTACCAGCCACAGCAACCCCAAGATTATTGTAGTAGGATTTGTCCTGCACCACCTGTCGCATTCCTGTATGGATCGCGTTCCAGTACGATGAGGGCATATCTATCTGATTCCTTACAGTTGCACTGTAATCCTCAAGCAGATTGCCGTTAGAATCTGTGGTTCTGTCAACGAGTGTCAGATTATAGCATGTGCCGTTGTTGGCAACAGTAGTCACATACCTTGCAAGGCCCACAGTTGTATATGAGTGGTTGCCCTGTCCGATTGCAGATCGAACAGCGTCCTGATTGGACACCTGAGGTTCACTCTCTGCAATTTCGATTCCTGACTTCTCTGTAAGTCCGTACATATCGGCATATCTGGCAAGCTTCTCAAGACCGGTCTCCGGATAATAGGTGTTGCCCACAAGTCCGAGTCTGTATCCCACTTCGTAAAAGAAAACGTTGCACGAATTCCTTATTCCGCCAATAACATTCAGTCCTCCGTGGCCTCTTGGATGTATCCAGCACCGCGGTCCCGGATTGAATTTATCAAAAACGCCTCCGCAGTATATGATGGAGTCTGTTGTAATAACTCCCTCCATAAGTCCTGCAGTTGATGAAACCATCTTAAAGGTGGAACCAGGCGCAGTCTTCTGCTGTGTGGCATAGTTGTACAGAGGGTTAGAGTTGTCACTTCGAAGTTTGGCATAGTAGGCGGCATCAACGCCGTTAGCCATCAGATTGTTGTCATAACCCGGATATGATACAAGTGCAAGCACATCACCCGAATTGACGTCCGTAACCACCATGGAACCTGTGCAGGGGTCAAGAGCGAGCTGCGCGGGAGTGATGTCGAGATTGGCAACTCTGTTGACCATAAAGGTATAGGCAGATTCTCCGCCCCTCTCCCAAAGTGAGAGTTCTTCAGGATCCACTTCAACTGCCTGCTGTTCCAGAAGTGCATTGCACACCTGACTTCCTGATATATATCCGTCAAGAAGCAGATATTTGTAGAGCCTTGTCTGGAAGTCAAAATCCTCTGAGAGCGAGTCATGTATATATTCAACTATCTTGTTAAATATCTCCTCCGAATCAGCGTACTGGTTCTCAATGCTGAGCTTGGATACATCGACCCAGTTCATGGCTATTGTATATTTGATGTATTCCGCAAGAGAGATAGTCTCATCCTTGGTCCATGCGATATACATCTCATCATCCCTGTCTACGAGTGAGGAGTCGATGATACCGTCTGAATAAAGCATTGAAGCGATATGGCTCATGTACCACATGTACTCTCTTGTCATGTTCTCATAGGGAGTCTTCTTCTCTGTAAGTTCAGCGAGAATCTCATTCAAGGTACCCTCTTTTTTACTTACAAACTGCTCATATATCGCTTTCTCATTCTCTCCAGCCTGTGGCTGGCTGAAATGATTGATATCCAGAACATCATTGTCAAAGATCGCATAATATACATCATAAATAGGAATGACTATATTGCTTGAGTTGGATGTTGAACTGAAAGTATAGGTTTTGACATTCTGTATCTTGGACACAAGGATTCCCGCAAGTGACTGCTCAATAATGTTGTAGCAGGCCTCAGTAAGGTCCTTGTCAATTGTCAGATAAACATCGTTGCCTGCAACGGAGTCCACATAATTACTGGTCTCGATAACCTGACCGGTATTGTCTACATAGACAGTCTCAGATCCCTTTGTCCCCTGAAGTACGCTCTCCATGGACTGTTCGATGCCGCTCTTTCCGACAGTATCATTAAGGCCGTAGCTTGAGCTTGTAAGCTGAAGTTCAGCAAGCTCATCCTCAGAGATCTTGCCTGTGTAACCAAGAAGCTGTGAAAAATACTTGGAATCAACATATTTCCTTGCGGTGCTCTCCTGAATGGATACACCCTCAAGGATGTCGGCATTCTCCATGACATCAGCAACCGTCTGATCGCTGACATCGGATGCAACAGTCGTATCTATATACTTCTGGAAGCTGTTCTGATTCATGTTGTATCTGATATTCAGGATCTTGAGCGCCCTGTCCTTGGTATATCCCATGCGGGGCACAAAAGTTGAGGAATCATCTTCATCCTCATATCCGCCTATCCTGAAGGTCTTGCACAGATCATCAACAACTTCGTCGGCTGTCTTGGTCTTTTCCTCATATTTGAGCTCGTTAATTGAAGAATGGCCATAAACATCCGCAAGAAATCTCAGGAGTTTGTTGCCCTCGACGGTGTATTCATACTCCCTTCTGTCGTTAAGGATTATCTTGAAGTCCTGGTCTACGCTGTCTTTGTTTTTCTCAATTATGCTGATAACCCTGTCGAGAGTTTCGTTGATCTGCCGGTTTTTCTTTGATCCCGACTTGAATACGTCCTCGATGGTAACGGAATTGGCAAGCTCGTTATATGCAAGAAGATTCCCGTTTCTGTCATAGATGTTGCCCCTTGCTGCTGCGATCGTCTTTTCCTTTTTGATCTTGAGCTTGAAGCTGTCCAGATAATTAGAGCCATTGATTATCTGCAGGTAAAAGAGTCTGTACACCAAAAGACATGACAGAAGGATAAGCACGGCAGAAACAACCACTGCCCTCGACGTTATGAACTTTTTAAACTCTTCTTTAAAACTGTCAAACAAATTTCTTGGCGCTCCTTTGTTCCCTTTCATCTATGGATGTGTTGATCCTCAGGATTACAGGGTAATAAAAAATTGCTACGATTGCGGTGTAAACAAGTTCCGGAATTATGATATTGCTCATGTAATAGCCGATGTCGAACTTGATCCTGAATAGAAACATCAATACATAGCATACAAATCCGAAAACAAAATCGGAAATGCTGATCAGCAGTATGGGAATAGCAAGATTCTGGGTAAAAAAGATGATGTGGAGCTTTCCCACGATAAAACCGATGTACATATAGATCAGGGCAAAAAAGCCTATATAATTCCCAAAGAATATATCTACGAGAAGACCGCTGAAGAATCCGACCAGGAGCCCGGGCTTATCACCTTTGATAAAGGCTGTGGATGTTGTAAAGATCAGCAGCAGATTGGGCGTTATCCCTCCAAAATCTATGATCCGAAAGACTGTGGTCTGCAATATAAAAGATAAAATGACAAATATGAAATTGAATATAAACCGCCTGATATTCATATTCTCAAACATCAGTCACCGTAATCCTTCTTGAGGTCAAGCAGAACCAGAACCTCATTCAAATGTTCAAAATCCACTGCAGGAGTAAGCCTTCCTGATTTAGTAAGATTGTTGGAATCGTCGTCTATGGTAGAAATATATCCGATGAGTATTCCCGGAAGATACTTGTCACTTATGTTGGATGTGACTATCTTGTCTCCGATGCTGACCTTGTCTGCGCTGTCAACAAGCTTCGAGAACGTAATATATCCCTGCCTGTAGTGTTCGAGATCCCCGCTGACTATAAGGTTGTCGGAGGAAGAAAGAACCATACCGCTGACAGATGCGTTGTCTGCGATTATTGACTGAACCTTGGCCCAGTCAGGTCCCACATCCATAACTCGCCCTACGAGGCCGCCTCCCGCGATGACGTTCATATCTGTCTTAATACCGTCATCTGAGCCTTTGTCAATTACAAAAGTGTGATACCAGTTGCCGGCATCCTTGGCTATTATCCTCGCACCGGTCTTCTGATAGTCCTCATAGAGAGCATCGAGTTCGTACAGACCTCTCAGTTCTGTAAGCTCATACTTCTCCTGTTCAAGATTGGTGTTGGCAATCGTGAGTTCGTCTATCTGTTTTTTGAGCCTCTCGTTCTCATCAAGGAGCTTGGTAATTGATGAGAGTCTGTCGGTAGTGTCCCTGAGGAACGTTCCGACTGTCGTGATGCCCTTCTGAAAAGGCACAACAAAAACACCGGCAAAAGAATTGAGCGGTCCGGTGAAAATACTGGTGTTGAAGGTAATTACAATAGTACCCACACAAATAATTGTTAAAATAAAGAGGAGATATTTACTCGGAAGTGTAAATTCTTCTCCTCTTCTCCTAATAACAGGACTCATTTACTTGTCCTCTTCTATACCATATGCCAGTGCCTTGTACTGGTCTTCTTTGATGATCTTGGCAAGGCCGAGAGCTCCCGATCCGATAGGATTCTCTGCAAGGTTGACATTGAGGCCGACGCCGTTTGAAAGACGCTGAGCAAGATGACAAACCTGACTCGCACCGCCTGTGAGATAAAGACCGTGCTTAAAGATATCAGCTGCAAGCTCCGGAGGAGTCTTCTCAAGAGCTGCCTTGATGTTATCAAGGATCACGTCAAAGTTCTCAATAAGGGACTGGTTGATAAGATCTGTAGGAATCTTTCTCTCTACAGGAAGTCCCGTAACAATATCTCTTCCGTAAACTACGGCATCCTTGCCTTCCTTCTCAAGTTCCTTGAGTGATATCTTAACACTCTCGGAAGTCTTCTCGCCGATGAGAAGTCCGAATTCCTTACGAATCACGTTTCTTATGGATTCATCAAACTTCTTGCCACCCACTTTGATGAGCTTACTTACAACTATGCCTCTGAGTGAAAGAATGGAAATCTCGGTTGTGTCATAGCCCACGTTGACTACGAGAACACCCTGGGAATTCATTACGTCAACGTTCATTCCAAGTCCGTCTGCAAGAGGTTTCTTAACCATCATTATCTTCTTGGCCTTGACTCCCGCATCATTGATAAGGTCGTGGAAAGCTCTTCTCTCAACCTCTGTTACGTCCTTTGGAACCGCTATATAAACTTCACAGGGCTTCAGGGTCCCCTTCATCTGATCTGTGACAAAGAGCTTGACGAGAGTCTCCATGTGCTCAATATCTGCGATAACGCCGCTGTTTAAGGGATAAGAAATCTTGATCTTATCCGGAGCCTTCTCATACATCTCATATGCAGAATTGCCATAGGCGAAAATATTGGTCTTATTCTCTATGGCGATCATGTTCTTCTCTACTGTGAGTGAATCCTCATCCTTGTTGTAAATCTTGATATTACTTGTTCCAAGATCAATTCCGAATATATTAGCCAAAACAGCCTCCTTGAAAGATTAAATATTAATCGCAACTTTCATTTTAACATATGAAGCATTAGATAACAACAATCCCTTTATCCACAAGCCTTTGAAGAGTCTTAAGTATGCCGAGCTTGGCGTGGGGCCATGTAAGACCTCCCTGGAAAAAGACTGAATAGGGCTCTTTAATGGGTCCGTCAGCCGAAAGCTCTATTGATGAACCGGATACAAAGGCTCCGGCAGCCATTATTACCTGAGCGTCATATCCGGGCATATCCCAGGGTTCAGGGGATACAAAACTGTCCACAGGTGCTGCAGACTGAATTCCCTCACAGAAAGCGATCACGCCTTCAGGCTTACCGAAGGTAACTGCCTGAATTATGTCGTATCTGTCCTCGCTCCCGTTGGGAAGGACATCAAAGCCAAGTTTCTCGTAAATATTGGCTGCAAATATCGCGCCCTTTAATGCTGATGCGGTAACGGTAGGTGCCAGGAAAAGTCCCTGGTAGAATTGCGGAAGTATTCCAAGAGAAGCTCCAACCTCTTTTCCAAGTCCGGGTGATGTGAGTCTGAAGGCTGCATTTTCTACACACTCTTTTGTACCTGCAATATATCCGCCGATGGGGGCAAGTCCGCCGCCTGGGTTCTTGATAAGAGAACCCACAACCATATCAGCGCCAAGGTCCGTGGGCTCAATGGTCTCTACAAATTCACCGTAGCAGTTATCTACCATGCATATGACATCGCTTCTGATACTCTTGATGAAGCCGATAAGCGCTCCTATCCTCTCAACAGAAAGAGTAGGTCTTGTCTGATATCCCTTGGACCTCTGAATGGTCACAAGTCTGATTCTGTCATTTTCCTCAAGAACCTTCCTTATATTGTCAATATCAAAGCTTCCGTCGGGAAGTAGGTCGGTCTGTACATAACCGATCCCGTATTCTTTAAGTGAACCCCTGGAATCCCTAATGCCTATAACTTCTTCAAGTGTGTCATAGGGCTTGCCTACAGGTGAAAAGAGGATATCGCCGGGGCGCAGGTTACTCATGAGCGCAAGCGCAAGCGCATGTGTTCCGCATGTGATCTGCGGTCTTACAAGTGCATCCTCGGTATGAAAAACAGAGGCATAAACCTGTTCAAGCTTTTCCCTTCCGATGTCGTTATAGCCGTAGCCTGTTGTCCCAAGAAGGCAGGCTTCGCTCACTTTGTTCTCCTGCATTGCCTTGAGGACTTTGAGCTGATTAATCTCGGCATTCTCATCTATTTTTTCAAATCTTTCTTTTAATCCCTTAAGTATCTCCTCTCCAAATTCGTAAACCTTCTCGGAAATACCAAGTTCTTTATAAATATTACTCTTCATAGTATTTAAGCATCTCTTTCAAAATCTTCTGATCGTCGTGATCATATTCATTTTTATCAAGCCAGATCACATCCCTCTCCCTTTTGAACCAGGTGAGCTGTCTTTTTGCGAAGTGTCTGGTGTTCCTCTTAATGAGGTATACTGCTCTTTCAAGGTCGCATTCCCCGTCAATATAGGAGAGCATCTCCCTGTAGCCGAGTCCCTGCATGGATGTCGCAGTTCTGGGGATGTCCATCGCTGCCAGCTTTCGCACTTCATCTTCAAGTCCTTCCTCAATCATGAGGTCAACCCTCTTATCGATTCGGGAATACAGTATATCACGTCTGTCCGTAAGTACAAAATACTTAAAATCATAGGATGACTCTTTTTGCCT
This sequence comes from uncultured Butyrivibrio sp., assembly GCA_946546925.1. Classification (GTDB taxonomy): domain Bacteria; phylum Bacillota; class Clostridia; order Lachnospirales; family Lachnospiraceae; genus Butyrivibrio. Next base: position 9,501 of record CAMNOS010000031.1, read on the forward strand.
CTGGGTGAGATTGTGCTCGGATATGGGCTTTCCGGTCTTCTTGTAGTACTCAAGCGCCCTTATGACTCTCTTGGCGTTGTTCTCATGTATGATCTCACAGGAAGCAGGATCAACCTTCATAAGTTCCTCATAAATGTTATGAACTCCCTCTTTCTGCACCCTCTCTTCAAGGAGCCTCCTGTATGAGTCGTCTTCATCTGTCTCGGTAAAATCAATATCGTAGAGAACCGCCTGGATATAGAAGCCTGTACCGCCTACTATAACAGGAATATGGCCTCTCGAGGATATATCTGACACAGCCTCTTTTGCAAGCTTCTGGAAGGTAAAGACATTGAAATCCTCATTCGGGTCGAGAAAGTCAATGAGATGGTGCCTTACACCACCCATGTTTTCAGGCTTTATCTTGTCTGTGCCAATATCCATATACTTATAGACCTGCATTGAATCAGCGGAGATGATCTCGCCGCCTATCTTCCTTGCAAATTCTATTGACAGTCTGGTCTTACCGGCTGCAGTGGGGCCTGTTATGATACATAATTTCTGTTTATCCATCACTCCACAACTCTCTTAAACTTCTTGTCTATCTCATATTTGCTCATTGAAATAATGGTTGGTCTTCCATGAGGGCAGTTGTATGGGTTTTCAAGAGTAAGAAGCTCATCTAAGAGAGCTTCAAGCTCCATAACGTTCATTTTGGTATTGCCTTTAACTGACGCCTTGCAGGCCATGCTTGCTATCTTATAGTTAATTACGTCAGGGGTTCTGTCAAGGCTGGTTTCGTGTGAGAGCTCATCAAGTATCTGAATGAACATATCCTTCTCTTTCTCGCAGCCGAACAGATCCACTGGAATTGCCCTCATGGCATATTCGCTTCCGCCGAAGTTCTCGATATTAAAGCCCAGCTTCTCAAAATACTGCCTGTACTTTAAAAAGAGTTCCTCCTCCGCGCTTGACAGCGTTACTATTACGGGAGGATTGACCATCTGGGATACCATATCACCCGACTTAAACCTCTTTATCATACGCTCATAATTGACTTTTTCATGAGCTGCGTGCTGGTCAAGTAAGAGCATCTTGTCCTTGTAGGCGATGATCCAGTATGTTCCAAAGAGCTGTCCCAGGACCTCATATTCCCTGACGTTGTCCCTTGACAGGACCTTCTCGTCGAACAGATTGAGCTGAACCGGCTTCTTCTCTACCACTATGGCATCCTCAGACTTGATGATAGGTGAGGGATGCTCGTTCTTCTCGGCGTTGGAACCGTCATAATCCCCGAATATCCTGGTCCAGACTGCTGTCTTGTTGCTGTCCTCTATCTTGATGGGCTCCGCCTTAACTCCCCTTGCAAACACAGGAGTATCACTGCTGATGCGGTGCTGCTCAAAGCGAAGTTTCTCAAAGGGCTCAGGTGATATGGTCTTTTCTTCCTTAGGAGCCTGCTGAGCGTGCTCTGCCTCCGCTTCAACTGAAGATTCCGCAAGTTTTACATCTTCACTTAGCTTCTCATCATCTTTTTCGGATAAAAGAGCATCCGGGATCATCTCTTTATTTCTGAGGGCATTCTCCACATTGGATCTGATGAACTCATAGAGAAGCGCCTGATTGTTAAACCTCACTTCAAGCTTGGCGGGATGAACGTTGACATCGACAAAGGAAGGATCCATGCGAAGGTGTAATACTGCAAAGGGGAACTTGTGCATCATAAGATACTGCTTGTACCCCTCTTCCAATGCCTTGGATATCACCTTATCCCTGATATATCTTCCGTTGACAAAAAATATTTCGAAGTTTCTGTTGGCTCTGTTGATCGAAGGCTCACCAAGATATCCCTCAAGGGTCATTCCGTTCTCGGTCACATTTATCGGAAGGATGCTGACAGAGATATCCCTGCCGTAGATCCTGTATATTATCTCTTTGAGATCTCCGTTTCCGGAAGTTGAGAACTTGTCCTCTTTGTTGTTGATGTAGTTGAAAGAAACTGTTGGATTATCAAGGGCCATGTGCTCCATCACATCGCCTATATAGCTTCCTTCCGTCTGCGGCGTCTTAAGGAACTTCTTCCTGGCGGGTGTGTTGTAAAAAAGGTTCCTTATTATGAGAGTTGTCCCATCCGGAGCGCCGATGTCTTCAAAAGCAGCCTCTTCGCCGCCATTTATGCAGTATCTCGTACCCACAAGTTCATCTTTTGTCTTGGTAATAAGATCAACCTGTGCAACAGAGGAAATACTCGAAAGAGCTTCTCCCCGAAATCCCAGAGAATGGATCGAATACAGGTCATCTATGGTCTTTAATTTGCTTGTGGCATGCCTCTTAAAGGCCTTTCTTATCTGACTCTTCTCTATTCCGGAGCCGTTGTCGGTAACGCGGATCATATCTATTCCGCCGCCCTTAATCTCAACAGTTATTGCATTGGCACCGGAATCTATGGCATTCTCGACAAGTTCCTTGACAACACTTGCAGGTCTTTCAACCACTTCACCCGCAGCAATCTGATCTATTGTGTTTTTATCCAGTTCATTGATAAATGCCATCAGCTTTTCCACCTGTTCTTGAGATCACTTTGCAGCTTGTATAGCGTGTTAAGAGCATCCATTGGGGTAAGCGTCGTGATATCAATGGATTCAAGCTTCTTAAGCACGTCTTCGTCGGTATTGGTGTCAAAGAGGGACATTTGGGCGATATCCACATCATCGTAGTGAGTGACCTTTTCCTTCTTGTCAGTCCTGCTTTCTCTTGCAAAGCTCTGAACCTTCTCAGTGATGTCGTTATCTGAAAGCTCTAAGACTATCTCTTTTGCCCTGTCTATAACCATGTCGGGAACACCGGCAAGCTTCGCGACCTGAATGCCGTAGCTCTTGTCGGCACCGCCCTTGATTATCTTACGTAAAAAGACTATGTCGTCTCCGTTCTCCTTGACCGCAATACAGTAGTTGTTCACATTGTCCATCTTGCCCTCCAGCTCCGTGAGTTCATGGTAGTGAGTGGCAAAGAGGGTCTTGGCTCCAAGTATCTTGCGGCTTGCAATATGCTCAGTAACAGCCCAGGCAATAGCAAGACCATCGTAGGTAGAAGTTCCCCTTCCTATCTCATCGAGGATAAGAAGTGAATCAGGAGTGGCGTTTCTGAGAATATTGGCAACTTCGTTCATCTCAACCATGAATGTGGACTGTCCGCTTCCGAGGTCATCAGATGCTCCAACCCTTGTAAATATCCTGTCCACAACGCACATATCCGCGCTGTCGCATGGCACGAAGCTTCCTACCTGACACATCAGCACGATGAGAGCTGTCTGCCTCATATACGTGGATTTTCCGGCCATGTTGGGGCCTGTTATGATCGAGACGCAGTGCTTTTTGTTGTCAAGATATGTGTCATTGGATATGAACATATCTGCGGCATCCAGCATTCTTTCAACAACAGGATGCCTTCCGCCCTTTATTTTGATCATGCCCTTGTCATTGAGAGTTGGCTTAACATAGCGGTTTTTCTCTGCGACATAGGCAAGGGAAGCATATACATCAAGAAGAGCAATGGCCTTGGCAGTTGACTGTATCCTGTCTATCTCAAGGGCTATTGAGTCCCTGATCTTGCAGAACATCTCATATTCGAGGTTGTTCAGCTTGTCCTGGGCGTTGAGGATCGTATCCTCAAGTTCCTTGAGCTTAGGGGTTGTATATCTCTCACAGTTTGTGAGAGTCTGTTTTCTTATAAAGTAATCCGGAACCTTATCCTTGAAAGAATTGGTCACCTCAAAAGAGTATCCGAAGACATTGCTGTACTTGATTCGAAGGTTCTTGATGCCGGTGCTTTCTTTTTCCTCTTCCTCCATCTGTGCAAGCCAGGTCTTACCCTCTGTGCCCGCCTGTCTGAAGTGATCAATGTCCTTATCAAAGCCTTCCTTGATAATGCCGCTCTCCTTGATGGTAAGCGGCGGCTCTTCAACAATCGACTTATCTATCAGAGAAAAGATATCAGTGAGCGGATCAAGGTTGGATGCGATCTCTTCAATCCCCTTAACCCCTGTGATATCAAGAAGTGCTGTTATAACTGCAGGTATCATCCTGATGGAGTTTCTGAAAGCAAGGAGGTCTCTGGGGCCAGCAGTCTTAAATATGATCTTGGACATAAGCCTCTCAAGATCGTAGACAGGTCCCAGGTACTCTCTTATTTCTTCTCTTGTTACGACATTTTTGACCAGCGCTTCCACGCAGTTCTGCCTAAGGAGTATCTCCTCCTTATCTATGAGAGGCTGCTCAATAAAGCTCCTTAGGAGTCTTGCGCCCATGGCAGTTTTGGTCTTATCAAGTACCCACAGGAGCGTACCTCTTTTTTGTTTATCACGCATGGTCTCAACAAGTTCAAGGTTCCTCCTTGTGGAACCGTCAAGAAGCATGTACTTGCTTGTAAGATAAGGATAAAGGTGGGTGATATTGCTGATCTCAGCCTTCTGCATATCATAGAGATACTTAAGAAGAGCCCCCGCTGCAACGCAGCCGTTGGGGAAATCATCAATTCCGAGGCTGATCATCGATGCGACCTTGAAATGCTTAAGGAGGAGCTTTTTGCACATGTCCTCATCATAATATGATGAATCAAGAGGATTGATGAAAATATTCTGACGGTTTCTTAGCTCATCGATATCTGCGCCTGAGAACTCAAAGGCATTGTTGCAGATGATCTCAGTCGGCGAATACTTGCCGATCTCATCCATCGCCTCGCGCAGAGTCCCTACTTCAGTCAGATAGTAGTCTCCCGTTGTCACATCCGCGACGGATATCCCGATGCAGTCAGGTGAGTAGAATATACACATGAGGTAATTGTTCCTGCTCTCCTCCAGGGACTGCATATTGAGGTTGGTACCCGGTGTAACTATCCTTGTGACATCTCTTTTGACAATGCCCTTTGCAAGCTTTGGGTCCTCCATCTGTTCACATATAGCAACCTTGTAGCCCCTTGATACGAGCTTGTTCAGGTAAGTATCCACAGCATGAAAAGGAACGCCGCACATGGGCGCTCTTTCCTCAAGCCCGCAGGCCTTACCTGTGAGTGTCAGTTCCAGTTCCCTGGAAGCGACAATTGCATCGTCAAAAAATATCTCGTAAAAGTCACCGAGTCTGTAAAAGAGGATGCAGTCCTTATACTCAAGCTTGGTCTGAATATAGTGCTGCATCATTGGTGAAACTTTTTCTATATCTACACTTTCTATCATCGTGGTATTTTCCACGGCAAAATCCCCATTTCTAATTATGTATCTAAAAGGCTTCCCATGTAGTAGAAGCCGTGGCACTCATCAAGACTGACATCGACCATCTGTCCGATAAGGCTCTCATCCCCCTTGAAATGAACAAGCGTGTTGTTGGACATTCTTCCTGTCAAAAGAGTGCTGTCCTGCTCATTGATCCCTTCTACAAGGACCTTCTCGCATCTTCCCTTGAGCTTACTTGCCTGCTCTTTTGCAGTCTCCTGAACCACCTTGAGGAGCTTGTCAAAATTCTTTTTGACCTCTTCCTCTGGTACCTGATCCTCAAAGCCCGCAGCAGGTGTGCCTGCCCTCTTGGAATAGATAAATGTGAAGGCATTGTCGAACTTAACACGCCTTACTACATCGATTGTGTCATCAACTTCACTCTCTCCCTCCCCGGGGAAGCCGACGATGATGTCCGTAGTTATGGCAACATCTGGTATGCGCTCACGTATCTTATCCGCAAGAGCTATGAACTGCTCCCGCGTGTATTTTCTGTTCATCCTTCTAAGCACTTCGTTGTTACCTGCCTGAAGCGGCAGATGAATATGCCTTGCGATCTTGGGGTTTCCTGCGATAACATCGATCACGTCATCGGAGAAATCCTTGGGGTGAGGTGTCATGAACCTGACTCTCTCAATCCCTTCAACTTCGCATACCATCTCAAGGAGTCTTGCAAAAGAGATCTTGTCACTGTCACCGTCACTAAAATCAAATCCGTAGGAGTTCACATTCTGTCCAAGGAGCATTACTTCTTTGACTCCGTCTGCAGATAGCTTTTCTATCTCCCTTATTATGTCCCTGGGAGATCTTGATCTCTCTCTTCCCCTGACATAGGGCACTATGCAGTAGGTGCAGAAGTTGTCGCAGCCGAACATGATATTGACTCCGGATTTGAAGCTGTACTTCCTTAAGACCGGAAGATCCTCTACAATCCTGTCTGTTTCCTTCCAGATATCGATTATGGTCCTGTCCGATTCAAGGCAGGTATTGAGCAGTTCTGCGAACTTGTAGATGTTGTGGGTTCCGAATATCAGATCAACAAATCTGTAACTCTTCTGAATCTTCTCAACTGCAGACGGCTCCTGCATAAGGCAGCCGCAGATCCCTATCTTCATGTGAGGATTCTTTTTCTTGAAGTTGCTGCACTGACCAAGGCGGCCGTAGAGTCTCTGATCTGCATTGTCCCTTACGGTGCAGGTGTTGTAGAGGACAAAATCCGCATCCTCACTCTCAGATTCCTCGTAACCAGCAAGCGTCAGTGTCGCAAGGAGCTTTTCTGAGTCCCTTGCATTCATCTGACAACCAAAAGTAACCACGCAGGCTCTTGGCTTTCTTCCGAGCTCTTTTTCAAGCTCAGAAACCTTCTGCCTTGCTCTTTCTATGTATTCAAGCTGCCTGCGGCTCTCAGCATCCTTAACTTCGTCTATATTCCTGTTTAATACATTTATACTCATTCAAATCTCTTTCCAAATCACTTACTGTAGATACTTACAATTCCAAGAAGGATGTCAACTACGCTCTTCATCTCCTGAATCGAAGCATACTCATATTTGCCGTGGTAGTTGTATCCGCCTGTGCAGAGGTTGGGACATGGAAGTCCTTTGTAAGAGAGCGCTGCTCCATCTGTGCCGCCCCTAATGGGGTTATCAATAGGTGTTATGCCCAGATCCTCCATAACTTTCTTGGCATTATCGATCAGGTGCATGTGGGGACGGATCTTCTCGATCATGTTGCGGTACTGATCCCTGATCGTCACCTCGACAGTGCCCTCGCCGTATTTCTTATTAAGGAACTCCGCAGCAGCTTTGAAGATCTCTTTTTTCTTTTCAAAGAGTACTTCGTCGTGGTCCCTTATTATGTAGGATGCAGTTGCCTCCTCAGTTGATCCGCTGACCTCAGTCAGATGGAAGAATCCCTCTCTCTTCTCAGTATACATAGGGTTCTGGAACTGCGGAAGAAGGCTGTGGAACTCATAGCAGATGAGAGATGCGTTGATCATCCTGTTCTTGGCATCGCCGGGATGAACGCTCCTTCCCTTAACTTTGATCACACCCTCTGCAGCATTGAAGTTCTCGTATTCAAGTTCTCCGAGCTTGCCACCGTCTACCGTGTAGGCATACTGAGCTCCAAATCTCTCTATATCAAAAAAAGCAGTTCCTTCACCGATCTCTTCATCAGGGGTGAATGCGATCTTGACAGTGCCGTGTGCTATCTCGGGATTATTAAGCAGAGTCTCGGCCATAGCCATTATCTCTGAAACGCCCGCTTTGTCATCAGCGCCAAGAAGTGTGGTCCCGTCAGTTACAATGAGGTCCTCTCCCACGTGGTTTAATAGTTCCGGGAAGTCCTTCGGAGAAAGGATCACCTTATCCGCTTCGTTCAGAACTATGTCATCACCGTTATATTTCTCCACGATCCTCGGCCTTACATCCTTGCCGCTCACTTCGTCAGAAGTGTCCATGTGTGAAATAAATCCAATTACAGGAGCGCTCTCACATCCAGCAGTTGCGGGGATCTCACCGTAAACATAGCAGTGGTCCTTGTCGTAAAAGACATTTGAAATTCCCATTTCAATCATCTCTTTTTCAAGAAGTGCTGCCAGGTCATGCTGCTTCATGGTCGAAGGTGATGTACCTGTTGAATCGTCGGACTGTGTGTCTATCCTGACATATCTTAAGAATTTATCTATCGGATCAGTTTTTGTCATTTGTTTTCTTACTCTTTTCTTTTGTTTTCTTTTTGGGTTTGTAGCTCTTGTCCACAGTGCTCACATAAATCCTGCAGGAGCGCTCGGATATGAGCTCTGTAAATACGCTGTTCTCCTGATCAGAGGCCTTGCCTGTGGCAGTATCGATCTTATTTATGATACCACTTGTTTTAAGGTGCGCAGGATCCGTATCTGATAAGATTTCCCACTTAAGGCCTGCCGGGAGCTTAGGAAGCGCCAGCTTCTGCGGAAGCCAGTGCATGTTGAAAGCTACGTAAATGTAATCGTAGGTCTTATCCTCTTTCTCATACAGGCCACAGAAAAGCATACCTATCATATGGCTGTGTCCCGACATGTCAGGCCTCCAGGCCTCCCTGCCGTGACAGGAAAGATCGGGATAACCACAGGAAATATAATCCATCATCTTAAAGGGAGCTCTCTCGTGGAGGATCCTGTTAGAGAAGCGCAGCTTCGAAAGGAACCTGACATATTCAAGAAGCTCTGCGTTTCTGTCCATGGCCTTCCAGTCAACCCATCCGGTCTCATTGTCCTGACAGTAGGGATTGTTGTTGCCGCCCTGGCTGTTTCCAAACTCATCTCCCGAGAATATCATGGGCGTTCCCTGAGCAAAGAAAAGCATCGTCATCGCATTCTTCATCTGCTTATAACGCAGCTTTAAGATATCATGTTTCCTGGTCCTGCCCTCAATTCCGCAGTTCCAGCTCAGGTTATTGTCAGTTCCATCCTTGTTGTTCTCCCCGTTCTCCTCGTTGTGCTTATGCTCGTATGTGACAAGGTCAGAAAGGCGGAATCCCTCGTAGTTGCAGATATAATTCACAATTCCATGGTCATTGCCATTGGCTTCCATAGACTTGACAAAATCACTTACGCAGTTATCGTCGCTTTTAAGGAATCTCCTTGCATTGAATAAAAAAGCATCATTGTAATCTGCAAGGAGTCTGACCTCAGGCACCTGTCCCTGATAGATACCCGCGCAGTCAAAATACTCATACCAGATCTTGACGTCGGTAAAGAGCGGTTCGTTGGTGATGAGCCGAAGCGGCATCACACTGCCCTTTAAGTGGAAGCCGTCCACATGATATGTGCAGCGCCAGAATCTCAATGCGTCTATAATGAGCGTTCCGCTTTCATTCTCCTCGAAATAGAACTGCATTATCACTTCAAGACCGTTCTCGTGCATGGTCTTTACGAACTGCTTAAATTCATTCTCTGCATCACCCGGATTGACACAGAAAGCTGTCCTCGGGGCAAAATAGTAGCCCTTTTTATATCCCCAGAAGTTGAGCTTAAGGCTCTCAGCCTTCTTTCTGGAGATATTTCCGTCCTTGGAATAAAGAGCTTTGCTCTCGTCATCAGGCTTTTTAATGCTCCTTCTGTCGGAATTCTTATATGGATTTTCTACTTCATTCATCTCATAGGCAGGCATCAGTTCAACTGCTGTCACGCCAAGAGACTTAAGGTATGGGATCTTCTCGATTATTCCTGCAAATGTGCCTCTCTTATACTGAGGGACACCGCTTGAAGGGCTCTTTGTAAACCCCCTTACGTGCAGCAGATAGATGAGGGAGTCTTCATAGGGTTTAAAAGAATTCTCTTCCTTCCCCCAATCGAATACGTGACCCGATGTGCTGCCAAGAGCCTTGTTGTCAAGCTTGGCTCTTATTGCGGAGTCAGGTACATTCTGGCCGAAAGTCTCAAGCCCGTAGAGCTGTTTGGCATATGGGTCACAAAAATATTCGTCATCCGCGAAATAGTTGTATGACACATAGTCGTCAATACCGTCTATATCGCAGACCCTCGCAGAATAGATGTCACCCCGCTTCATAGAATCCGAAAGCTGTATCGAAAGAGGCTGCCTTTCGCTGTTTTCACCCGGATATAGTGTTATTCCGCATTTCCGACTGGGACCAAATACAGCGCGGACAACAAGAGTCCTGTCATAGTCGATATAGCACCCAAGCGGATAGGGCTTTTCTCTGCAGATCTCTATTTTCTTAGACATCAAAGCACCTGATTTCTTTGATTTTTATATTGCATTAGCCGATATATTTTACCATATTTGCAGGAAGTTTACTATAACAAAAAAAACAGGTCCGGGAAGGCGTAGCCATCCCGGACCCAACTTATAGTATTCTGTTATTACGGGGTAATCTTTACTTTCAGGTTTACTTTCTCTGGTACATCACTGCCTATGTAGTATACATTAACTTTAACGGTCTTTGTAACACTCTTAGTAATAGCAAGTATAAACTTTCCTGCCTTTGACGTCTCGTAGAACTTATCAGCAAATTCAAGCTGATAAGTATTGCCGTATTTTCTGGATATCTTCAACGTATCATTATACTTGGCGTCTACAATCTCGACATATGAAATACCTGTGACTCCTTTGGTCTTTGGAGCAATATTCACATCAGCATATCTTGTATAGTCTCGATTTATCAGCTTGATTGGAGAAGGCGTAAATGATGTTCCAGCTTTACCCCTTGTAACCTTAAAGGTCACCGTCTTTTCAAGAATTCCGGCAGGCTGGAATACGCCGGTTCCATTGATTCCTGCCGTGTAAAGAGGATCGCTCCTATAACTTGCCTTTATGTACGCCTTGTAGGTTCCGGCAGCAAGGTTCTTATCTGATTTCCTTCTTATTCTGATTACATTGCGGGAATATGTATCATTGTTGAACAAGTGATTAACGGATACTTCTTTTCCATTGACCATTGTTGTAATATTTATACATTTCACATCAACAAAAGATGCATCTGTATAGCCTACATTCTTGAAGGAAGTCGTTATGTTTACATAAGAATCATAAGGATTCTTTATGGCATCAATACTTCCCTTCGCTTTGAGAGTCATTGAAGCTTTGCTCTTTGCAGGGTTCAGAATTGTGATCTTGCAGGTAGCGGTTCCCGCTTTTACTCCCGGCAGTTTCGGCGTGATCTTCAGTGTACCGGTCTTTCCGACGAGTGAGGAAAGATCAGACGTATATGAATTAATCACTATCTCATCATAATCAGCTGATGCGTTAAAAGGATGAGTAATATTATTGCCTGATTTATCTTTTCCAAAGTCTATGACACAGTCATAATCATACAGCCATGGATATGGATTGGTATTTGTCAGCATGACGTAAATACTCTGGCCGGTATAATACTCCGGATTAATGGTTATGCTCTTAGTCTTAAGCTTAGGTGTAACTTTGCTTGCGCCAATTTTTGTGCTGTAAGTAAGGTTATACAGTTCACTTCCGCCTGTCAGATTGAATCCTGCAGTGATGGTTATCTTCTGTCCGGCATATCCTTTTTCAAGAAGAGGAAACTGAGTTCCATAAGTATTCTGGTAAACATATATGACATTGTTTTCATCACTGTATTCATACCCGAAACAGCCTGTAATATCTGTGTTATTCTCCAACCTGACATTCAGAGACATTTCTTTACCAAACAGATTGCAGTTTTTGGCAGTCAGGGAAATATTTAAGCTTGAATAAGGGTTGCAGGCATCGATACTACCCTTGCCCTTAACAGCAATTGAAGGATTTAACTGATCTTTTTCCGCAACTGTCTTAACGGTGATTACTTTTGCTGCGCCGGTCCTGTTGTTATTTCTGTTGACAGGATACAAGCTGATTTTATAAGTCTGCCCTGCAGCGGTATCTTTTGAACAGCTAATATTTAGGTATCCATATCCATATCCACCACCCAAATAGTAATAATATTCTAATGAAATATTCAGCGGATTAACAGATAGTTCTTTGTTGTTTTTATCCAGTACTTTATATGTGATATTTGCAGAAGTATCGTAACCGTCTTTAACATCAAATTCAACTAAACAACTCTCGTTTAAACGACTGTTAAGAAGAACGTTGTTGGTGGTCAGATCATAAATGACAGGCGCTTCATTCTTAACAACATAGTTAACCTTCGTCTTTATAGTAAAGTTCTCAGGCAGATTATATCCGGCGGACTCACTTATAGAAACATTTACATTAAATGAACCCTTCTTTGCTGCAGGCAATGTATCATTGAGAGAAACAACAGCTCCGTTTTCATAAACCTTAAACCCCATGGCTTTCAGCTTGGCCGGGTCTTCTGCTACAACCTTGTCTATATAAGGGCTTTCGAAATCCAGATAAGCTGAACCCTTCTGTTGTCCCACATAAAATGAATTAAACGTCAGGGTATTGTTGTACTTGAGATCCTTGGCTGTAGGAAGCTTATTACCAAAGGTTATGGTCAGATTCTCTTTAGTAGGATATGTTTCAGGTATTCCGTTCACCGTTGCATTGATAACAAGCCTTGTTGAGTATTTATTCTTTATGAATTCGGCCAGAGCCTTGGAATCCATATTTACAAGTTTAGATCTGGCTTTCAGATTAACAGATTTATCCCCGTAAGGGGTGATCTCCAAATACTGATTCAAATCAGAATCTTCAAATTCCACGCCTGTGATTCCGTATCTGAAACTTTGTGACTTTGTTTCATCCTCAATGCGGAGAGTCACCGGTACAACGTTTGTCGAATTGAAAATCTGCACCTTGATTGCAGGTTCGGACAGATGAGCCTCCCTTGGTGGCAGACTATACTCAATATCCATAACAGCACTGGCAAAAGAAGACTCAAAACGCGGCCGTCTTGCTGTACCATTGGACAGAATAAAATTATTGTTATAACTTGCCTGGATTACAAAATGACCGCTCTCACTAAAATTCTCGTTGAGTGTAACATTTACCGTCTGGTTTGTATTATCAACAGGAGTTACTACAATGCCTCTGCTCTTATCTACGGTATAATTGCCATCTTCACGTTCTTCGAAGACATTCCAGGATATTCTGTCAGCAGTAAGTTCAAGAGTGGAATACTCAGTCACATTAAAGAATAA
>CAMNOS010000032.1 GCA_946546925.1 uncultured Butyrivibrio sp.
CTGTCTATGACCACAATGGCAGGGAAACGTTCCACAGTGAGCTTTCTTATGGCCTCTGTTCCAAGATCGTCATAGGCGATCACCTCAGATGCAACTATGGATTTGGACAAAAGAGCTCCCGCACCTCCTATTGCAGCAAAATAAACACTGCCGTTTCTGACAATGGCGTCGATCACGTCGCGACTACGCTTACCCTTACCTATCATCCCGCCAAGACCAAGGTCAAGAAGCCTTGGGGCATACTTGTCCATGCGGCTGGCTGTGGTCGGGCCGGCAGAACCGATCGGGCGCCCCTCTCTTGCAGGTGAGGGTCCCATATAATAAATGATATTGCCCTTTACATCAAGGGGAAGTGCATCTCCCATATTAAGGGCTTCGTCCATTCTCTTGTGTGCCGCATCCCGGGCAGTATATATCGTCCCAGAAATGTAGACCATGTCTCCCGCACTAAGTTCCGCTGCAGCTTCTCTGCTGATCGGTGCAGTTATCTCTCTGTCCATCTCTTACCTCTGTTAGTAACTCTGAATTATCAGCTTGTTAAATAATGATTCCGGTCACAGTAACGCTTAGATTATCCCGAAGATCATATAACCACACTTCTGTGCCTGTTCACGTGACAGCAGATGTTGACCGCCACAGGCAGGCCGGCAATGTGCGTCGGATAGGTGTTGATGTTGACCGCAAATGCAGTGACGCTTCCGCCAAGACCCGCAGGGCCTATTCCGGTGCTGTTAATGCGCTCAAGCACCTCCTTCTCCATGTCTGCAACATAGGGAATATCTGAGCATTTCCCGGTCTCTCTGGTCAAAGCTTCCTTGGCCATCTGAGCACACTTCTCAAACGTACCGCCGATTCCAACTCCCACAACCATGGGAGGGCAGGCGTTGGGGCCGGCATCTTTAACTGCCTGAACTATCGCATTCTTGACACCTTCTTCGCCGTCCGCGGGCTTTAACATGAACACACGGCTCATGTTCTCACTTCCAAAGCCCTTGGGTGCGATAGTGATCTCAACCTTATCTCCCGGCACAATATCATAGTGGATCACTGCCGGCGTATTGTCTCCGGTGTTCTTGCGGATAAGCGGGTCCGATACAACAGACTTCCTGAGATACCCTTCTGTGTATCCGCGGCGAACGCCTTCATTGATGGCATCCGTCAAAGAGCCACCTGTAAAGTGCACATCCTGCCCCACCTTGACAAAGAACACCGCCATGCCCGTGTCCTGACAGATGGGGATCATGTCCTCTCCCGCTATAGTAAGATTCTCCTGAAGCTGTCCAAGAATCTGTTTTCCCAGAGGCGATCTCTCTTTTTCCTGCGCATCGCAAAGAGCTCTCTCCATATCAGGAGAGAGCTTGTGATTGGCATCAATACAGAGGTTCCTCACCTCTTTTGTAATCAAATCAACGCTGATTTCCCGCATTCGTCACATTCTCCTAAGTCTTAACAACCCTCTCCGGTAATAGTATCGCGGATCGCTGCCAGTTCTTCTGACGTGGGAGAAGTGGGCTTCCAGAGAATACTCTGCCCGTCATCCCTGTATCTGGGTATGATGTGAAGATGGAAGTGCATGACCGTCTGTCCCGCCGTCTCACCATTGTTCTGAACAAGGTTAAGTCCATCGCAGGAGAGCTTGTCTTTCATGGTACCGGCGACCCTTTTGGCTACAACGGCAGCCTTGGCTAGTACATCTTCCGGTATCTCGAACAGGTTGGCATAGTGCTCCTTGGGAAGCACCAGTGCGTGACCCTTTGTAGCAGGGCCGTTGTCCAGGATCACCCTGAAGCCCTCGTCCTCATACAGCGTATTTGACGGAATCTCTCCCGAAGCTATTTTACAGAAAATACAATTGTCCATTACACAAGTCCCTCCATACTCTTTTCATTTTTTAGTACTACTATGTTGATTATTCCAAGAACAAAGCCTGTAAGAAAGCCACCCAGATGAGCAGCAGTATTGGCTCCCTCCTGGAAAAAACATGCCTGAAGAACAAAAATCGAAAGAAGCAGAAGACGGAATACCATGCCTCTGTTCTTAATAAACTGATGCCTGTTGACAATGATCCACACAACAACAAATCCGACAAGGCTCATGATGGCGCCGCTTGCGCCCACCGACACCCATCTCAGGTTGTTGCGGATCTCGTAGGCCATTGATATGAGATTTCCAAAAAGCCCTGCGGTCATGTACATAAAGAAATAGAAAGCGTGACCTGTGTAGTTCTCGACTATCGCCCCAACCAGGGCGAGCATTATCATATTATTGGTGAGATGCTGGATATCAGCATGAAGAAACATGGCAGTAAAGAGCCGGTAAAACTCACCGTCTCTTAACACCACCTCCGTGATCATCGCCCCTTTGTCATACATCCAGTCAGCCCCAACGCTGCAGGCAAGAAAAATTAGTACATTAACGACCAGAATACCAATGCTGACATAGGCGCTCTTATAGATGCGCTCCTGATTTCCCCAAAAATCCGCCTCCGCGGAAACATTTTCCTGCATATATTCTACCTTAACCTCAGTCTCCCATAAGGTCAAAAAGCTGATCCATGCTGCGAAGAAGCTTGAATTCTCCCTTGAGCTTGACACTTCCTGCCATGAATGCCCTCTGGAATGTCATCCTTCCGCCAAAGATATCCTCAAATACCCTCTGATCGGCCGTCAGTACAACGTCACATCCCTCTTCGTCTCCTGTGCGGCACTCGCACTTTGCTCCATCGACATCAATAATGATGGGCTTTAACTTGCTGTTATCGGAAAAAACGAGTTTGTACCTGGCAGATACTCCTGCCACAGGCGTAAACTTCTCTTTGAGAGTGTTAATGTATTCTTCTGAGCTTCCCTTAGGATCCTCATGCCCCATCTTATCCCTGAAGATACTGGCCAGCTCCTGAAGATCCTCTTTCTGTTTCTTGACGTATTTATCATCCGAAGCATACTCAGAGAGCTGCTCAGACTCCTGCGGCGTAAGATCAATGCTCTTGGCAACACCCACCTTACCTGCAACAACCTGGTTGCTTGCAGGAAATACAGGCATCTTCTGGTTGATGGTCCTGTAGATGTTCTCGGTCTTCTTATCTATTATCCTGGCATATTCAGCACTGTTCTCAAGCTTGGTCGTATCCGCAATATAGCCGCACATGCCATCACACGGAAGGCCTCCGAGCATCTCCCAGGCTGCGGCCAGGCTCATCATCCCCTCCCGCTCTCCGTGAGTAGTGGACATTACAACCGGCGCCATATATATCTGTCTGATGCGGTCCTTATCCCCGTACAGCCAGCAGGCGTCGAGAAACTGCATCATGTATCCGCCGATACCGAACCACTCTACAGTGGAGGCAAGAATTATGCCGTCGGCATCCTTAAGGGTATTGGGCAGAGCCGTTATCCCGTTTTTCTGTTCAAAGAGATTGTACTGCGTAACCTTTACATTCAGTTCCTGTAAAACTGTGGTGATCTGTGAGATTACAAAAAGTGTCGGGTCGTCGATGATCCCGCGACCGCCATAATAGATGTTTACCTTCATAAAATCCCCTCCGGCATCAATACTTGTATTATAATACCACTTTCACCTACCTACAATCAAAACACACTCTGCCTATGCGTATTTCATCCCCTTCGTCTATGAGCACTTTTTCCTGCGGTGTAAGCCTGACACCATTCTTGAACGTGCCATTGGTGCTCCCGAGATCGCGAACATAGAACCTTTCCGGTCCCTCCTGTTCAAACCTGCAGTGGATCCTTGAGACGGACATATCATCGATCACTCTGTCAACGCAGCCGGCCATTTTACCGATGGTTACAGGAAGACTCTCAAGTCTTATCCTCTCCGTCTTGTCAAGATTTCTGCTAAAGAGCGTCATCCCCTCCTGCCTGACCTCATCAAGCACCACAGTTTCACCAAATGAAGGGCCCTTTGCGGGAAAAGAGCCTGTGACTTTGAGTGTTTTCCGGAAAGGTGCGTTATCCACAGGAAAATCCTCTGTCTTCACCGCGTTTTCTGACGATTCATCGGCGTAGACATACTCATCCCTTTCTTCGCCCTCCGGTTCTGTATCCTTTTTTATCAGGTTTTCTTCCACGCCCACCTTCCGCGCGTCCTTAAGCTCCTTAAAACCGCCCACCAGTGCAGCAACTCCTGTCACCGCAGAGGCTGCCATCACCAGGATCGAAAGCATATTCTCCCCCGAAGACAGTATGTAATTCATTCTTATATAAACCATGCCCGCAAGAAGGAGCGCGAACAAAAGGAAAAAGAGAAGCTGCATTTTGCCGGAGAGTCTTTTGCCCGCTCTTTTCATCCTGCTGCTCTTTTCACCGGCCGGTTCAGTCTCCTTGCTGTCATCGATTCCAAAATCCTCTTCGATGTTCTGATACTGCGGGAGTTTTTCAGGTACTTCCTCGCCCCGGTCACTTTCAAGGCAATCCTGAATAAGTTCATAGACGAAATCTTCCCTCGAAGTACTCTCCTCGCATAACTTATAGACAAGTTCTGTAGCCTTCTCGTCTTTTTCATCCACCAGAGACAGAAGATCCATTGCAAATGAAGAAAAGTTCTTTTCCTCATCATAGAACGGGCAGTACATAAATCTGAAGCTCCCTGTCGAGAGATCCGTATAGATACTGGCAGTGTTAAATATAAGTCCCTCCTGCCCAAGCAGAAAATCCGAAAGCTCCACAAGAAGGCTCCTGATATCATTTAAAAGAGCCGACAGCTGCGCATAGTTCATTCCGGATGAGGAGAATCTGTCCTTCAGCGTCTGCATGGAGCCGATCTCGTAGTAATAATAATTCTCTCCGTTAATGCTTCTCTCCGAGCAGGGAATGAGTCCCTTAATCCGTCCGCTCTCCGCAATCCTGTACCGGTATCTGTCCTCCCCGGTCTGGCTCGCCTCCTTTTTTACTATAAGATAATTGTGCTTTAACTCTCTGTAATATTTATATTCCATCATTTTTCTCCAATATCTAAAATCTCTTTTCCTATATCCTTAAGTCTTGTAAGTTTACGAATGTGCCCGGCATACTGCCGCTGCGCAGCTCTTGCCTCTGCTCTGTATCCCCAGGGCCCCCGGGGCTTTAAGAAATATGAGCCCATCGCGCCATGCTTTGCCTCACCTGTTCCTGTCACTCTCACTTCCTTGCCTGAGACAGATGTTTCAAAAGAAATGCTTCTGCTTCCGAAGTACTTTCTCCCAGCCACATTTTCAGCATTCTCCGAAACATATGAAGAAGGCGGCTCATCCCCTCTGGAGGCTGCTGCCCTGAATGCCAGAACATAGCTGTCCTGAGCAAGGACGCATCTTCCGTAGAGAAAAAAAGAAAAGTAGACAAGAAGCGCCATGACGCAGATAACCATCGGCATCACAAGAGAGGCCTCCAGTGTCATATATCCTCTAAATCTTTTCAATCAGCATCGCCCCCATTCCAAGCGTCATGAACGGCACAAACGGTATCCTTGTGCTCCTCTTTGCTTTTCTGATCACAACAAGAATCCCCGAAACTATGCTGCCTGCAAATAAAGCAGCAACGAGTCCCATCGCCGAAATCCATGGACCAAGGGCAGGGCCAGCAGCAAGAAGCAGAAATCCGTCTCCAAAACCCACACCTTCTCCCGACATCAGTGCTATAAACAGGATC
The DNA here is from genome assembly GCA_946546925.1 of uncultured Butyrivibrio sp. Classification (GTDB taxonomy): domain Bacteria; phylum Bacillota; class Clostridia; order Lachnospirales; family Lachnospiraceae; genus Butyrivibrio. The sequence goes on from CAMNOS010000032.1 coordinate 5,643, forward strand.
CCGGCGCCGGGAAGAAGGGACATGAAAATCCCAAGGGCATCGCTCTTTCCCCGGCAGACATTCAGTGCGCAGGCCGCGATCGATATCACGGCGCAGGCAGCAATCTCCCAGGCCGGTATCTCTTTAGTTCTCACATCTTCAATAGATGCGATGATCAAAACCAACATAATACAAATTTCAAAAATCATACTGTCTCCTTATCTGCTCGGCTAATCAGGGGTAAAGCCACATCGTGTCAGCCGCATGCGCTGCAGGGGCGCCTTGTTCCCACTTCCGAGATCGGTATCGTGTATATCTTTCGCGAAAGCCCCTTACAGGATGCCGATGAGTGGTATCTGTTGCCGTATTCCGTTATGAACACGTTTCCTGCCCCCACATGTCCCCCGCAGTATTCGCAGGGGTAGTACCTGGCTCCGCTCCTGTTTCTGAGCCCGGAGAGCTCTCTGTAGTCCACACTTGTCACCCTCACAGACAGGTGTACGCAGTCTATATCCCTGTGGTACACTTCTCCATACTCCGTGACATAGACCATCTCCTCGCCCTCATCTTCCGCAGCAAAACCACCCGAGATGTCGTATCCTGTCCAGGCATGTCCGTAGTATCTTCCTTCAACAGGTATCTCCGTAAAACCTATTACCGGAATGATCGGATGTACCTTGTAATCCAGCACAAGGTCGATAATGTCTCCGTTTAAAAGAACCTTTGACTGCAGAAAACTTATGCCATCAAAGCCGCCTGAAACAATGCTCTTATCTATCCTCTCTCCGACAGTTCTTTTCATATCCTGCCTTGCCAAAAGGACTCCGCCTGCTCCGGCGATCGATTCAAGTCCTTTTGATCCCTCGCCTCCCAGAGCACTCTCCCCAAACCTGAGGTCAAAGGCCCTTATGGAAAGCTCACTTCCGGCCTGATGCAAAGCCGCTTCCAGCTCTGACTGTATCTGTGTGATGTTAAAGAGCATCATTATGTTTACAAAGAAAAAGATAAAAAGCGGCAGTACAAATGCGGCTTCTACGGTCATCGATCCCTCAAAGTATCTTCTACTGCTCCTCATATCCATATATCCTCTCAATCTTAGCCTCATATCCGAACCGGGTTCCCACGCAGATCTCTGCCCTGAATATGTCAAGGCAGTGGTCTATCATAAACTTCCCATTCCCTGCGGTAAGGCGGATATCCATCTCCATAACGTCAGCCAGTCGCTGTATCTTTTTATCGAAGTTTGCGGTAAAAAGCCTTGCCCTTAGATAATCCTTGTAGTACAGCCCCTCTCCAAGATCGCCGCCTTTTAAGTGACTCCTGAAGGTGAGCATACTGCCAAACCCAAGTCTCCAGGTGCTGTCCGACTTAAAGAGCGGTACTCTGCCGCCGCTAAAGAGTATGTTAAGATCCGAAATGCTCTCCGCAAAAGTCCAGGCAAAGAGGATCGAGTACTTCACAAGCTCCATAAGCTCAGGGACCAGCAGCACGGCTGTAAGGACAGCGGCTGCAGCTTCAGCCTGGGCGACCTTTGAGCTGCAGTTAAAGAGATAGAGCATATTGGATGCCTCCCTGATAAAGAGAAGATCCTTTGCAAAGCTCTCCAGATTCTTATAGTCACTTCCGTTTCCGTATATCAGGTACTCAAGCTGATACTTTAAAAGTGACTTTTCAAGTTCACTTCCGTATCTTGAGCACTTCTCATACAGATACTGCTCAACGAGAAGCTTTTCAGAAAATGATAGTCTTTCATCGTCATCAAGTCCCGTTCCCCTGTTGAGCTCTCTGTGAGATGCATAGAGGGATGTATCAACAGATGCCCGTGAAATCCGCGACAGATCCCTGACCGCAAGTGAAAGCGGCCCTATTGCCTTCTGTGAGTTGACGGCATCTGCAGGGTTTCCGAGGGAAACCTCTTCCTCCTCCCCCTCCTCATTTATAATGGGCGGTATCTCTATGTCATCAATCTGCTCCTGATTGGCGCGGGCCATCGCCTCCACATCAGTGCTGTCAAGACCGCTTTCGCTGATCTCATCAGCAATTTCCTCCACATCAGTCATGGTATCTCCCAAAGGCTCCGCCCCCATGTACGCAAGTATCTGCCGAAGGAGCACTGCGGCATTGTTGTCCATGGCAAAAGAAGCGCCTACTATACTGGCATTCTTAAGATATCCGGAAAAGACCGTCGACGCCCCAAGAATTCTCCCTGCTGCCGGCCTCTCGAAGTTCTTTTTCACATAATACGACAGGTGCTCCTGCGTATTAATGATCGAGGGGCTTCCGGTTCCATAGGAGGTGTCCACCATCAGGAGCCCGTACTGCTCATAGAGCGCCCTGCTGTACTCAGCAAGAACTGAATTCATGGCTATATCGGATACGCACTCCGTCTTCATCTTTACGGCCCCTATCCTGGCGCCCTCAAAGAGCACCAGGATCAGTGACATTATTATCGTGATCACCAGAGACAGATAGACCGTCAGGTAACCCTTAGTTTGTGACCGCACGTGTTTCCTCTCTGATGGTCTTGAACACATCCTCCACTATCCCCGAGATCTGCTCCTTAAATACAATTACAAGACCTATCAGGACCACGATTATGAGAATTACCTCCACCGTGCCCATTCCGGATTCATCCCTCCAGAATTGTCTGATACCTCCCAATATTTGTTTCCCGATGTTTCTTAGCTTATTCATTACACTTTCCTCCTTTTCTGATTTTCATAACTTGCTTAACACAGCCTCTGTACTAGAATGCCGTGTATGCCGGGATGATGATTATGAGCATCACTATTATCAGCATTATCACCATCGGCATAAGAAGCTTTGTTCCCGCTTCTTCCCCTGTTTTTCTGACTCTGTCCATCCTCTCTTCAAATGCCTTTTTGGCTTCCTCCTGCAAAAGCGTAAGAAGCTCACTGTTTCCCTTCCTTAGGTTCTGCACAAGAAGAGTTGTCAGCCTCGTGTATTGACGGATGCTGCATCTTTGGCCAAAGCGCTCGTAGACCTCCGCTTCAGACTCTCCGGTCATGAGTTCTCTGTAGGCGTGGAGAATCTCTTCCCCGAGATATCTCTTTTTGCCTCCCCTCTCCAGCTCTTTCACGTATATGCGCGCCTCCTTGGCAAAGATATTTCTCACCGTCATGCCCGCACCCATATACAGGACCAGTTTGGAGACAAGCTTTGGATAATCGGATATGAGCTCATCCTCTCTCTTTCTGATCGACTCCTTGAGTTCCCTGTCCTTTAAGACAAAGGAAGCAGCGCCTCCTATCAGTGCAAGCAGAAGGATAAGTATGCTGTTGTCATCTCTTTTTTCTGTCCAGGTGACTTCTCCCGCACCATATCTCCCCGGGAGCCTTATCTCCTCCCGGCTAAGCGACTCCTCATCCGCGCTTTTCAGCAGCTTTTCCACTTCCTTAAAGGTTCGCTCCGCAGGACTCAGTATCTTTGGAAGGACATTTACATTAAACACATACTGCCATCTCTCTTCGCCGTATGAAAAAGTTGCTGTCAGAGTGACCGGTGTTCCGCCTTCCGGGATATTCTCCTCTTTGAGCTTCCCGTCAAAGTGCATCACCTCGTAGTTGTCAACCTTCCATCTGATGTCAAAGGGATATCCGTCTATCCTTTCCACCAGATCAAGGTCTGTGCGGACTTCGTCAGGGCTCTCATTGTCGCCAAGAATCGCACCTTCCAGTTCGCCGAGTGCCTCATCAAACATCACTTCCAGTTCTCTTTTCTCAAACTGCCTGGTCCTGACTTCAAGCTCATATTCTCCAAGTTCCGCACCGGCTTCATCAGTGGCCACAAGCTCAAGGTCATAATCCCTTTCACCAAATGAATTTCTCTTTACCGTTCCCTCCTCCGATATCCTGCCTCCGAAAAGGCTCCCAAGACACATCGCAAGGGAAAGGACGCTTCCTGCAGTTGCCATAAGAAGCACTATGCTTATCTTCCTGATAAAGTACTCCGTCTCGAGGCTCTCCACATCTTTCTTCTGCCCGAGCGTGCCAAGATACATCCGTATCCTCTCTCCCGAAAATAAGCTGCGCCTTCTGACGATCCTGTAGATATACAGTGATATCTTAAGAAATGCACGGCTGATACCCGTATCCTCGATTTGTGAGGGAAGGACAGTTTTTCTCGAAAGAAAAAATAAAACTGCCATGGCTGCAGGCAATAACATGTACACAAACACAAGCCTAGACATCAATATTCACAATCCTTTCCGACAAAAGATATGAGAACACATACAGCCCCGCGCACACTGTCATGAAGATGATCCCGAAGAGGTTGTGATACAGCGGTTCAAAAAATCCCTTGCTGGTGAGACTCACATAAAAGATTATGAAAAACGGGACCAGGTTCATGATCCTTGCTTCCATGCGCTTTGCACTGATAAGTACATCTATCTCCTTCTCCACATCCATCTTCTGGGATATGACGGAAATTGTTCCCGTCATCATTTCGGTCATGTTGCCGCCGCTTTTTTTCGCCACCGCGAAGACTTCAGCAAAGTCGGCAATATCCGCATTCCCCGTATCCCTCCCCATCTTCAGGATCAGTTTTTCAAGCGGCACATTGTTTTTTATCCCCTTTTTAATTCTCACCAGATGGCTGACGATAAGACTCTTTTTCCCATACAGAAGCTCCATGTCGCGCTCAGCCTCCAGAAAAGCGTTTTCAGGTGCGTACCCAGCCTTAAGACTTGTCATCACTGAAGAAAGAAGGTCTTTAAACTGTATCCCCACAAGACGCCTGTTTCTCTCAATCTGTCTCTTCTTCTGGTAGACGAACCAGACCGGTATAACGGGCGTCAGCAAAAGAGCTGCTGCCCAGGAATCGTAAAAGAGTCTCCCGAACAGTGTGCTTATTAAAAGTCCCTGCGCAAAAAGCGACCAGTCACTCAGGACAGGGCGGCAGTCTGAGACCTGCTGCCACAAGTTTTTGAGTCTCTTTAAGATCACTTATCTTCCTCCATTTCCCACATACTTTTTCTCCTTTTGCGCTCCCTGTCTCCTCAAATCTGAAAAGAGTTCTGACCCTGATCCTTCCGGTAACTTCATCAATCTCCTTGTCTATCTCACAGATCTCCAAAAGCTTCCTGGTCCTGTCCCTGAGCCTTCCCAGATGTATTACAATGTCTATTCCCGATGCTATCTGACCCCTCACAGCCATAAGAGGGATCTCAACCCCCATCAGGACCATGGTTTCAATCCTTGAGAGCATATCCTGGGCGCTGTTCGCGTGTCCTGTTGACATCGCCATGTGGCCTGTGTTCATGGCCTGCAACATGTCAACGCACTCATCTCCCCTCACCTCCCCCACAACCAGCCAGTCAGGCCTCATTCGAAGCGACGACTTTATGAGGTCCCTTATGGTGATGGGCCTGCAGCCTTCAACGTTGGCATTCCTTGCTTCCATCCTGACAAGGTTGGGCACCCCTTTTATCTGAAGCTCTGCATTGTCTTCAATAGTGATGACTCTCTGATCTTTTGGAATAAAATCCGACAGGGCATTTAAGAAGGTGGTCTTTCCTGACCCGGTGCCCCCGGAAATAAAGATGTTATAGCCTGCCTTTACAAGCACTTCGATATAACTTTTAAGATATTCGGAAACAGAACCGAAACCGATGAGTTTGTCCATGGTGATCGGCTCATCGGGAAACCGCCTGATGGTGATGACCGGCCCGTCATTAAGCCCCACAGGCGGAAGCACTATGTTGACCCTCGCGCCGTTTGGGAGTCTTGCATCCACTATAGGACTCGACTCGTTCACTACTCTGTTACAGGACGCCACGATCTGCTGAACCACATCCTCAAGTTTTTGCTTTGAATCAAATGAGATTCCGGAGCCCTGTATCACTCCGTTCTTCTCGATGAAAATGTTCTCCGTGCCGTTTACCATTATCTCTGTAATGGACGGGTCATCGAGCAGCCCCTGCAGAACATCAAGTTTTCTTATGGAGTGAAACACTTCTTTTCTAAGCTTCTTCTTATCCTCCAGGGACAGAACCGTGTTCCGAAGGCATGATGAAATCTGTCTGTCAATGAGCTCATACATCTCTTCGTCTGATATCTCCCTGGAAAAATCAAGACTCTCAACAACCTTTTGCCTGACAAGCTGCCTGTAAGCGCCATGCTTACGCTCCAACACTTTGCACCTCCCGGCCTTCGCTTATAAGCTCCCTTACGTATCTTCTGTATGTGAGGCCGCTCCTGCCGTCAGGGAAGAAGCACTTAACTGTCCTGCTGATCACCGACTCGTAGCCGTTTTCACACAGCACCTTGTTATATTTGCCCATCCTGTACTGATCGGCTGAATTGTTCCTCCCGATCGTATAGACCACATCGCACAGACCAAGGATCTCAAAAAAGCCTTCCGGGTAATCCTTGAGGTCAAGGAGCACATACTCATATCCGCCCACGCTCCAGAGAAGATTGATGAGATTCTTAATCTTCTCACCCGTCAGTTCCCTGATCTGCATCGAAGTCCTTGCGGGGGCTATGTAATCAAGGCCGCTTTTTGTTATCTTTATCCTTTCAAGGTACAGGCTGAACTTGTCCCTCTCGCATTCCGCGTAGTACATGAGGTCAGTTATGTCCTCCGGCGTCTCCTGCCCGAAGCTCTTTGTCAGGGATGAAAAGCTCTCAAAACTAAGAAGGATGCTCTTTCCCTCCCCGGAGAGCTGTTCGCCCATCAAAACCGCAAGGGATGTCTGTCCGCTCCCCGAAAGCGGTGTGTAGAAGCCTATCACGCTGCACTTTTCAGCCCCGCTCCTGATCCCGAGGTCCGTAAAGTCCTCAGCTCTCTCAACGCACAGTTCAAGCACAGTCTCCACTATCCGCATGGCAGGCAGGAACTTACTGATGTGGACTGCTCCGTCCCCCATGATGCCGCCGCTGTCCTTATATCCCGGATCTTCCTCAAGAATGATCACATTTTTCATCATGTCAGGAGACATGTCTTTCTCCATCTCCTTAAGACACTCGGATGAGATGATCAGAAGAGGTATCCGGTTGTCCTTAGAGAACTTCAGGAACTCTTCCTTCCGGGTGAAGGCCTGGATATCAAAGGTCAGCTTGATGTTGTTCCTGAGATATTCCGCAAGCCTCATGCAGTAAAAACTGCTCTTGTCAAAAACCGCTAAAACCATGTTGCTCATAAAACTCCTCCCGCCACAAATAAAACGCTCGCAAGTGCAGGCACTGCGAAGTGGATTGTCTTTTGTCTGTTTCTTTTAAGGATCAGGATCGCGATTGAAATGATGCCTGCGATCAGAAAAGAAATCACGATACAGGATATTGTCTCCTGCATAGAAAGATAAGATGCCGCCCCTACAAGGAGCTTGACATCGCCGCCGGCGATGCCTTTAAAGAAATAAACCGGAAGCAGAATAAGAAGCGCTGCCCCCATTGCCGACACAGACTCGGTAAGCCTTTCGGGTCCCTGTAAAAGAGATGTCGTAACCCCGCATAAAAGTCCCGGTACAACCCAGGCATTATATATCCTGTCCCTGAACAGGTCCGTGAAAACTGCCACCGCCAGGAACAGTATTAGAACTGCTCTGATAAAAACTACCCCTTTCTTTTGTTTTGTCGAGCTCGCAAAAAGAAAATAACAGATGGGAAGTGCTTTGTAAAGAGTCGCAAAATGCGGTATTCCGACAAATATTCATAATTCCTTTTATAAGTAAAAAGTGCTTTGCCCATCCCATGAAATCACAAAAAAGACGAAAGAATATTCTTCCGCCTTTTTGAAAAATCGATAAATTATTAAGAAATACAATGGGATTTATGCGCAAAAATTAATATCTTAAGATTTTCTTAAGATGCATCACGCTGTAAAGCCACGGTTACTCGAAGATGCAGTCATGCTCTCATTTAAGGCATGCTTCCCGTAAGTTAGTCCTGCATATACATGCTGGGTATTGTCCATGAGCTTTTCTGAGGTATCGAGTTTCTCCAGCTCCCTGTATGCATCACGCAGCTTCAAAAAGTTCTTTTTAACCCTCATTACCCGGCTCTCACTGCCGCTTATCCCCGCTGCAAGGAGCTCTTTTCTTGAGAAAATATATATCTGATAGAGGTTTCTTCCCAGCTCATACTCAAGGTTTACCGAGTGGATCAGCTCATCGATGCAGTTCCTTGCGCATAAAAGCGCCCGCTCAGCCTCATCCTTTCTGCCGGCAGCGATAGAGTCAGCCGCTTCTGTGAGGTAGTCAGTCACCATCTCGTAGAGTATCGTGATCATCTGTGTCTTGTTGGCCTGAGTTATCTTAAGTGTATACTCCTGCTTCTTTTCAAGTGTCATACTTCTCTCCTTTTTGTCACACCGCATCGCTTCACAATTACTGGAGAAGCTGCAGTACCTGGGACGGTCTCTCATTGGCCTGCGCCAACATTGAAACTCCCGCCTGGGAGAGGACCTGCTGCGTGGAGTAATTGGTCATCTCCTCAGCCATGTCCACATCCATGATCCTTGAATATGCAGATGTCATGTTCTCTACCGTCACATCGAGATTGCTCACTGTATGCTCAAGCCTGTTCTGGTAAGCACCAAGTCTTGATCTTATACTGCTTATCTCGTTAATGGCATTTTTGATGCTCTCAATTCCCTCCTGTGCACCTCTGACATTAGCCAGATCCAGGTTATTGATGCCAAGGGTTGAAAGCGAAATCTTCTGTATCCTGATGTCAAGCGTCTGTCCCTCGTTGGCCCCGATCTGCATCGTCATTGCACCTCTGGCTGTCAGCTCAAGGTTGACCGTCCCGCTGAAGTTCTCATCTATCTGAAGCTGGAGCTTCCTGCCCGTGCTGTCTTTTAATGTAAGCACATCCTCGTTGATCACGGCCTGCATTCCGTTTGCCATGTAGTCAACTACAGAGCCGTCCTCAAGAACTCTTTCTACCTTGATGCCGGACTGGCTTCCTTCTTCAAAGAATATCGCCTTCTTGTCAACTCCCGTTGAGCCTGTAAGATTGACAAAACTGAGGTCCAGGCCGCTCACCCTGTAGTTGCCGGCCTCCATCTCATCCGAGTATGACAAAACCTTTACATTGGGGTTCGTCTTACCATCGCTTCCAACTGTCGCATAGCCCTTTAAGTCAAAGGAGCCATCGAGGATATTCTGTCCGTTGAACTGCGTGGTCTCGGACATTCTCTCAATCTCGCCCTTGAGCATCTGGGCCTCCGCCTGGATCGCCTCCCTGTCGCTGTCTACAAGGCTTTCACTTGCAGCTTTTATGGCAAGCTCACTCATTCTCTGGAGGATCTCGTGGATCTCCGAGAGACTTCCGTCTGCTATCTGTACAATTGAAATTCCGTCGTTGGAGGAATCACCGGCAACACCCAGTCCTTCGATCTGGGCATTCATCCTTCTTGACATCGCAAGCCCCGAGGGGTTGTCCTTGGCATTTGCAATCTTAAGACCGCTGGAAAGTCTTTTCAAAGACTCAGACAACGCAGTGTCGTTCTTTTGAAGAGCGTTGTTTGCCACCATCGCAGATACATTATAATTTACTTTCATGCCTACCTCTTTCCTTACTGCGCCTTAAAGCGCCCAAATAAAGGCCTTAGCCATTGTTAAAAGTGTTCTTGTATCGGTTCTAACCTGTGCTTCGCCTTCCCTGGCTCTTGTATCGGCGCCGCTCCCTGAGGCCGGCCCGCCCTGTGCGCGATAGATGATCGGTATGTTCTCCTTTGATGCACCAACTTCCGGGAGCATCTCCTCTATCTTCTCGCACAGTCTCTGTCTTACTTTTTCAAGATATTCAGACTCATCCGGGCCGCTTCCGTTTGTGGTCGTAAGCATTCCCTTTGCGCTTCCCCCCTCAAGATAAATGCTTAAGGTGAGGTATCCGTATTCAAAAGTCTGAACTCCTGCGTCCATCCTTGAAATGTTTCTTTCATCGCTCTTTAGTGTCACGTTCATCGATATCCTGTCACCGTCAATCTCAACCGGCACCTCAAAGCTGTCTTTCTCTGCACTTTTTTTCATCACAGAGATCTGCTTCTGTAAAAGAGAGATTACTCTCACATCAATATAAGTATCTTTCTCATCCATCAGCTCTTTGGATAGTTTATCGGACATTTCGCCCAAAACCTTTACATAGGTCTTTGCATAATCATCGTCTGAGAGGGCGTCGGTCAAAAGATCTGTCTCATCCATATCACGCATTTTTTCCCAGATCGTATTGCCGCTTCTTCTGTCTCTTTTTTCCGAGATATAGGCTTCAAGGTTATTGAATGTAAGCTCAATCCCCATGGAAGTCAGCTCTTTTGCTGCGCTCTCAGAAGCTTTGAGCTGGGCACATCTTCTGATATTATCAAGTTCGCTCTTTGCAAAAGACTTCTCAAGCTCTTCGTCAATGTCTGCTTCTTTCAGCGCATCTGCAAGCTCGGGAAGGAGTGTATCCATCGAAGGCTTTGCCTCCATCAGCTTTTCGGGCTCTAAGTTATCATATACAACCTCAGCCTTGGACCTGTAGTATCTGAAGGCAGTCTCTATCTGCTCGTCGATGCGAAGATAAGACTCGTCAGCATTTGCCGAAAGTCCTCCAAACTCATCGTCAATCGTGTAGTCCATGCCTCTTCTTGAAGTCTTCTGGCTCCTTGTTGCACCAAGAAGATTGCCTATAGTCATCTTCCTTCCGGTCTTAAGGACAGATCCGATGGCCTGATAGTCCGTTGTCTTTAAGGTGTGGAACAGTCTGTAAATTCCGATAAAAGATGCCTTCTCTTCGGAAGTAATGCCGCCCTTGTGCTCAAGCTTATACAAAAACCTGGCATACCTTTCTTCGCTCTTTCCTTCGCGGTCTTCCGATGAGTGTTCGCTGTCATCAAGAGCACTTGAAAGCTGCTCTATTGTCATGCCAAGAGGATTTTTGCCCTGACGGATAAGCTCAAGGACTGCTCCGGGCTTAAGTCTGTCAATAGTGGTCTGAAGCTTCTGATCCCACGCCCTTACCTTCTCGATGTTCTCGGGACTTACTTCCATCCGGTTGTAGCCAAGTATTCTGACAGCACGCCGGTTCTCATCGGTGATCTCGCTTCCAAGATCCTCAAGGATATCATCAACGTTTCTGAAGGCCTTTCTGATGCTGTCTCCAAGATCGGCTCGAGGCGCAGTCATAAGCTTCTCATAGCCCTCTCCTGCCATCCTGAATTTCATAGACATGCTCTCACTGGCTCTGCTTATCTGCATCAGGCTGGCGCTTTCAAGCTCATCCGACAGCTCGCCTACCACATCTGCCGGACCGCTCTCTATTACAGCTATCCTTGTCATGGTAAACCTTGCCATGAATCCGGAATTCTGAGGTGTCACCCCGGTAATCTCATCAACTGCATCCCCGGCGCTCTCATCCCCCGCCATGGAAAGGGTGTTTTTTAATCTCTCAATAAGCTCCTCAATCGGAGCGGTATCGATGGAAAATCCGCTGTCAATAAGCTGCCTGTTGGCACTTACCGTCATCTTAAGGCGCACTTCTTCAAGACTCAGTCTTGCTGCTATAAGTCTTGTATCCCCATCGGCAATTTCAGCCTTTGGGGCGCCAAAGTCAGCTTTAAGATTGCTGATACTTATGGTCTTGTTCGCTGCGATAGTATCTTTTATGTCTTCATCGGTAATGGACTTAACGTCCTCATAGATGTCCTTTGCCTTCTGCAGATCTGACCTTGGATCTGCAAGATCAGCCGCAACAGCCTTCCTGCCGTCTGCTATTGCTGCGGCGATCGCCCTTGCTCCCGTATTCTCAGACAGCGGTATCTCGGCGCTCTTTATATTCCTGACCCTCAGAAGATTATCACCCGTAAGGGGAATCCCCCTGGTTATCATCCACCTTGAATCGGCCTTGATATCTTCATCGGAAGGATCAAGCCCGGCCTCTTTTATTATCTTTTCAATCTGTGGTTCAAGGCTCTTTAAGTCACTGCTGTCTGCCTTCTGGGCGTAGTATCCTCCCATCTCCTGGGCGTAGAACCCCCGGCCGCTGGCTCCACTCCCGTTTGTGCTGTGGGAAGCAAAGTATATGTTTTCAATAGTGGGTGCCATATCGTTCTGCACCATAAACCCGACAGCGCCATCGTCAAGGCTCTTTAAGTCTTTTATCTGGTCATACGCAGACTTTGCCTCTCTGACGTTCTCTGTCGTAAGCGGGATGTCGTTCTCATTAAAGCCTTCCCTGAGAGCATTGGCAAAAGACTCTGATCCTGTGATCTTCTTAAGCTTTTCAACCGAAAGGTCATCATTGAAACCTGCGATGACTTCCCCCGACTCAAGAAGAACACTCTTTATCCTATCTACAATTGTCACAGCCTCGCTGCCGTTTATGTCTTTTAGATCAAACCCGTCTTTTAGGGCCTTTTCGTAATCTTTCTCCGACAGGGTGTTGGACAAAAGCACCATAAAATCACGCTCAGCGTCCCTGTTGGTATTCTGAGCCATTTCAGATATGTCTTTTGCGCTTCTTGCATGTCCTGCGTAGGCATTATCCGTAAAACCTGTCGCATCAATGTCAAGTGCATAACCCGCGTTTGTGATCGGAACTCCTTTAGAGGACACAGGCATCATCCTTTCTCTGGCCTCCGTGCCTGAAAGAATCTGATCCTGGCTGGTCTTTTGACCGGTAATAGTCTGAAAGTTAATGTTCATTCTGCGCCTCTTTATGAAATAATCAGAACAAAAGAAGGTGATGGATTGTCTCCATCACCTTCTATTTCGGCTCATGATTTCTTTTTCTTTAGTTTGGGAGTCTGGAAGAGGAATAACTCTGCTCCGTAGGGCGGAAGGTCAAAGGTCAGGCTGTAATTCTTGTAGTCACAAAGCCCCTTGATCGCTTTGATCTTGGCAGGGATATTGCTTCCCATACCGCCATACTGCTCCTCGGCGCTGTCAAGCAGGTGTATGTATGTTCCGTCATAGGGAACACCCACCATAAATCCCTTCCTCTCAACAGGGGTCATATTAAGTACAAAGAGAATGTTGTCCTTGCCGCTTGATGCCCTTCTGTAGAAACTGTAGGTGCTGCGGCCCTTGTCGTCGGCATTGATCCATTCGAAGCCGCCCCAGTCGTTGTCCACTTCGTAAAGAGCAGGGTACTTGCGGTAAAGCTCGAGGAGCTTACCCACGTAGTCCTTCATTCCCCTGTTCAGCTTGTTTTCAAGAAGGAACCAGTCAAGCTCACGCTTCTCGCTCCACTCTCTCTCCTGTCCAAAGTCCTGTCCCATGAACAGCAGCTTCTTGCCGGAGTGTCCGAACATGTATGTGTATCCAACCCTGAGGTTGGCATACTTATCGACCTGATATCCTGGCATCTTCTCAACCATAGAGCACTTGAGGTGTACAACCTCGTCGTGTGACAGCGGAAGAATATAATTCTCGGAATCGTTGTAGCTCATGGCAAAGGTCATCATGTAGTGCGCGCCCTGCCTGAAGTATGGATCCAGCTTCATGTATTCACAGAAGTCATGCATCCAGCCCATGTTCCACTTAAAGGCAAATCCGAGTCCGTCCTCTTCCGGCGGAGCGGTTACCTTGGGCCATGCTGTGGACTCCTCTGCAATTGTGAGAACCTCAGGATATGAGCCCCTTACAACACTGTTGAAGTGCTTAAAGAACTCGATAGCCTCCAGATTCTTGTTGTCTCCGTATTTGTTGGGAACCCACTGTCCGTCTCTCTTGCCGTAATCAAGATAAAGCATTGATGCAACAGCGTCTACCCTGAGGCCGTCTATATGGAACTTGCGGATCCAGTAAAGTGCGTTTGCAATAAGGAAGTTCTTGACTTCGGGCTTCTCAAGATTGAATATCTTGGTTCCCCAGTCAGGATGCTCACCCTTCCTTGGGTCCGGATGCTCATAGATGCAGGTTCCGTCAAAGCATGCAAGACCAAATTCATCAGGACAGAAGTGTGCGGGTACCCAGTCGAGGATTACGCCGACACCTGCCTTGTGAAGCTTGTTGACAAGATACATGAAGTCCTTGGGCTCGCCATACCTTGATGTGGGAGCGTAGTAGCCCGTAACCTGATATCCCCATGAGCCGTCAAACGGATGCTCTGCGATACCGATGAGCTCAATGTGGGTATACTTCATCTCCTTGAGATAATCTACGATTCTGTCTGCAAACTGCCTGTAGGTATAAAAACCGTCCTCAGTTCCGTCGGGATGTTTCATCCATGATCCGATGTGGCACTCGTAGATTGCAAGAGGCAGGCGATTGGGATCCTTGCCCCTTATGCTGTCATACCACTTCTCATCAGACCACTTAAATCCCTCAAGATCCGCAGTCCTTGAGGCATTGCCGGGACGAAGCTCGGCATAGCTTGCATACGGATCTGCCTTGTAGATCTTCCTTCCGTCCTGAGTTGTTATGAGATATTTGTAAAGCTCACCTATACCCACACCCGGAATAAAGATAGTCCAGATATTGCCTGTCTTGGTCCTCTTCATCTGATGGGCATTCTCATCCCATCCGTTAAAATCACCTACTACGTGTACATCAGCTGCATTAGGCGCCCACACAGCAAAGAAGAAACCCTTCTTACCCTTCTCCTCTGATGGATGTGCTCCAAGCTTATCATAAATATCGTAGTGGGTTCCCTGTCCGAACAGATACTCATCATCTTCGGATATAAAAACCTTCTGGCTCATCAATGCCCCCCTAATAAGTTTTTTAGTCGTGCATAAAGTCGCTTTCTCTTAAAATAATCATATCATTATCATCGTACCTTTTATGCAGCAAAATGTCAAAGAAGTGACCAACTGTTCTCTTCTCGGCAAAATAGATGGCATCGTCCACAATATCTTTTACCTCGGATACTGTAACGTCGTGGTCTAAGGTCTGTCTCTCAGAGATCCTTGTGTGAAGTGCAAGTATTCCAAGGTTGTCGATAGCATAGCCTTTTTCGAGGGCATACTGCCTTGCGTAGGCCACAAGCGAATCATCATCAAGTGCCTCTATGTCTACGCGGGCATTGAAGCTGGGCCTTAGTGACGGGTTCTGGTCAAGGAATCTGTCCATATCTTCCCTGGTGTCCTCAAGAACAATTACAAGACCTTTGTTCTCCTCCTGAAGGAGCTTGAGAAGGGAACTCACTGTCTCCGGTGTCATATCTGCAGCCCTCTGAATGATGAGCGCACCATTAGCCAGCTTGTCAAAGATTCCGGCAGGACTCCTCTTGTTCAGGATGTTGGCTGTTATCTTGGCCACCTTGCCACTGAAGTTGGCGTCCTGCGCCTGCATGGCCTTCATCAGGCCCTTAGCCAGATTGACTGTTCCAGCGCCTTCCTCACCGGTTACGATAGCATTGCCGGAGAACGGATCCATGCTCAGATTATCAATTGCCTTGATGATCTGACGCCTTGATTTCTTGTGGTGTATATATGGTCCAAAGAGCTCCTTCTCCTCAGGAGTCATGGTCCTTACGCGCTCCTCAAGCTCTCTGTTTCCGATATGCTTCCTTGCTGCGGCAGCAGTTTTCTTTTTCTGCTCTTTGGGTACCTTTACAGGTTCTGCACTTTCAGCCTCACCCTCATCTTCGGAATCGTCATGCCCTTCAGATGTTTCTGCTTCTGCGTCCTGAGCCGCATCTTCTGTTTCTGCAGACTGCTCCTCTTCTTTGGAACCGGCATCTGTTGCAGGTTCTTCCTCATCGGAAGGCTCAGCTGCACCGGCGTCTTCCTGCTTAGGGCTTTCAGATGCATCTGCAGTCTCTGTGCCAGTTGTGTCTGACTCTGGGTAGACTTCCTTCATTCCCGCAGCAGCCTCTTCGGCCTCTCTGGTAAGAACTTCATCCAGAGTCTCAGTATCCTGAGTGATCTCAGTCGCTGCTTCGTCGGTCTCCTCTTCTGCCTGGGTATCTTCTGTCTGCGCCTCATCAACAGGTGCTTCTTCCATAAGTTCTTCTGATGTATCCGCGATCTGTTCCTCTTCGTATGACTCTTCATACTGAGGTTCTTCTTCGACTGAGTTTTCTTCTATGACCTCTTCAACGGCAGCATTTATGACATCATCGCGCTTCAGGCTCCAGTCGCCACGGCCGGATGCCTTCCTGTAGCTGTCATTCTTGATTGCATCGCTTATGGCCTTCTCAATCTTCTCCTGAAGTCCGGCCTTGGTCTTCTCATCAAAGTCAGCGAACATATCGCCCGTGACATCGGCAACCTTCTGCTTGACCTTCTCGAACTGCTTTTGCTGCTGCTGTTTCTTATAGAGTTCCCAGTTGCTGAGGTACTCTGCAATGCTGATCTGGCCTGTGATCTGCTTCTCCACCTCAGGCTGCGGCTCCATCGCCATACTTATCTGACCGTCGGATTCCTGGGAAAGCATATCCTCAAAATGGTTGTGCATCTGATAGCTTGGATTGGGATGTATCACCGCGCCGGGTACCTCATCCTCAAGAGGGCGCTCCTTAAGTATCTCGCTCTTTTTCTCTTCGCCCAGGATCGGTCCCATTCCGCCGTACTTGATCTCTATTCCCATTCTGGG
>CAMNOS010000033.1 GCA_946546925.1 uncultured Butyrivibrio sp.
TCATACATGAACTTGACTCTCTGTACCATGGCCTCATACAGGGTTTCTTCCTGGTGCCTGGCCTCCTCGTATTCAGCATTGGTCTGTTCTATCTGAGCGGTCTTATCTGCTATATCTTCCTTGATGAGCTCAATATCCGTCATCAGTCCCACAATCTCAGCCTGGGTGGAGTCGATAGCCTCCTTGGTCTCTCCGAGGGCTTCTGACGTATCACTTATCTGGCTGTTGGCTTCGTTGAGCTTATTCTGGCTTGCAGCCTTCTGGTTCTCTGCGGCCTTCTTCTCCTTGTCCAGCGCCTTCTTTTCTGCCTCCAGCTTCTTCTGGGCATCCTTAAGCTCCTCGCTGGTGGTGGCATAGGTATAAACAGGCATATTCACAAAAAAGGCAAGGGAAAGTATTACGGCCAATACAGAAAAAAATCTTCTCATACCAATACCCCCCTTGCAATGATAGTCTCAGTCCATTATATCATGATATACGCAAAATACAGAATACCCGACATTTCTATGGGTATTCTGTATCACTTATCTGTATCTTAAAGCTCACAGTTTCCGACAGTTCTCGGGAATGATTCAACGTCTCTGATGTTGCCCATTCCTGTCAGATACATTACACATCTCTCAAAGCCAAGTCCGAATCCCGCATGACGTACGCTGCCGTACTTTCTGAGGTCAAGATAGAACTGGTAGTCCTCTTTCTTAAGTCCAAGTTCATCCATGCGCATCTCAAGGGTCTCAAGATCATCTTCTCTCTGGCTTCCGCCTACGATCTCTCCGATTCCGGGAACGAGACAGTCAGCTGCAGCAACAGTCTTGCCATCCTCGTTGAGCTTCATGTAAAAGGCCTTGATCTCCTTGGGATAATCTGTGACAAATACAGGCTTCTTGAAGATTTCCTCGGTGAGGTATCTCTCATGCTCAGTCTGCAGATCGCATCCCCAGCTTACCTTATAGTCAAACTTGTCGTTGTGCTTCTCTAAAAGCTCTACAGCTTCAGTGTATGTAATCCTGCCGAAGTCGCTCTCTGCAACATTCTTAAGTCTTTCTATGAGGCCTTTGTCAATGAACTCGTTAAAGAATGCCATCTCCTCAGGGCAGTGCTCGAGAACATAATTGATAACGTATTTGAGCATGGCTTCTGCAGTATCGCAGTCATCCTTAAGGTCCGCAAAGCACATCTCGGGCTCGATCATCCAGAACTCAGCCGCATGTCTCGTGGTATTGGAGTTCTCTGCTCTGAAGGTGGGGCCAAAGGTGTAAACGTTCTTAAATGCAAAAGCGTAAGTCTCAACATTGAGCTGTCCACTTACGGTAAGGTTTACAGGTTTACCGAAGAAATCCTTGGTGTAATCCACAGCGCCATCCTCAGTCCTTGGCACGTTGTTGAGGTCCATGGTCGTAACCTGGAACATCTCACCTGCGCCCTCACAGTCGCTTCCTGTGATGAGAGGTGTATGCACATATACAAAGCCTCTCTCCTGGAAGAATGAGTGGATGGCAAAAGCAGCCACGGAGCGAACCCTGAATACTGCCTCAAAAGTGTTGGTCCTTGCACGCAGATGAGGAATGGTCCTCAAAAACTCCAGGCTGTGTCTCTTGGGCTGAAGCGGGAAATCAGGTGTTGAAGGTCCCTCTATCTCAATAGTATCTGCCTGCATCTCAAAAGGCTGCTTGGCCTCGGGTGTGGCAATTATCGTTCCTGTAGCTATAATGGCGGCACCGACGTTGAGCTTGGTGATGTCTCCAAAGTTTGCAAGCTTATCTGTGTATACTACCTGAAGAGGCTTAAAATATGTTCCGTCATTTAATACAATAAATCCCACGACCTTGGAATCGCGCGAATTCCTGATCCATCCGCCTACGGTGACCTTCTTGTCGATAAAGTCTTCCTGCTTCTCAAAAAGCTCTCTGATGTCTGTTAATTCCATATACTCATCCCCTTCCAAATATATTTCTTATCACTCAGCCTTTACAGTTGCATTTTCAACGATAAAGTCCGCAACCTTCTCGGCCATGATCTGTTCTCTGTAATCCTCTGAAATAACAGTTTCTTTGTAAGCATCTACCGTGTCATAGCTCTGGTAAAAATATGAGTCGTAATCCTCCTGGATGTGCTCATCAATTGTCTCCTGAGGGATCTCGATTCCCTCCTTGTTGGCAACAGCCTGAAGAACCATGCATCTCTTGGTCTGCTGATTGGCCACATCGCTCAGGTAATCCTCTGCAGTTCCGGAGATACCGTTGCTCTGCATGATATTCTCCACATACTGCTCAACAGTTACCTGTGTTCCGTAAGCCATCTGCATCTGCTGAACATAGCTGCTTACAGAATTGTATACCATTACGAAATATCTGTTGTAAAGCTCTTCGGGAACATTATCGACAGTAGCTGAATCAACCACCTGTGAAACCGCGGTGTTTCTGAGTTCCTCATTGTACTGATCCTCAGCATCCTGCTCCAGTTCTTCTCTCAGGTGAGCCCTGTACTCATCAAGCGTCTTGGCATCCTCAAGCCCAAGGCTTTCTACCCATTCATCCGTTGGCTCTTCCTCAGCAGTCTTAATGCTGTTGACCTTGACTGTAAAGATAACGTCCTTGCCTGCAAGATTGGCGGAACCATAATTCTCAGGGAATGTCAGGTTGAGGTCTACGGTTTCTCCTGCGCTTACTCCTATAAGTCCATCCTCAAATCCGGGGATAAAAGAGCCGGATCCGATCTTTAAGTCATATCCCTGTGAAGTACCGCCGTCAAACGCTTCCTTTGTATCCGCGTATTTCCCTTCAAAGTCGATGTTGGCTGTATCACCGTTTTCTATCGCCCTGTCGGTTACCTCTTTCATCAGCGGATTGGACTGATAACTGCTCTTAAGGCTGTTCTCCACATCTTCATCCGTAACTTCCTTCTTAGAAAGAACTACTTCTATACCCTTATACTCTCCAAGGGTAACCAGTTTGTCCAGATCAACATCCATAAGGGTGGTTGTCTTAAGGCCTGACACATCGATGGATGAAGAAGACTCCTCTACATCAGTGCCACTTTCAGCAGCCTCTGCAGGTGCCTCGGTACTCTCTGATGTAGCAGCCTCATCCTGTGCTGTCTTCCTGGTGCAGCCTGAGAGCACAGTAACAGTTGCCATAAATACTGCAAACAAAATGTATTTCTTTTTCATAATATTACTCCTTCAAACAATATTTTTTATACTACCACACTCTTCCTTCTTATTAAAGTATTTTTATTGCCTTAGCCCCCAAAGAATGTTAGAATAGGTAATGCACTTTAGATATTGGAGGATTACGTTTTGAAAACTGGATTAATTGTACTTATTGTTGTCCTGGTAATACTGGTTGCAGCAGTAGTTGCACTGATAATACTCGGAAGAAGAGCACAAAAGAAACAGGCTGAGCAGCAGGAACAGCTCGAGGCCATGAAGCAGACTGTCACCATGCTTATCATCGACAAAAAGCGTATGAAGCTCAAGGACGCAGGGCTTCCGCAGGCAGTCATCGATCAGACGCCCAAGCTCCTTCGCGGTTCCAAGCTCCCCATCCTCAAGGTAAGGGTTGGCAACAGAGTTATGAGTCTCATCTGCGATGAGAAGATCTTTGATTCCGTACCCACCAAGAAAGAGGTCAAGGCATCTGTAAGCGGCATCTATGTCACAGAAGTCAAGGGACTTCGCGGCAAGACTCAGGCGCCCGAGCAGAAGAAGGGATTCTTCAAGAATCTGGTTGCCAAGGCACAGGAAAAGGCCGGAGCCAAGATGGTCAAATAATTACAAAAAATATGCGGTGGCATTTTAGTTTGCCACCGCATTTTTTATATCCAGAACAATCATTGACCGGGACATCACCTGTCCCTCAATCTCAAGGTCATATTCAGCCATGACCCTCATCTCATCTTCTCCGTGAGTATTAAAGTCAAAACTGCTGGTCTTAACCTTCATCTGCATTGATCCGTATGGTGTCAGATACTCGGTATCATACTCTACACTCTCGCCGAAAAGCAGCTTTGAAGAAGTCGCACCCGCGCGGACTATCTCCATGGTCCTTCCGTCGGGTTCGATCTGCACCCTGTTGTGGATTTTCATCGAACCTCCCGATACCTCCTGCTCCTCATCATACTCAACTATACGGCTTCCGTCCGTAAGTTCTTCATATATTCCTGTGGCCACCGTCTCAACCTTCTCTGTGGGCTCCCCTTCCCTCTGGTGTATTCCGGTGACAAATATGTCTACATTTCTGTTCATGATATCACCTTTTTACTGCCCGGGATCAATTGGCTTTGTCAAAAAAAACTGCCTTGCAAGTCCGCTTCTTTTGACAGCCTCATACCCTTTTGCAGCCTTCTTGCTGTCATCATATACCGCAAATACCGTAGGCCCGCTTCCTGTCATAAATGCTCTCACAGCTCCGTTGTCCTCAAGGAGCTTCTCTATATCCGTAATGACCGGATACTTCGACACAGTCACAGGCTCAAGCACATTTCCTATCTTCTCACAAATACCTCGAACATCGCCTGCTTCTATTGCGCTCTTTACACCATCGATATCTGGATGAGACTTGATCTCATGACTGTCCAGCTCTGTATATACCCAGCCTGTGGACACTGCAATGTCAGGCTTGGCCACAACCAGCTGATACTCAGCCTTATTATCCACGGGACTGAGCACTTCTCCTATTCCCTCAGAGAGCGCCGTTCCTCCCACAATGCAGTATGGAATGTCTGCTCCGAGTTTCACAGCCATCCTGCAGAGATCTTCCTTTGAAAGAGAAAGTCCCCAGAGTTCATTGAGGGCAAGGTAAGCTGCTGCCGCATCTGTGCTTCCCCCTGCCATTCCCGCTGCAATCGGAATCCTCTTTTCCAGCTCGATTCGGACACCTTTATCTACCGAAAAGGTCTCTTTAAGCTGCAACGCTGCCCTGCAGATGAGGTTACTGGCATCCGTGGGGACCCCGTCATCTGCTGATATAAGGGTGATCTCGCCGTCCTTTGTATCCTCGAAAGTTAGTGTGTCGTATATATCCACGTTCTGCATGATCATCTTCACAAGATGATAGCCGTCATCCCGCTTTCCGATAACATCAAGTCCCAAATTGATCTTGGCATAAGCCTTTCTGGTAATCTTCATAGGTAAAAACCGCTCCAATGCTCGCATTTTAAACATTCACACTGATATAAACAATCTTCTCACTCACAGCTTTTCAATACAAGAAAAAAAGTCCTAAAAAAATAATAAAAATTTATTTTACCCCTAAAGTTTTTGAAAACTCTGCCGATAGGTTGATTAGGTAAACTATAGTTTCGTTTCAGCGCGGTACTTAGATAACCTTGCGCGGAAAAGGAGTTCTATATGGGCGTAAACGGACTTACCGAGGTTACTAACAACATCGCAACGGCCTATACCTCCTCTGTCAATGCTCCCGCGGAGAGCAAGAAAAAAGACGAAGAAGTAAAGGTCAAAACAGAAGCGGCTGCAGTCTACGAAAAATCCGATGAAAAATCGGACAGCACTGCCAAGGTTCCGGTCAAAGAGTCCGACAGGACCAAGATCATCCAGCAGCTGAAGGCGGATGATGCGCTTCGCCAGCAACAGCTTTTGGACATAGTCCACAAGATGATGGGCAAGCAGGCCAAGACCTACGGCATTGCCAATTCAGACGGGGACGACTCGATCTGGAAGTTCCTTGCAAAGGGTGATTTCACCGTAGACGCAGCAACCAAGGCACAGGCGCAGGAAGACATATCAGAAAACGGCTACTGGGGTGTAAAACAGACCTCAGACCGAATTCTTGATTTTGCCAAAGCGCTTGCAGGTGACAATCCCGACAAGCTTGAACAGATGCGCTCCGCATTTGAAAAGGGCTACAAGCAGGCTGAGAAGACCTGGGGCGGCGAGCTGCCCGAGATCTCAAAGCAGACTTTCGATGCGGTAATGAAGGGCTTTGACGAGCTGACAGGGAAGGTAGAAACCTGACTTTAAGTTGCTAGTAACAAAAGAGGAAGAGCTTTCAACGGCTCTTCCTCTCTTTTTTATTACTTGTACAGGAACTGCTATCTTCGTAAGCTTCACAGAACTGCCCTGATGTCTGAAATATTCTCAATGTGCTGTTCTGACATGAATCTCTCTATACCCTCGATGACTTCCACGGTAGCGTAGGGGTTGTGGAAGTTCATCGCGCCGACAGCTATGGCAGTGGCGCCTGCCATTATGAATTCTATTGCATCTTCCGCATTTGCAATGCCACCCATTCCTATTACAGGGATGCTTACAGCATGGGAAGCCTCATAGACCATGCGCACCGCTATGGGTTTAATGGCCGGTCCCGACATTCCGCCGGTCCTGTTGGCAAGAACAAATTTCCTCTTGTAGATGTCAATCTTCATACCCGTTATGGTGTTTATAAGGGATATGGCATCTGCACCTGCTGCCTCCGCAGCCTTAGCCATCTCTGCGATGCTCGTTACATTCGGGCTCAGCTTCATTATAACCGGCTGCCTTGCCTTCTTTTTGATCTCTTTTGTTATGTTGAAAAGAGCATCAGCTTTCTGTCCAAAAGCGATTGCCCCCTCTTTGACATTGGGGCATGATACGTTTATCTCCAGCATGTCTACTCTTTTTTCATCGGAGAGCCTCTCCACAACTTCCAGATAGTCCTCCACAGTCTTTCCGCAGACATTTACTATAACTCTTGTGTCGAAGTTCTCCAAAAACTTCAGGTCCCTGCCGGCAAAGACATCAACTCCCGGGTTCTGAAGGCCTATCGCATTCAGCATCCCGCCGTATACCTCTGCAACTCTCGGCACCGGATTGCCCTCCCAGGGTACATTGGCGACGCCCTTGGTAACCACTGCTCCCAGTCTGTTAAGATCAACAAAATCGCTGTATTCCATCCCGGATCCGAAAGTGCCCGAGGCTGTCATCACCGGATTTTTGAAGCTTATCCCTGCTATCTCTACTGCTGTATTCATATATCTCTCCTTGCCACTCGTATCATATTCAGATGACCGCTTGCTTACATATCCAGATCATCCGCATCAAAAACCGGACCGTCCGTACATATCCTTGCATTTTTCACATGTGAGTGCTCGTCCACCCTGCTTGTCCTGCACACACATCCAAGGCAGGCACCGACTCCGCAGGCCATCCTCTCTTCAAGGGACAGATATGCCTTTATGCCACTCTCCATGGCATATTTCTTAATTCCTCTGAGCATCGGCATGGGACCGCAGGCAAAGATCACATCGCAGGGAACCTTCTGCTCAGAAAGAGCATCGATAACATTACCCATTGTCCCCACACTGCCATCCTCAGATGACACGTAAACCCCTGCAGACTCCTTAAACTCATCCGCAAGGAAGGTATCGCTGTCCCTGTATCCAAGAACAGCACTTATTTCCAGCGGCCTGTCCTTATCCTGAAGAAGCGAGAGTCTCTTTGCCGTCTCAAGAAGCGGCGGTATTCCGATTCCGCCTCCCATGACGACAGCTCTTTTGCCTGCTACAGCGCTAAGCGGGAATCCATTTCCTAATGGTCCGAGGATCATCATGTAGTCATCCTCCTGATAAAGCGCAAACTCCGCAGTTCCTGTTCCGACGACTCTGTACACAAGTCTTATGGCAGACTTCTCTCTGTCTACCTCGCAGATACTTATGGGTCTTGGCAAAAGCGTAGCCTTTCCCGCGGGGTATACCCCGACAAACTGCCCCGGCTGTGCATCCATTGCGATCGGCGTCTCCAGCCACAGATCGTAAATCCCGTCTGTCAAAAGCCTCTGCCCAAGTACCCTCGCTTCTTTTTTCATCTTGTCTGACATTCCGATATCTCCTTACGCCTTGTAAACTATTTCTCCATTGCAGATTGTAACATATACCTTCCCCGGAAGTCTCTCTCCCAGGAAGGGAGTATTGTCCGATTTGGAAAAAGAGCTATCAAACACCCACTCTTCATCCGGCGCAAAGATGCAAAGATCAGCTCTTGCGCCCTCGCGTATGCTTCCTGCGTCCAGTTCATATATCCTTGCAGCCGCCGTCGACATCCTCTCCATAAGTGTCATAAGGGAAATATGCCCGGGCCTGACGAGCTGTCTTATCCCCAGGGAAAGCGCGGTCTCAAGCCCTGTTATGCCGCTTGGGGCCTCCCTCAGAGGTTTTTCTTTTTCGCTCCTTGCGTGAGGGGCATGGTCAGTTGCAATAACTTCGATCGTTCCATCCTTAATGCCCTCTATTATGGCCTCTCTGTCGGACTCAAGCCTCAGAGGCGGGTTCATCTTGGCAAGGCTGCCATGTTTTATAACAGCTTCCTGCGTAAGGGTGAAATGGTGCGGTGTGGCCTCCGCATAGATATGAAGCCCTTCCTTTTTGGCCTCTCGTACAAGTTCAACTGCCTCTGCGCTGCTTATGTGCTGAACTGTGAGCCTTGCACCTGTGCGCCTTGCTATTTCCACATCCCTTTTTACCATGGAGATCTCCGCCTCTCTTGGCGAGCCCACCAGACCAAGCTTTGCTGCGACTTCCCCGGCATTGATGCCATTGTCGGTTATAAACGCGGGATCCTCCTCGTGCAGAGAGATCACTTTATTTAGTCCGGCTGCTCTTTTGCAGGCAGATTCCATCAGCATTTCATCCGTGATCGGTTTGCCGTCATCCGTAAAAAGAACAGCCCCCGCCTCTATAAGCTCCTCCATGGGAACAAGTTCTTTCCCCTGCATTCCCATGGTGACATTGCCGCAGGTGTAGACATTTATACCGGTCTTCCGGCCGCGGCTTCGAACATCCCTTATGGTATCGGCGTTGTCCATGTGGGGCTCTGTATTGCCCATCATTATCACACTGGTAAAACCGCCTCTTGCCGCAGCCCTTGCGCCGCTCTCAATATCCTCTTTATATGTGAATCCTGGATCCCTGAAATGCACATGAGGATCTACAAGACCCGGTGCAACATTAAGTCCCTCTGCCACAATGACAGTTGCGCCTTCTGTTTCTTCCTCCGAAAGGCTACCGCAGGCAGAGATCTTCCTGATGATGTGTCCGTCAATGACAATGTCCCTGCGTCCTTCTGTTCCTGTAGCCGGATCCAGCATATATCCGCCTTTTATCACTATCATAGCCATACCTCTTCTGGGTAATATTTATAAGTATTGATGACACCACAGATACAACTGTCTCAATATCTTTTCAATTTTACCATAGAACTTCCATTTTTTACGCAACTGTGAGAAAATAGGCAAGGAATTTTATTACCGCAAAAGAAAGGCTACCGATATGATACGTACTATATTCGCATTCCTGTTTGTTTTTATATTTCTTATAATTTCTCTTCCGATCCAGCTCGTTTTATGGCTCATCGGCAAGAAGAACCCAATGGCCCAAAAGAAGGCATCTCTTGCCATTGTAAGCTGGGCATTTAACGTTGTGATCTTCATAAGTGGCATTAAGAGAACCGTGATTGGCGAAGAGAACGTTCCCAAGGATTCTGCAGTACTCTATGTGGGCAATCACCGCAGTATCTTCGACATTGTGCTTGCATACCCAAGAGTACCCGGCATAACAGGCTTTATTGCCAAAAAAGAGATCCTGAAGGTTCCGTCTCTCAGCACATGGATGGTCTTCATGGACTGCCTGTTCCTTGACCGCTCGGACATAAAAAAAGGCCTTGAGATGATTCTTTCAGCCATCGACAAGGTCAAAAACGGAATATCAATATTCATTTACCCTGAGGGCACCCGCAACAAGACTTCAGAACCTCTCCTTGATTTCCACAAGGGAAGCTTTAAGATTGCACAGAAATCCGGCTGTCCCATAATTCCCGTTGTGATCAACCACTCCCGCGACATATTGGAGAATCACATGCCCTTCATTCACTCCACCCACGTGGTGATCGAGTACTGCAAGCCCATCCTCATGTCTGACCTCTCCAAAGAGGATCAGAAAAACATCGACCTCTACGTCAAAAAGGTCATGGAAGAGACCTATCTTAAGAACGAATCCCTGTAAATAATATAACGGGGCGGTGAAAAGAGTACCTGTCTTCTTCAGACACTTTCACTCTTTTCGCCGCCCCGTTCTGATTACATCTTACTTCCCTTAGCGCCGCCGCCAAGGTGTACACCCTCAAGTACGTTGGTCTCGAAGGAGTAGACTACTTTGTGGTTCTCGCGGTCCGCTTTGAGCGCGAGCTGGATCATGTTATCAAGAAGATGTGTATATTTCATTCCAAGAGGTTCCCAGAGATAGAAGGAAAGAGATCCGGGAATGGTATTGATCTCGTTGAGATATACTTCTCCGCTCGCCATATCGATCATAAAATCAATTCTTGATACTCCTGAACATCCAAGGCAGATGAAGGCATCAACTGCCATCTTTCTTATCCTGTCGCGCATTTCCGGAGTAATGTCTGCAGGGATCTTGCGCTTAAGCGAAGCCATCCCCTTTGAACCTCCGCTCTTGGCTCCTTTAGCTGCGCCCTTTGCTCCTCCGATGTATTTATCTTCGAAAGTGAGGATGTCATCCGAGTTCACAGGCTCCTCGCACTCCGATGCCTCAGCGGATTCATAGTCACCAAGGACTGAACAGTTGATCTCTTTAAGCTCCGAGATTGCATGCTCCACAAGAATCTTCTTGGAGAACTCAAATCCAAGTTCAAGCGCTTCCAGAAGCCCCTCTCTGTCGGAAGCTTTCTTGATCCCGATACTTGAACCGAGGTTAAGAGGCTTTATGATAACAGGATAAGAGAACGTCGCCTCAATCCTGTTGACAAGCTCTTCCACATCCTCATAGTCCTTCCATGTGTAGCACTTGCAGTCAAGTACAGGAATTCCGTTGTCCTTAAGGACTGTTTTCATCACATATTTATTCATTCCCACAGCAGATGAGAGGACGTCGCATCCCACAACAGGAAGACCAAGGGTCGCAAGGAACCCCTGCAGTGTCCCGTCTTCCACATTTGTTCCATGCACAATCGGGAAAGCCACATCCACCTGCGTGATAGTATTATTTCCAAACTTCTTCATGGGGTATCTAATGAGACTTACTCTGTCGCCCTCTTTAACCCAGATTACCTGGGTGCTCTTTTTAAGGAGCTCCGGAATATGTGTATATTCCTCAATCTTATCGATATCTTCACCCACGTAATAGTCGTTATTCTTGGTCATATAGACAGGGATCACTTCGTATTTTTCCCTGTCAATGCTGCCTATTGCCTGTATTGCAGAGATAATTGAAATCTCGTGCTCTGTGCTCTTTCCTCCGAATAATACTGCTACTTTCAGCTTCATAATCTGCCTTCTTTCATCATATCTTTTTATTTGTAGTTATCGGGAAGATCATTCTCCAAAAGAATTACCTTTTCTCTTCCCGCATCTATCTCATACATAAGTGAAGACGCCTCTGTGAAGGTGCTCTTTATAAAGATCTTGTCCTCGGCAAAGCTGCCCTCAAGAGCTCCCTTTTTGATGTCGGCGCTGTTCTTTTGTCCCACAAGGATAATGTAATCGCAGACAGCTGCTGCCTGCTTGCCAAACTCAGTGTTGTACTCAGCTTCTTTTTCTCCAAGCTCCACCATTCCCGGAGTAACCAGTATCTTAACGCTTCCTTCGAACAAAGAGAGCGTCTCAAGTGCAACTTTGGCTCCGTTTGGATTGGAGTTGTACGCATCATCGAGGATCGAAACATTCCCGTGCTTTGTAAGCTCGAGCCTGTGAGGAACACTCTGCAGGCGTCTTACCGCCATCCTGAGCTTGTTCATGGGAACTCCAAGGCTGTTGGCTGCCGCAATGGCACCTACAATATTCTCAACATTATGTCTGCCAACAAGCTTTGTGGCAAATTCTGCCTTCTCTCCCGAAGGCGTAGTAACAACAAATGAGGTACCTGCACCCGTAACCGCAACATCCGTCGCCCTGTAGGCACATCCTTCAGACAAACCATAGGTTATCGCATCGGGGTACTTCATGTTCTTTCTGATTATTTCATTGTCGCCGTTTACAAACTTAAGATGCCTGCCCGCTTCCCTGCCCTGCAGCTTTTCTTTTTCTGCAACGGCATCCAGAAGCTCATACTTGGTGCTGATGATGTTCTCAAGGCTGTGGAAAGTCTCAAGATGCTGATAGCCAATTGATGTAACAATGCCGTCATCCGGCTCCACGATGTCTGTTATCTCTTTGATATCATGCAGATGCCTTGCGCCCATCTCGCAGACGAAGATCTCATGGGTCGGTTTCAGATGCTCTCTTATGGTCCTTACGATTCCCATTGGCGTATTGTAGCTCTCAGGTGTCATAAGTACGCTGTAACTCTCTGACAAAAGAGTTGTCAGGTAGTATTTGACACTTGTCTTTCCAAAGCTGCCGGTTATGCCTATTATCCTGAGCCCGGGATGCTCTTTCAGCATTCTTCTCGCATCGTCGATAAACCATCTGTTTATCCTGTTCTCAATGGGCTTGTTAATGAGATTGGCAAGAGCAGGAATAAGGGGAAGAAGGCCTGTATAAACCACTGCCATGGCAACAGCCATCGTCGCCCCCATAAAGAATCTCTCATCATCCGGATTGCCACCTGAAAGAAGCGGAAGCGGCCAGAAAAGAATTATCGCCGAGAGCACAGCATAGGTGATAAAAAGCCTCTTAACCCTGTCTGTTACGACGAATTTCTTTTTGGCTTCTCTTGGCCAGTAGGATATAAAAAGAGTCATATAGACGATAAACATTCCGATCAGCGCTCCGGAGGGGATCACTACGGAAACATCTCCCCTGAAGAACTCTGCCAGAGACAGGAGCATAAACACAATGTGCCCCACAATCCTCTTCTTATCTGTTCTTAAATGCCTGAAATATCCCTGGAACTGATAGCTTGAAAGCTGCAGCATATGTGTATGATATCTCAGACCGAATATGGCAAAACATGCCAGTGTTATATACATTATTATTAACGCAAACATAAAACTCCTCAGAAATCGATCCCCAAAAAGCTGCCCAGGATCTTGTTGTACAGATATGTGTTGTCAATAAAACTGTAGTGACCTGCCCCCTCGATCACGGCAAGTCCAGCCTCCGGCATCAGTTTCTCCATCCTCTGTCCGTCAGAGAGTGGCGTTGCAGTGTCCTTATCTCCCCAGATGAGGAGTGCCGGCTGCGTAACTG
Organism: uncultured Butyrivibrio sp.; assembly: GCA_946546925.1. Classification (GTDB taxonomy): domain Bacteria; phylum Bacillota; class Clostridia; order Lachnospirales; family Lachnospiraceae; genus Butyrivibrio. Next base: position 13,137 of record CAMNOS010000033.1, read on the forward strand.
ATGGCATGTAAGGTTCAAGGTCCTCATTCACAACCTTTACAAGACTCTGCCTCATGACAGGCGAAGCGGCAGCATAATCGGCACTTCCAAACTTCTTCTGAAGTGCATCAAGCGTTCCCGGAAAGGCCCTGGATATTCCTGTCTTATTGAGGAAGTTCTTATAAAAGCGATATCTTCCGGTTCTCTTCTTCTGAGCCTTGGTCCTTACAGGCATTATTCCCGCCGAGTCAGTCAGGATCACCCTAGGTATCACAAAATCCGCCCTGATCCTTCCGTCATGGATGCCAGAGGACAGCTTGATTATTATCCTTCCTCCCATGGAATGGCCGAGGAAGATGATCTCTTTTTCTTCGGGGAAAAGAGCCTTTATAAACGCAAGGACAAAGTTCACATAATCATCAACATTCATGGGCTCTGCGGGCTCATCGCTCTTACCGAATCCGGGCATATCCATGGCCACGGTGTGATACTTCTTCTTAGTAAAGTTAATGACCTGCGAAAAGAGCTCTATATTGGAGCCCCACCCGTGAAGCATAATAAGAAGCGGCCCCTGTCCCTCATCTATATAATTGATATTTAATCCGTTTATGTTTGTTTTCATGACCCATATATTAACACTTGCTTTTATCGGTTGCAAATTCTAAAAGAGGCTTTTGATTGGCAAAAAATGCGTTACTGCTCCAGGACGCTGAGCATGAATATCAAAAGCGCATTCCTCTCCGGATCGTTCATTACACCCGAGAGGTTCTCAGAGGCAAAGGTTCTCCCGGTATCTGCTGTCAAAAAGTTCACAGCCTCAGGATTCATGCCTGCAAGATAGTGTATATGGTTCTCGATTATCGTCGTATATTCGTAGTTATAGATTATATGGTCCGTGATCGTAAGGATCCTCATATCGGACAGCATTCCCGTAAGACCGTTTTTATCAGTAATGTACCCTGAATTAAAAAGTGCCCCGGGGGCATTATGTGCCACCTCCTCTGAAGCCTTCATAAGCAGCTTCATCAGATAGGTGCACCTGTCCACGTCAACCTGCTGATTGATCGTAAGATACGTCACAGAACCCAGAAGAGCATTCTCATCCTTTGCAAAGAGTTCCTCAAAGTCGCTTCTGGCAAAGAACTCATCCACGACGCCCAGATAGCTCTCTGAACCGGTGGCCCTGTAGAGAGAAACAGCAGCCTTAAAAACCGATGCATCCCCTGTATCCTTCTGATTGTTCATAAAGCAGGTAAATGCCCTGTCTGCTGCCCTCAGCGTGGTTGTGGCAAATTCCTGGTCATACTCCCGGTAGAAATAGGAAAACCTTGCCATCATGGCTGCAAAGGAGATTGTGGCGTCCATGGAAACCTTAGTAACGGTCACAGGTGCAGAAAATACGTCTGCTGCCTTATCACCATCCGTAACTGCAGCTCCGTACTCACCTCCCGTCTTGGGATCCTGCATCTTCAAAAGCCACTCTGCCTCATATCTTACTTCATCGAGGATATCCGGAATGCCGTTGCCGCTCTCAGGAATGCCCGATGCATCTCCAAATGCAGTCGGATTCATCTCATATGCCAGAAGAAGTGTCTCTGCAATTCTGCTGCCCATAGCCGCATCACGCCTTGCAGTCTCGTCAAGATGCCATCCCCCCGACACATCAATGCTGACAGAGGTGTTATCCTCAAGATGCGCCAACGAAGTGTGACAGGCACTGCGAGCACTACTGCCTGCATACCCCTCAGACAGAGCTATGCCGCACCTGTTGATGTAGTATTTCCTGGCAGCGACACCAAAAGCATCTTCATATACATCTTTTTTAATGGCAAAAGAGTATGACTCCCCAAGCTCATCCGTATAGATATAGTAATCACCCGGAGTCTTGAGATCGCTGAAATATCCGACACACTCGTAAACAGACAGCTCTTCATTGTAAACCGGCGATTCCGCCTTTGCTGTATATACTACATCGCCCGTCACAAGGTCACATACGCTGAATTTCTCAGGGAGACTCCTGCCCTTAAAAAACACCGTCTTTTCAGATTCAGCAGAATAACCGATCTGGTCTACCAGCGTTCCGGGAATCTGCACCGATACCTCATACGTCGTCTCCTCAGAAAGAATCTGGGGCGTAGCCTGTGCTGTCTCGGCAGGTATTTCAGCAGAAGAAGCGCCGCAACCCGCGACGCTTCCCACTGTTATAAGGCATGTGATAATGCCCGCTATTCTTTTTTTAATAATACTGTCACAAAACATACTCTTATTTTACGCGGTTGTAGTTGATCAGACAACCATCAAGGATGATCTGTCTCTCATCATCAGTCAGATCACCAAGCTTTAGATCAAATTCTTTAAGATTTCCGGATTTCACCACATATGCCCTGATTACGCCGGCCTTCTCTTTTACAGCAGTCCTGATCCCGGGGATAAAGAGATAGTCCCTGTTTTTGAAAGGAAGCTCTCCCTCATCAATTATGAATGGAAGCATGCCCCAGTTAATAAGGTTTGAGCGGTAGCGCTTGGTTGCATACTCGCAGGCAATATTCGCCCAGCCTCCTAGCACCTTCTGGCAGGAAGCTGCCTGCTCTCTGGCGGATCCGTCTCCGGGCTTTACAGCAAAAATAGTTGAGCCGTAGCCTATATCAGATACAGCGTCAGAGAACCGCTGTTCTACAGCAGCAATAACTGCTTCAAGCTCCGGAAGTGCTGCCTTGGGATCTTCTCCGCTCACGAGGGCTTCCTGAGCTGCCCTGACCTCCTTGGCAAGACCGACATACATAGGATCCTTTCTTGAAAGCGTAAACTCGGCAAGTCCAAGAGGATTGGATCTGTATGAGGAAGTCTCTCCCGAAGGAATCAGTTCATCTGTTGTAGTGACGGGATCATGTATCTCCGAAACAACCTTGAGGATGAGATTCTCAGGAAGTGCCGACATCTTAGGCCAGTCCTTGATGTTAGGACCAAGCTGCAGTTCAACAGAAGGATCTGCCTGACCCTTAGAATCAAATACCCTGTTCTTATAGATCTCACTGTCAAAGTGATATTTGTATTTATTGAATTCTCCATCGAATTCTGTAGCAGGTGTAAGAACTCCCTTGTTGGCAGCAGTTGCTGCAATTGAGCGCGCATCCATGAGCGCAACGGAAGCCACCTGTCCGTTCTGGACTTTGGATCCCTCTCTGTTGGGGAAGTTCCTTGTAGAGTGCCTGATACTGAAGGCGTTGTTGGCAGGTGTGTCCCCAGCGCCAAAGCATGGTCCGCAGAAAGCAGTCTTTAATATCGCTCCGGACTCCAGTATTGCTGCGGCAGCGCCGTTCTTGACAACCTCCATGAAAATAGGTGTGGAAGCAGGATAAACGCTCAAAGTAAACCTGTCGTTTCCGATAAATCTGCCCTTCAATATATCAGCTGCTGCGCAGATGTTCTCAAAACCACCGCCGGCACAGCCTGCAATGATTCCCTGATCAACAACTACTTTTCCGTTCTTGATCTTATCCTTGAGGCTGTACTCAACCTTGTCTCCGAAGCTGACCCTGGCACGCTTTGTAACTTCCTCAAATATATCTGCGGCGTTTCTGTTGACCTCATCTATCTCATAAACGTTGCTGGGATGGAAAGGCATTGCGATCATAGGGTTCAGGGAATCAAGATCGACCTTCACAAGCCCGTCATAATAAGCCACTTTACCGGGCTTAAGTTCCTTATAATCTTCAGGCCTGTTGTGGATCTCATAGTACTCTTTTATCTCGTCGTCAGTCTCCCAGATCGATGACAGACAGGTTGTCTCTGTGGTCATAACGTCGATTCCGATACGGAAGTCAGCACTGAGGTTCCTGACACCGGGACCTACAAACTCCATAACCTTGTTCTTGACGTAACCACTCTCAAACACTTTGCCGATTATAGCCAGTGCCACATCCTGAGGACCCACTCCCTTCTTGGGGCTTCCCTCCAGATAGATGGCAACTACTCCAGGCATATCAACATCATATGTCTGGCCAAGGAGCTGCTTTACAAGTTCCGGTCCACCCTCGCCGATCGCCATAGTTCCAAGTGCACCATATCTGGTGTGGGAATCAGAACCAAGTATCATTCCTCCGGAAACGCTGAGCATCTCCCTTGCAAACTGATGTATTACTGCCTGGTGAGGCGGAACGTATACTCCTCCGTACTTCTGCGCGGCAGTAAGTCCAAACATGTGATCATCTTCATTGATGGTACCGCCCACTGCGCAGAGCGAGTTGTGGCAGTTGGTAAGGACATAGGGAATAGGGAATTTCTCAAGGCCTGAAGCCCTGGCTGTCTGAATAATTCCCACATAGGTGATGTCATGGGATGTAAGCTTGTCAAACTTAATGCACAGCTTATCCATGTTGCCGGATGTGTTATGGCTCTTTAGGATCCCATAAGCTATTGTGTTCTGTTTTGCGCTCTCCCTCTCGGATTCGGAGATTCCCATTGAGCCAAGTCTTTCTCTGACGTCTCCTTCATCCGGAACTATAGTTTTGCCGTCAATAATATAACAGCCTTTATCCAGTGTACTTACCATTTTCTCCTCCTAACCTTTTCTTCTCATTTCTGACAATTATATTGGCGCTATTTTAGCACATATTCTCTACCTGTGGTATGATCTTTTTTATTGTGAGTCATATATTCTCTGCAATTGCCCGGTTATTCTTTCGAACCCGGCATTCATAAGCCTTGCCCTGAATTCCGCCACTTTTTCTTCTGCAGGTCCCGCATATCGCCCGGAAGCAATGACCGGAAGGTACTCCTCACAGATCGGCACAATCGCCTTGAGTTCATTGTTGATAAGCGGTGTTGAAAAAGGAATACCCTCCCAGGGATATGGAACAGCCACATGTTCATAGCTGTTAACAAGATCGTAATAATCATCCCAGGCGTAGGCTGTATTCGGAAGTTCATACTCATCCCGCCTTCCCCACCAGAAGTTCGTCAAGATGCTGTCCTCAATCTCGTTGTAACCGTTTGGCTGCTCCACGGTATTCTGAGAAGTCACATCATACTGCCTCCCCTCTATACCGTATCTGATCAGTCTGTAGCACTCCTCATCGTTGCGCAGCATATCATATACCATCAGCGCCCTCTCCGGGTTCCTGGAGTAGGCGGATATCGCCATCGCACCGTGAAGCTTGGATACCTTCATGAGATTCCCGCTTTCCTTGCCAAACCAGAAGAATCTTATATTCACGTCAGGCATTTCAACCTGCATACGAGGCTTTATAACAGAAAAATAATTCTGGGTCTGATCCTGGTGAACCGATGATTCTCCAGCATAGAATTCAGCCTCATTGTCACCGATATCCATCCCCTCTGTCCTGAATACACCTTTATCGTTCCAGGATTTCATCAGTTTGGCATATTCAATGAACTGTTTCCCTGTATAGTAGGGTGATATTATCCTGCCGGGATTGTCCTGATCTTCGCCCCAAAGGCCATAAGAGGTGAGCTCATAGATCGGTGCATATTTCATGCTGCTCATCAGATAACCAAGGATTGGCATTGGATCAGTTGTATCCGCATCCCATGCGATCATCTCAGGATGCTTTCTGGCGACACAGTCAAAATATTTGTCGAGATCCTCCCAGGATGCGACTTCATACAGTCCGGCTTCCCTTGCAATGTCGTCTCTGTAGGCAAAGCCATGGTTGGTCCACTGTGTAAATTCGTTTTCCGGTATAAAATAGATGTTCCCATCATAGGAACAGTCTCTCCAGGTAGCTTTGCTGATGTTTGTGTATGTGATGCCGCAGTAAGTCTTTAGCATGTCCTCAGAAAGAGGAAGGAAATGTCCGTTTATCACATTGGGCCATGCATCAAGCCAGTCAGTTGCAGTCCCTATGAGATCGACCGACATATTCGGGTCGCTGACAGCTCTGTTGTAGTTCTCAAGGTAGTCTGCCCATCCGATGTAATATATATCAAGTCTGGCATTCAGACGTTTCTCAAGGATCCTGTTGAGCTCATCCACAACACGCTCAGTCTCTCCGTTTGTCGGCTTGTCGCCGATAGTGAGGTAGGTTATTGTGACAGGCTCTTCGCTGAAGTCAATCCGGCTCATGGCTTCAGTGCGTATGTCATCTTCCTGATAGCTCTTTGTGCAGGAAGCAGTTGTTATACAAAGTAGCACAGCAAGAAATATGGAAAAGACTCTCTTCTTCACTTAGGAATTCCCTTTCTGCTCTTTTTCAGCTTTATTCCTTATCCTCAGTTCAACAAAAAATTCCTTGAGAAGAGCGCTGCACTCTTCCTTAAGAACACCCTTTTTTACATTGACCTGGTGGTTGAAGTCAGGGTTATTGAGAATATCCATGACAGATCCCGCGCATCCCGCCTTGGGATTCTCCGCTGCCATTATCACTTCAGGTATCCTGGCCTGTACGATCGCGCCAGAGCACATCTGGCAGGGCTCAAGAGTGACATAGAGCTTACACCCTTCAAGCCTCCAGTCCTTCATGAATCTGCCGGCCTTTCTGATGGCGGTTATCTCTGCGTGAGCCAGTGGGGTTTTGTCAGTATTTCTCCTGTTATAACCGCGGCCGATGATCTTATCCTCAAAAACGATGACACATCCGATCGGAACTTCACCGAGCTTGTATGCCTTTCTTGCCTGGGCCAGAGCCGCCCTCATATATTTGATATCCTTCTTTTCTTCCTCAGAAAGTTTCTCTTTTTTCATAATTCATACCATTATGGTAGTAATTCAAAATCTATTTTGCTATTATATCTTTACAACTCATTTCTATTATAAATATTTTAATTGAGGTACACAATGAAGATATCTACAAAAGGCAGATATGCCTTGAGGATAATGGTAGACTTAGGGCTGCACAACAACGGAGAATATATAGCACTTAAGGATATAGCCGCACGGCAGAACATAGCCCTTAAGTATATGGAGCAGATTGTCTCAGCCCTGAGTAAAGCCGGATACCTGGACAGCATGCGCGGCAGTAACGGCGGCCACAGGCTGGCACTTTCGCCTTCCGAGATCAACGTAGGAGATATCCTGCGGACGGTAGAAGGGTCCCTTGCTCTGGCTTCAGTGGAATGTTCTTCCGGTGCAGAAGACATAGAATGCCCCCTGGTCAGCAAGTGTTCAACTGCTGCTTTCTGGAGGGGGCTCGATAAGGTCGTAAGTGAATATATAGACAGCTTTTCGCTTTCAGATCTTCTTGGACAGCAATTATAAGTTTGACAACTGTCACAAAAATAAGTATAGTAATAGAGCGGTTTTGTAAAGGGTGTACGTGGTTGTCCATTTGTGCAGGAGCGGGTCTTATGCAATGGGAATCTACGAACCGTGTCAGGTCGGGAACGAAGCAGCACTAAGAAGAACCTTCCATGTGTTGTAAGGTTGCCTGTTCCTGCCGGGCAGTCTCGTGCATCCTTTAGAGGATCGCATTTTATTTGCTCTTTTCGAGGTATTTCATATAGCTTATGACCATCATGGCAATCTTGAAGGTCAGGGCATCATCGAACTTTCTCACATCAAGTCCACAGCTCTTCTCCAGTTTCTCAATCCTGTAAACAAGTGTGTTTCTGTGTACAAACAGCTGTCTCGAGGTCTCTGATACATTGAGGTTGTTATCAAAGAACTTGTTTATGGTGTTCAGCGTCTCTTCATCAAGATCATCCGGTACCTCATTATCTCCGAATATCTCATCAATAAATATCCTGCAGAGGCTCTCGGGGAGCTGATATATAAGCCTTCCTATGCCGAGTGTGTTGTATGCATTTACTTTCTTTTCCGCATAGAATATCCTTCCGACCTCAAGGGCCATCTTGGCTTCCTTAAAAGACTTGGAGAGATCTTTGAGCTCATCCACGATTGCACCGTAAGCAACCCTGACGTTAAGCATCGCCTCGGTGTTCATCATGTCCACGATCGTTTTTGCAATTTTCTGAACTTCTGAGTAGTGCTGACCCTTTGAGAGAGTCTTTATAAGAATCACGCTGTTCTCATCCACCGCAGTGACAAAATCACCGGAGTGATTGCCGTACATTCCCCCAAGAAGCTCCTGTGCCGTACTGTCGCCTACAGATCCCGTCTCCACAAGGATTATAACTCTCGGAGCCGTAACTTCTATCTTGAGCTTCCTGGCCCTATTGTATACGTCGATGAGGAGCAGATTATCAAGAAGAAGATTCTGGAAGAAATTATTCCTGTCAAACCTCTCTTTGTAGGCCTGTATCAGGCTCTGAAGCTGGCTGACGCCGATCTTACCAACCATGTATGCATGCTCTGAGTCTCCCTTGGCAAGAAGCACATAAGCAGCCTCTCCGTCATCAAGCACCTTAAACAGATGTACATCTCCGATAACCTGCGAATCCACCGGGGAATTGGCAAAACTGGTTATTATGGAAACATCAAGGAAATCCTTATCACTGGTAGCTGCGACCACATCTCCTGTAAGGTCCATGACGCAGAGCTCTACTTTTGTTATGGCTCCCAGTTCTTCAATGCTTGTTTTGATTGTCTGAGCAGATATCATTCCAATCCCCTCCTTGCGTAATTTCGAACAGTTCTATATTCAAGTATACCATAAAAAGAGCTGTGCTTTCGCACAGCTCTTTGTGAAAAAATCGATATTAGTTTGTGATTGTCTGCTCTGTCTCTTTGTCGAATACGTGGATCTTCTCAACATC
>CAMNOS010000034.1 GCA_946546925.1 uncultured Butyrivibrio sp.
CTTAAGAATCTGTGTTTTGGAGCAGATCCCAATCTATAAATAAAAAAATCTGCCCCATGCATTATTAAAAATGCCGGGACAGATAAAATAATCATCTGCGGTGCCACCCTGCTTGGCGTACAAGACGCCCACTTAACGCATACTAACATATGCTGCCCTTTGATAACGGGGAGCCTGCCCCGTCGCCCATACTCAGGCTGTGCCCTTTCTGTTTGCCCTTGGAAGTCCATTCGCCGTTACGCTGCATATCGCACTCTCACCATCTGCGACTAGCTGGGATGCTCACGTATCGGTTACTCACTCTTCCGCATCGGTTTATTAGGTTAAAGTATAGAAGTCCTAAAGTTTTTTGTCAATACTATTTTTCTTCACTCCTCCGGAATGTCTGCAAGCGCAGAATAAACCTCATCAAATGGATCTCATTTTCCATCCGGAAAGCTTGTGAATGCATCTTTTTCGACCATCGGCAGTCCATATTTCTCCCCGGCATCTGCAAATGCCTTTATCATAAAGGACATGTTTCTTGCAAGATTCCTCATTGTCTGCAGGCCTTCAAGATCTTTTTTCACATCTTCAGCCGTAAAGCCATGAACCTGATTCCAGTATGTGCTTGAAGCCACCGGCATTCCGCTTATCGTGAAGTATTTGTTGAGCACATCAAAACTTGCCGTGTTCCCGCCTCTTCGGCAGCTCACGACAGCAGCACCGACCTTCATATGCTTGGAAAAAGGCGTACTGTAAAATAGCCTGTCCATAAAAGATAGGATCGTTCCATTCGGGGAGCCGTAATAAACAGGGCTTCCCACAACAAGTCCGTCAGCCTCTTCAAACTTTCCGGCGACCTCGTTTACAAGATCATGAAAAACGCATTTCCCGCTCGTCTCACAGGAGCCGCAGGAAACGCACCCTCTGATGTCAAGCCTTCCTACCTGAACGATTTCTGTCTCAATCCCTTCCTCTTCAAATACAGCGATCATCTCATTTAACGCTGTAGCTGTGCAGCCATCTGCCTTTGGACTGCCATTCAGTAATAATACTTTTGCCATCTTTTATCTCCTTTGTATTTTATTGTTTCACCATGGGAAGGTATTTCTGCCTCTGCTTCTCAATCACGCCGCTTATCCATTCCCTGTCAATGATATTATCATAAGCCCCTGCCACAGCTGATTCATCCGCAAAGTTGTCGAACTCAGTCTGTTTTTCTTCGAGGATCAGCATCATATCTTCATCTACCGTGTCCGGGCTAAGAAGGCGATATACAAGGACATTGCGCACCTGCCCCATCCTGTATACTCTGGAAAGAGCCTGACTCTCAAGCGACGGCTTAATCTGGGGCTCGCAGAATACCACTATGCTGGCTGCCTGAATATTGAGTCCGACGCCCCCGGCAATGATCTGACTTACGAGCACGCTCCCATCCGGGGCATCACCAAACTTATCAACGATGAGCTGCCTGGAACTAACCTCAGTATCCCCGCTTATAACTCCGACGCATCTATCTCCTATGAATTCACTGACCCTGGAGATCGTTTCCCTGAAGAAAGAATATATGATCACCTTTCTTCCCTCATCAGCAGCCTGATCTAAAAGTTCCATGAGGCGCAGGCACTTTGAGGACTCTTTCATGTCGCTCTGAAGAAAAGAGACTCTTCTCATGTCAGAGAAACTCCCTCTTGTGACCGCCTCCATATAGGCGATGCGGTCAGTTTCTGTCAGACTGCACCATTCCTCTTCCTGCGCAATTGAAGGAAGCTCTTTTAACACCTGCTGCCTCGTCCGTCTGAGATATACCGGCGCAAGGCTCTCCCTGAACTTTGGCAGATGGCTCACATGCGCAAGAGAACGGACCTCCCCTGTCATATCCGGCCGCACAAAATCTATCAGATTGCACATCTCATCAACCCTGTTTTCCAGAGGTGTTCCTGTCATCAGAAGGATCCTCTCGGATTCGTTGTCGAGGCGCCTTATATAGGCTGTCCTCTTGGCATCCGGGTTCTTCATATAGTGTGCTTCATCAATGATGAGCATTGACAGAGACATGTGGTTATCAATCCGGTCGACTATCTTACCAATGCTCTCATAATTGGTAATTGCAGCTCCTCCATGTTCCTGCCAGCTTTGGAAAGCATCCTCCCCCGTCCGGCCATGCACAATATAGGCGCTGATCCTGCTGAATTTATGTACTTCTCTTGCCCAGTTGATAAGGACACTTGCAGGACAGACTATCAGGAAATATTTGCGACCGTTTTCGGTGCTGTCAATGTGTGACATGGCAGCAATTGCCTGTATGGTCTTTCCAAGCCCCATCTCATCCCCCAGGAGCACTTTCTTCTGGTGGATAATATACTTTGCGCCAAACACCTGATACGCACGAAGTGTCCCGAGAAAGCCGTTAAGGTTAAGTTCTGTGCCGTCAACCTCCGAAGCAAGCTGCGCAGGAATGCTGTCATAGATAAACGGCTTGTTGCCGGTTACATTCCCAACCGCCTCAAGGGCTGCATAGAAGTCTGCACTGTTTTTTCTGAACGCCTCTGCTGCATCTTCTTTGCTTGTATGAGAAGCCGCCTGATACGTATCGATCAGCTGCAAAAGCTTTTCAAAAAAACTGCTGTTGCAGAAATCATAGATATCATTGGACATCTTTATGGTCTTAAGCTTCAGTTCTTTTGAGGAAAAGAGCCAGTGCAGTCCATTAAGTATCATCCCGCTCTGAGCAATTCCTGCAGCAAAAAGATCCAGGTTCTCAGCGGGCCTTGCGGCCTCCTTCCTGACCTGATCGCTTCTTAAGTAATTGGCCAGTTCGGTGATCAGCTCAAGGTTATCAGAAGCACTATCTGCCCATGTATCTGCACTAAGCCGCACAGTGACACCACTTGAGAGAGTGTTTGCAAACTCTGTGATGATGCCTTTTATTGCTTCGCACTGCTTCTCACCGATTCCTTCTATGGGCTGCAGCTCATAATCAGTCATGGACGCAACCTGTCCAAGATTATCGTAACCTGCATCTATCAGCGACTGAACCCTGATACCGGCCTTGGCTTTCCTTAGTTCTTCAACGGAAATGTCATAAAGCGCCTTCCTCGCAGCACCGGCTGCCAGCCTGCCGCAGAGAGTTTTGATGTTCTTCTCCTGCAGCTGCCTGTCACTGTAGATGCTCTTAAATGCACTGTTCGTTTTATTTATGACTTTGATGAGCTTTTTAAGATCTCTGAAATTCGGCTTATCCATTATTTGCACCACATTTATCTTCTGTTTAGTCTGTACCCGACAACAGAACCGACTATACCGCCAAGAATATGTGACAGATTGGATATATCATCCTGCAGGAACACACCTTCATAAACCTGCTGCCCTATAAACACGATCGCCACAAGAATAAATGTCAGTGGGATCTCTCCATTTTTAAAGCTGGTAAATGATGTCAGAAGTATGAATGCAAACACCACTCCGCTCGCCCCGCACAGGGCAACATTCCAGAACAGAAGGTAATTTACCACTCCTGTGACTGCGGCGGTTATAATGATCACCTGCATAATTCTTTTTGACCCGTACTTTTCTTCCAGCATTGGCCCCAAAAGCAGGATATATGAGGCATTGCCTATATAATGCGCCCACCCGCTGTGTCCAAGTACATGGGTAAAAAATCTGACATATGTAAGGGGATCTCTAAGAGAAGAGTGATATGTCATAAACAAAAGTTCATTGCTCTTCCCCACTGTCAGAATTCCCAGCACAAGAACAGCCAGACTTATGAATATAAATCCGAGTACCACCGGAGAATTGAATGTTATCTTTAGTTTTTTCATTTTGCTCTTTTAATTCCTCTCAAGTTACTTATTCTATAACACCCTTTTACCCATTTTATCATTCACTTTCAAAACGCACAAAAAAAGCGGCTGATGTCTCCACCAGTCGCAAATACTGCGAATATCAGATTTTTATCCATCAACATTAGCTTTTTTCTCTACCTTTGCTGCAGCCTTTTCTACCTTCTTGGCACTGCTGATGAGTTTTTTAGAATGTCTGCCTTGCCGGACATCATATCAAGCTTACTCCTCTGAAATTCAGAACAGACTGAGCTGTTCATATTCCTGCCGGCTCTCCAGTAACGGCATCTTTTCTGACAGCATTTTCTTTGCACCACTGCTGCTATGCAGCCAGTCTTTAACATACTGTCTTTCTATCAATAAAGGCATGCGGTCATGGACCTTAATCATGGATTCATTGGCCGCAGTTGTCAATATCGCAAAAGAGTCCCTGTTGTCAGAAAGCAGATAGAGCCCGGCAAGATAAATCGGCACCTTGTCTTTTCTGAAAAAGGTGACTTTACTTCCGTCATTATCCCATTCGTAGAATCCCGCTGCCGGAATAATGAGCCGTCTGGCTTTAAAGGCATCCGAAAACATAGCCTTATTCTGAACCGATTCGGCTCTGGCATTAATGATCATTTTCTTGTCTTTGCCCGAGATGCCCCAAAACATGTTGCGAATGCATATCCCGGATTCCTCGTCTGCTGCCGAAAGCACCATCGGGCTCATTGCAGGAGTGATATCCCCCAAACACATCGAAACGGATTGTGTATCAATATCAAGCTCTTCTGAGACCGCCTCTGCAGTCTCACCATCAAAAAAATATCTTCCGCACATAAAAAAGCTCCTTCATAACGGCCTTTTGCATCATTTTACCACACAAAGCCGCTGCTGTGATTGCAGCTGTTCCATGCTGTTTTCAAAAAAGCCCGAAGGACAGATGAGTCCCCCGGGCGTTTTTATAATAACATTATGCCTGTGCAAGCAGCCTTCCAAGTTCTTCACATTGGGTGATTGCTTCATCACCGGGGGGTACTGTTGGCGATCACACCTTCGCCTCCGCTAATAGTTGCACCACCGGCTATAAGCCTGTCCTGCCAGTCTCTCATCCACTGGCCGTCACCCCAGCCATATGAACCAAAAAGGGCAATCTTTTTGCCGCTGCCATGGCTTCGGTATTTCCTGTTCCGCTCCAAAAAACAACCTTTACTTTATTCATACTATACTCTTCCTTTCTGAGCACTTGAAATTATAGTTAAATAATGCTTCTTTAAGTGACTCCCTGCATTCTCTTACAAGAGGCATGCTGCTGCAGAGTATAAGTACCTCATTCCAGCAAACCGATACTTCATCCGCAAGGGCTCCGACATCTTCGATTCCCCACATAACCGCGAAGTCCTCATATCCGTTGATCTCAAGGTCCTTGTTACTAAAAACGGTGCGAAGCTCCTCTGCTGCATCACCGCAGAAAGCCACATTCTTGCAGCCTCTTATAAGTATCACCTCTGCAGTCTCTTTTATTACAGATTCATCCATGACCTCATCTGCTACAATGATTACTGTGTGATCAGACAGATCCTTAAGGTTTCTGTTACTGCCAAGTATGCCTCTGCCAATGAGTCCAAATGTAATGTTCTGGTTTGCTGTATAATCGATGTTTATATGCTGAATCATAACGCCCTCCTAAAAATGCAATACTGTTTCTGTGGTTCCTATGGTAAAATTATGCATTTTCAGGTGTCCAATAAGGCGGACACTGAGAACGTGTGTGTTATCCTAATTGCAATGCGTGACTCCAGGCTTTAATAAATCTTCTCTATCTTATCTTCAATTCCATATGTGCTCATAAACTCTGCAAGGTCGTCGCGACTTCTTATGAGCATAACTTCCTCAAATGCCCCTGTATGGATGTCCTGAAATCCCGCGACCTGCTCGCCATTGCATATGCTGGCCTTTATCACTGGACGCCTGTTATCTTTATCATAGGTTTTCTTTGCAGTTTTTTTCTTAAAAAACATAATGCCACCTCTTTGATATACATGATCCAACATATACAATTTTACACTTACATAGTTAACTGCCCTGTCCCTGCGGATTCCGTACTTCTGTGCCTCAGCATACGCATCGATATTGGCGCCGATAAAGATGAACTCCCAGCCGTATTTCTTTACCACTTCCAATGTTATGATTCAAATCCTATTTTACTATTATCATACACATATTTCATTGTTAGATTACAAAATTTAGAGAAAAGATACACTCTTTGAAGTATAATTAAATATGAGTTACTAATTGATCTTGCATCGGATATAGACGTTGCTTACCACAACATGAGGTTTTTATGCCACCCAAACCAAAGATTGCAGCAAAGAACAATACTGATACGAAGACAGATATCAAAGTCAATAACTCTTTATATCAGGACAACATAATAGAAAACGATGAACAGGACAGGCCCTTAAATACCGGTGTCAGGCCTCCCGAAAGAAGAAGGGGAGGATTCTTTTCTTTTTTCTCCAGGATCTTTGGCATAGGCCGTACCGCAGAGCCCAATCCCCACCCGGAAGAAGACCTCATCAGAAACGAAGAGGATGAAGTTAACGGCGGTAATGACATCATTGAAGAAAACGGTAATGATGTCAATAACATCAATGAGCGGGAAGAGAACAACAATGAGATAACCCAGGCAGCTGTCGGCGGCATTTCCGGACCATGGCGTGCCCAGAATGATGCCGCATCTTATCTCACTGATCTTCCCTCAAAAGGGAGCTTCCTTCGAGATTTTGAAAGGCCCTACAACGAACCCGTAAACAGGGCTCCTGTATTTGAGAGCAGTGCGTTCTTCCGCGGTATAGGAATGCACAGTTACATGGGACTCAGATATTCAAGACTCGACCCTGAGACCGGTTTCATCATGAGGAAACGTATCGGTGTAGGATTCGGAAGCGGTTCAGGTCCTGCCAACTACGGCAAGATAAACAATGAATCGTGGAATCTTACAGATGGTTCTTCGGAGACACCTATAACCATTGAAGGTCTTAATAACACCATAAGAGCAATCGAAGCGACAAACAGTAATATCCAAGCTGCTAAGGATACCAATCCGATCTGGCGCTTTTTTACCAAAGCCCAGGTCAATCCGGAGGGCTTTAGCGGCAAGTACAACCTTCTTACATATAACTGCAATGACTTTGTCATTTTCATGGCCAAAAAAGCAGGGGCTGTGCTTCCAAGTCAGTTCCACGATTCAATCTTAGGTCCTATGGTTGCCTACAAGAATCTTCGTCTTGCCGCAGAAAGAGGTGAGATGAGCAACGGAACGAGGATATTTTTTGCCAACGCCCTTCAAGGCAAAGTCTCAGATACCTCTACCAAAAAAGGCCAGCTTTTATTTGACTTTTATGCCAAGGCAAAGTTCGGAGCAGAGAAGGATGGTATAAATCTCAGTAAGTACCCCGAATTTGACGCTCTCCTTAAAGTTATAAGCAACGATGCCTACACTACTATATTTAATGCCTGTTTTGCCCGGGAAGGTAACGGCGGAATCCCTGATGCCAACAGGGTTCCCAACAACCTCGAACAGGCAATTGCAATGATAAATACCCGCATCAGGCAGGCAGTTGTGTTCAATACAGGCAAGAGACATCCCAAGATCACCAGATATCTGCTGCAGCTGGAAGCAATCGGAAGAGAACTCATCACCAACAGCCCGCCCGGTGAAAAAACTATTGCCGATTACACTGACTATGAAGTCAACTATGCGACCTCCAAGTTGTCAGAAGAGGAGGCAGCAGCCAAAAACTCCGGTGCGACTTCAATCAGTGATACTGTTCTCTTCAGTGATAACAACAGTTATTCCGACAACCTCAGACCCATTGGCAATCTGCTGCTGATAGCTCTCGGAAAGGGTAACCTTGTAAAAACAACTAACAGAGGACTTGGCACTGTAAGAGCGACAAACAGAACTCTTCTGGAGATAAGAGAGATCACAAAGAAAGAAAACGCTCAGAACATTTTCCGCTATGTCGAGAAATTTGTTGAGAACAGGACCTTTTTAACTACCGAACAGATAGGAAAGCTTCTGCTCAACGGAATTCTTTTTGCAACCGGACATGGAAGGCTTGCTTCCCAGTATCAGTCCACGTGGAAACTTGATCCTTCAGCACCTGATTACGAACAAAGGCGCACAAGACTCAGAGACATTTACTTAAAGGCCAAAGAAAGCGGAAAGACAGATCCGGAAATGAGACAGAATAACCTTGATCTGATCGATGAAATCCTGCAAAACATGAAAGATATTGTGACTCAGGTTCGAGGTGAGAATCAGGAACAGCAGGCTAATCCTGAGGAAGACCAGAAAATATCATAACAGAGGTAACCATGGACGAAAACGGAGCAAAAATCTTAGCAGAGCTCGGTGCTATGCGCTTATCCAGAGTTATATACGAAAGGCTCAGTGACGAAGAAAAAGAAAAGTACGGATATCTGCTGATGAGCGATGTAACATCTGAGCTGATAGACGATGCGGAATTTGCATCACTTATAAGAGGCGATGGCGTAAGCAGTCATCTCGCCGGCAGGCTTCATTTTCTTGCCGCCAACAGCAAATCCGAGATCGCGCTCGCTCTTATTGAGCTCACCATGTTAAGGGTAATCGAACCGCAGTCCGTGGAACTCATGAATATGCTCTCCCCCGGCAACGACAAGGGTGTTACTCTGTTCACTGCTGCCCTGACCTCTGAATATGAGGAGCTGTCGGAGGCACTACTTCCTATGCAGGATGCACTTAAGTCAGCTGAGTTTCTACTTGAGAGATCAGGAAGGCAGAACACAGAAGTATATGCTCAGAGCTGGCAGGCAGATCCCTATCTTTTGTCTTTTCTTTCAGGCGCAGACGACGCGGATCTCGATGACAAATACTCTCAGAGATTTAACCCCGGACAGCTTGACACTGAGGTCTATGGGTTTGATACAGAGATTGAAGATCTGACAGCAAAAATAGATGATCTCTGGAACCGGGAACAGCTCTTTTCCGTCCTCGTTGAAGGAGACAAGGAAAGCGGCAGATTCACTGCACTTAAGGCCGTATGTGACAGATCAGGCCTTCCGCTTATAGTGGCAGATTTTGGCAGTATTCTCAAGTCCGACAGGCCGGAAGAATGCATCAGGCACATCGTACGAAGCTGTGCTCTTGAGTCAAGAGCCCTGTGCCTTAGAAATGTTACCCAGAACGCTGAAACCGACCTTATCATAGGTCAGATTCATGATCTGTACAGAGAAAACAGTCTTTTGCCACTGCTTATAACTGCTGACCTTAAGGTCAAATTAAAGCCTCTTATTAAAGAACGCTATATCTCCTTAAGGATCCCTGGCAGTGAGACCGCGGCCTTCATGCAGTGGAGAGGTCTTCTCCCGGACAAGTACAAGGAGATGGCGGGGTCACTTGCATCCAAAATGAAGCTGAAGGCAGGTCAGATCAAAAGAGTATGTACTGAAACAGAAACCCTGGACTATCTGGGCGAAGATCTGAGCGAGAGAGATATATGCAGGATCTGCTACGAGATACTTGACGACGGCAGATACGACAATGTCAAATGGGTGGCTCCCGGATACACCATGGAAGATCTCAAAGTGGACGACAGGAACAGAGCAGTCCTTGAAGATATCTGCAATCAGGTGACGTTAAGAGGCAAGGTCTTTGATGACTGGAAACTGAAGGAGAGATATGCTTACGGCAAATGCATATCCGTAATACTTGCAGGGCCTCCCGGAACCGGTAAGACCATGGCTGTTCATGCCCTGGCAAGCAGGCTTGGACTTGAGCTTTACAAGGTGGACCTGTCCCAGATCGCGGACAAATACATCGGTGAGACAGAAAAGCGTCTTGAGGAAGTCTTCACCAAAGCAGAAAAGAGCAATATGATACTGTTCTTTGACGAGGCTGACGCTGTTATGGCCAAAAGAAGCGATGTCAAAGATTCACATGACAAGTACGCCAATACCGAGATTTCTTTTATCCTTCAGAGGATTGAGGAATATGACGGTATTGTTATTCTTGCCACCAACAACCTTCAGAACATAGACAGCGCCTTCATGAGAAGGATAAGATACGTCGTACATTTCGCACTTCCCGGACCAAAGACGCGGGAAGGAATCTGGCGCGAAGCCTTTGGCCGGGATGTGCCTCTTGATGATGGCATTGATTTTGAATACCTTGCCGAGACCTTTGAGTTCTCCGGAGGCGACATCAAGAATATTGTACTCAATTCTGTCTTCTACGCTGCGTCAGAGTGCGATAAAGTCAAAATGGATCACATCATGAAGGCGGTCTACAGAGAACTCACCAAGGGCAGAAATGTTACACTGGTTGGAAATTACGGCAAATATTCGTACATGCTAAGAGATGGATCCTGAATCACTGCTCCTTACCGGCCGCTGTGTCAAAGCAAAAGAACTGCGAACCTTTATCAAGCCAATGATATTCTGTCAATCTCTTTTAACTCTTCCTCTGAGAACGTGGTGTTTTCAATTGCCTTGATGTTATCAAGGATCTGTGAAGGCCTGGATGCCCCAACAAGAACTGATGTGACATATCCGTCTTTAAGGATCCATGCAAGTGCCATCTCAGCAAGAGTCTGTCCGCGCTTGGCAGCGATGTCATTAAGGGCTCTTACCCTGGCAAGAACTTCCTCATTGATCCTCTTCTCCTGAAGGAATCTTCCGTCTGTGCGGACTCTGCTGTCCTCGGGAATTCCATTAAGGTATCTGTCTGATAAAAGGCCCTGCCCAAGAGGTGAGAAGCAGATGATACCCTTGTTCAGCTCTTTTGCCTTCTCCTTAAGACCGTTCTTCTCGATGGTTCTGTCAAAGATGTTGTAGCGGTTCTGGTTGATAACGAAAGGAACATGGAGATCAGTGAGGATAGCTGTTGCCTTCTCAAGTCTGGGGCCGTCGTAGTTGGAAATGCCGGCGTAGAGTGCCTTTCCGCTTCTGACAATCTGCGCAAGTGCTTCCATTGTCTCCTCGAGAGGTGTCTCAGGGTCGGGTCTGTGATGGTAGAAGATATCAACATACTCAAGGCCCATTCTCTGAAGTGACTGATCGAGACTTGCGATGAGGTACTTTCTGCTTCCCCAGTCGCCGTAAGGTCCCGGCCACATGTAGTAGCCCGCCTTGGTTGAAATTATCATCTCATCTCTGTATGAAGCCATATCCTCTTTTAAGATCTTGCCGAAGTTCTTCTCGGCACTGCCCTCTGCAGGTCCGTAGTTATTGGCAAGATCAAAATGCGTGATACCGTTGTCAAAAGCAGTAAAGCACATCTGCTTCATATTCTCATAATTCCCTGTATCACCGAAGTTGTGCCAAAGTCCGAGAGAGACCGCCGGCAGCTTAAGACCGCTGTTTCCGCAGCGGTTGTACTGCATCTTTTCATATCTGTTTTCACTGGCTGTATACATGGTAAACCTCCCTTATCTATACTATTTTATGTCTTTTTCTGATTCTTTACAAAGCTTAATACTCTGTTCTTCTGCTCCACGTATTTCATTTTAAACAACTTTATTCACTCCCTGCTCTTAAGAGCCTCGACCATATCAATAGTCTTAACCTTTGATGATACATATACGTTAACCAGTACTGAAACCAGGAAAGTTCCAAGGATTGAGCCCAGGTACACAAATGCCGAAGGTGATACCACCATGTCATAGTATATACTCATGACCATATCCGCCAGGTTATTCAGCATGATGATCCCGAAGGGGACACCCAGAACAGCTCCCAATGTGGTGATTACAAGAGACTGCTGTAAAAGGATAAACCTGATGTTGCCGGTATGAAAACCAAGCACTTTCAAAGTGGCAATCTCCCTGGTCTTCTCCACATAGGAGAGAACGCCCAGATTATATAAAACAACGACTCCCATGACTATCGCGATAGCAGCAGTAATATAGGATATCGTATATGACACTTCATTTGAATTCTGCAATAGCTCGACAAGCATTTCCCTGCTGCTGGCGGAAGCCACTTCAGGTCTTTTTGTCTTTATATCTTTCGGAACACTCATCCTTGTGAAAACAAGCCCCGGTGCAAAATCTCCACCCAGTTCTTCCCAGGCGCTTCTGCTCATGATAATACCCTGTCCGCTGGCGACGCGGCATATCTTCACCACCGGCGACGTGTAAACCCTGCTGCTGCCGGGGAGCTTCCAGCTTATCTTTTCTCCTGTTTTTATACCATAGAAGTCCACAAGCCTTGATGTCAGCATTACGCCGCTTTCGGGGATCTCAATCTGTTCAAGCTCCTCTCCCTGGGGCAGAAAAATTGTCCCCTTATCCAGGACAGTCATTTCTCTTACACTCTGTTCCTTGTCATTAAAAAGTGTAATGCTTGAAACCTGTGCCATCTGACCCTGATATTCATTGGCAAATTCATATACCGTCCCGTAAGGCACATCATCCTTAAAGACGATCTGATAATTACCCCTGAATATCTCGTCATACATCCAGCCGGACTGGTTCTCAAGCGCCTCGTAAAATCCCAGCGACATGAATATCAGCATGCTGCATACCAGGATACCGGCAACACTTACAGCCGTCCTCAGCCAGTTTCTTCGGACATCCCTGATATTCCATCTTGATGCGAACCTGAGCTCCTTCCAGAATCTGCTCTTTTCCATCACCCCCACAGAATCATATTTCGGTGCCTCAGGCAAAAGAATTCTCGCCGGGTTTTCTCTTAATATCTTTCTCGTAGAAAGATAGGATACCGCCACGCAAAGAAGGACAGTAAGTATGCACATCCCTGCAGTTTTGCCTGTAAGCTGCAGGCGCTGCAAAGGGTTCTGATAATAGTATTCGTTAAGGTCATTCAGATATGCTCCAAGCACAAGCGGTCCCAGTATTGTTCCCGAAATGCACCCAAGAGCGGCAGTTATGACAGAGTAGGACATATAATGCATGGTAATCTTTCTGTCAGAAAAACCAAGGGCTTTAAGTGTACCGATCTGCACCCTCTGATTTGCAGTAAGCCTCGTCATGGTGGTCAGGATTCCCAGAAGAGCAACAGCCAGGAATACTGCAGGAAAAACTGTTGATATGGCATCGCTTGAATCCAGCACTCCGGCGTAGTCGTTGTAATCCTCGTCCTCAGTTTTGGTCTTTACGATAACATTCGGGTTGTCAATGCGCTCGCTCACTACACTGCGCATGTCGTTCATGATTCGTTTCTCTTTCCCGGTAAGAAGCGGACCGTTGCCCCGGACATCCGTAAGATCCACGATCATCTTGTCCATTGCAAGATATGTCGGAGCCTGGGAAATATCCATGATGACAAAGCCGTGAGTTCCGTACTCGGGCTCCGTGTATGTATCGTTTGGAAGATAGTATAGAAATTCCGGACAGTATACGATTCCCTTAACTTCCTCCGTAATGGTTATATTTCCGGTGGTCATGGAGAGAGTATCACCCACACCGATGCCCATGGGCACAGCAAAGCGCTCCTCCACCCAGCATCCTGTGCTCCCGGGTCTGTACTCTGTGCCGTCCGTGACATAAATTTTTGAGACGTCATTTCCATCAATGAAGCTCAGAACCAGCAGGCGCTCCTTATCCAGCATTATCTTCCCCGTGGTCCTGGCCATTCCATCAACGGCACTTACCCCGGGAATGGTCTTTAATCTCTCCACATCCCTGTAGGTGAAATCAGCCCCTTCAACGGAAAGGTCCTTATAATTGGTCATGGCAAAATACTCTGCCGCACTATAAGCAGAGCCGACATTGCTGGACTCAAATCCTGTCTGTATAAAAAGAGAAAGCAGGGTCATTATATAGATTGAGAAAAACTGTACCGCATTCTGCTTAAGATCCCGCAGTACTTTTTTTAATAGAATCATCTGTTCCTCACTTACCGGGCTTAAATCTGCCTTCCAGATCATCATCACTTAAAGCCTCTGTGATCACAGTATCTCCCTCGGAAAGTCCTGATACGATCTCCGTAGATCCATCTCCTGAAGCGCCGACTTCAACCGGCTGTTTCAGTGCTTTTCCGTCATTTAACACATAGACATACTTGCCCTCATCACCGGTGTAAACAGCCTTGTCGGAGATGCTGATGACACTCTTCTGCTCCTTGGTGAATATCTGAACGCTGGCTTCAAGGCCGATGGTAGGACGAGCTTCTTTGTCGTCAAAAGAGATCTCGACTTTAACCTTGGGTTTTCCGGAAGCATCGGAGGTTGTGGCCACCGGTGAAATAACTGATACAGTGCCGTCATAGACAGTCTGTCCCATAGTAACTTTTGCCCTCTGACCAATCTCCACACTCTCAATATCATATCGGGACACCATAAGCGTAGCCTTATATCCGGTATCCGGCTGCACTACAAAAAGCGCCGTTCCTGCGTCAGCCATCGCGCCGTCGTCAACGAACCTCTCCAGTATTGTTCCGCTTATAGTAGAAGATACGCCTTTCTGTGCGGTATCTAAATCTCTTTTAGCGGTCTCTTCCTGATGCTTTGCGATATTGACACTATCCTCATAGCCCTTCAATGACGAGTCAGTTACAACCTTCTCATCAGCTGCCATCTTCTCACTCATAAGCGTGTTGTAGCGCTTGTCCATGAGTTCCATCTGTCTCTCATACTCAGCTTTCTGCGCGAACTGATCTGTGGGCATGGTCTCACTTACCGGAAGTCCTGCCAGTGTCTCAAAGCAGGATGTGAGCTGATCTTTGATCTTCTCAACATTTTCAACAGAGCTCTCGCCTGCTTCAACCTTCCTGGACTCAAGCTCAAGATTTGCCTGAAGCCTTGAGATTTCGCCCTGTATTCCCTGCCTGGTCTGCTCTATTCGGCGGTTTCTCTCATTCTCCTGAATACTGATATCATCTCTTTTTTCTTCTGTGTGAACATAGTCCATCAGCATGGATTCCGCCTGATTTCCTGAGGAATAGGCCTTAGACTTGTTCTTCTTATTGGCCTCAACAGCTGCAGCGTAGTTATCCTCCTGGTATTGCAGGTTCAGCTGCGCCAGTTCATACTGATCCCTGGCGGCATTCATGTCATACTTTGCGAGGATGTCACCCTGCCTGATCTTGTCGTTTACCTTAAAAGAAACCTCTGAAAGCTTTCCGCTTACAGGCGCATAAACCGTAACGGCCGGATCGGCTTCAATCTGTCCAATCTCGGTTATGCTCGCCTTAACATCTGCTCTTGCTACTGTTTCCACCTCAACTGACTGTGGCCAGAGCATATATGCGGCTGCGCCTCCTGCTGCCAAAAGAGCTGCAGCTCCTATGAAAATATTCCTCGTGACTTTTTTCATGATGTTCCCCTTCGTATCAGCAATCTATTTCATCAGCATCCTTTGGATGCTCGTTGGTCACTATTCTTTCAACAGTTCCGTTTTTGACATAAATAACCTTGTCTGCTATATCTGCAAAAGCTGCATTATGTGTTACCATTATGACAGTCCTTTTCCCATCCCTGCTCTGAGAACATAAAAGCTTTAAGATTTCTTTTCCCGTGTTGGTATCAAGAGCGCCGGTTGGCTCATCGCAAAGAAGAAGTCTGGGCCTTTTGGCAATCGCTCTGGCTATGGCGACTCTTTGCTGCTGTCCTCCGGACATCTGTGACGGAAACTTGTTTTCGTACCCCGCAAGGCCAACAAGCTTTAAGGCCTCCATAGGGTCCATGATTTCAACTCCCAGTTCACTCATCAGAGCAACATTTTCTGCCGCAGTAAGCGTGGGGATCAGGTTGTAGAACTGAAATACGATTCCCACATCCTCAGCCCTGAAATCGCTGAGTTTGGAGTCATCAAGCTCTGTAACAGTCTTTTCGCCAAAGGTGATGGTCCCACAGCTGGCGCTGTCCAGTCCACCAAGCATGTTAAGCAGTGTACTCTTCCCGGAACCTGAAGGTCCAAGGATAACCACCATTTCACCCTCATCAATGGTGAGGTTCACGTTTTTAAGAACCTCATTGGCCACTGAGCCTGTTATATATGTTTTTCCAACATTCTGAAGATTTATCAAAGTTCCCATGCTACATACCTGAATTGCATTATCTGCCATACTTCTTTTAATTTTACTATATTCCGTTTGTCATCATTCTTAAATATGTATAAAATTTGTACGCCTTATTTTTGTAAAACAATCATAAAAAATTAGAGTCCGATAATCACACCAGCCCAGTTGTGGTTTTCGAACTCTTTTTTCATTCCAGACGCAATATATAGTTTTACAAGGTTGCATTAACAGTCAAAGCATTGTACAGGTACGGGAGTCGATTTTACGTCGGATAATATGAAATCATATCTCCAGTCTCATCTGCAGATCCAGCCAACTTTTCTGCTCTGCCTCATGGATCACATCGCCTGGCAGACTGTTTCCGATCAGAAATGGCGACTTCAGATCGTGCTTCTTCATATTCTCTCGCACAAATGCCGCATTCGTATTAGCGTAACAGTACCTGCAAAGATGACCGCAGGTATCATATGCTCCGATATCTGTACCCAAAAGGCAGGCACATTCGTTGTTTCTCTGATTCCTGCTTCGTTTAGGAACATCAAGTCGTGCATGGAGTGCGGTCTCAAAAGTCTTTACCGTCATGCAACCGGAACAATCAGCACCATACGGTTCAAGGTCATTTCCCTCAGCACAGGGTCTGATTGTAATATCATGCCGCTTTGCAATCTCAATAAAAGCTTTACCGATCGTCAGTCTGTCCTTATTAAAAACCTCCCTCGCTTCCGGGAAGTTACGCTCCACCTTCTTATAGATATCAATGAAGCTGATCACACAGGTCTTCGTATATCCTGACAGTGTTGCGGTCATCTGTTCAAACTGATCAATGTGCCAGTCCACGGAATGTTTTTCATCCACAAAGATCGGATCATATCTCCATCCAACGCTGTCTATGCCAACGATATCAGAAAGCTTCTTAAAATCTTCCATTACTTTCTGTTTATCCGGCACATTAGGTTCGATATCTTTCCCATACGGCGTGATTGTAACGAACCAGTATTGGCCGTAAGGCTTTAACACATCCATATGCGGCAGCATCGGTGCCGGATTCTTTGTACAGAATGCGATCAGATCCACAACCTCGGGAGACAAACTATATCTTGTCACCTGTGAAGGGTTATAGGGATTGCGTACCAGCACAAAACCTTCTTTTATTCTGTTTATCAGCCACTCATGGTAAAACGCCGGTACGTCCGTGCGCATCCCTGTATTTATGATCATGAAATCAATTCCTTAATGATTGTCTGCAGTCATCTGCCATTTCCTTTTTTTCAAATAACCTATAACAAAACAGATCATCTTTTTGCCATTTTTTCTTATTCGAAAGACAGATTTACTGAAATTTATACTACCGTATATCCTTCAGAAATCAGTGCTTCCAATGCTCTGTCAAAATTCTCTTCTTTCACAAGAATATAATCCGTGTTGTAGGTTGAAACAGCAAAGATTCCTATCTTATGTTCCGCAAGGATACCTGACAGTTGTGACAGAATCCCAATCAGTGAGAAATCCAATACCCCCTGAATACGAAATCCTCTCCAGCCATCATCACGCTCTATTGCCTTATATGGAACAGCATCCGTTTTGCACACAAGTGAGAGTTCTTCATCTGTTTTACCAATGAAATAGAAATCTGTATTCAAATCAATATCAGAAATATCTGTAACCTTACAAACAGACAACTTATGCTCTATTTTCTTCAGAACCATTTTCACAGTAACAGACCTCCTATCCCGCTATTTTAGTTTTGCAATCTCTGTCCCTTATCTCCCACTGTCACAAGACCAAAGAGGTGCGTACCATTTGGCAACGGATTGTCTTGTGACACCAAGCATTTCCGCAACATCCACCCCTCATTATTCCTCATCCGGCTTCTGACCATCATGTGCCTTCCACGCACACTCTGTCAGAGCCATGTTTGTAAATTCTGCGGTAAAAGAGCTGTCTTCCGGCGAACATGCATAGATACCAAACCTCACCTTGCCAGCGCCTTCATGCATGTGGCAGACTCTCATTTGCTTCCATTTATATCCATCATCGGAACACTCGATGCAGTAATCATCTTCCCTGCGGCTCAGTCTGTACCACATGGACTTCACTGATGCAGAAATCTCAGTAGTTGCCCAGTCAGAATAGCCATGATTGGTAACCACAGATCCCAGATGCTGGAACTCCTCGTTCTCATACTCAATAGAGCCCTTCAGCCAGTTCTCACTATCCAGATACATCACAACACCACACTGATCAAAGCGGTGATGGCTGTCAGTAAAGTCTGTTTTCACCACAAAGGAAAAGAACGTCTCCCCAGTCTCCATCTGAAACACAGGAGCATTATCATTCCTGAAATGATAGTACGTCCTCTGCCACAGGTCTGTATGTGGCAGGGTTGTCACAGTAATCTTATTTTCTGTCACGCTGTAACTCTTAGGTTCTCTCGTCCAGATAAACTTTGCTATATCCATCTGTTCCTCCATCATTTAAGCAAGTAGCCACAATACATCTCTCATGAAATATATAGTATAATGTTCTTGTTCGATTAGCCAGGAAATGTATGAGCAAAAAATATTTTATTGATAGTGAGAATGTCGGAGATAATTGGATCTTTCTGCTTGATACTGTTGCAGAAGAAGATGAGATTCTTGTTTTCTATACTGCGAAGAGTCCGCATATGAATTACAAAAATCTGATCACACTTAAGCAGTCGCCTAAGGATGTGACATTCATCGAATGCTGCGAGGGTAACAACGCACTTGATTTCCAGTTATGCACGGAACTTGGGTACCGGGTTCATGACATTGATGATAATGAATTTATCATTGTCACCAATGACACCGGTTACGATGCGGTTGTAAAGTACTGGCAGGAACGGAACATTGCGATCAGTCGCATGCCCGGAAAAGCCTGTACCCCAAATGAAAAGTCCTCCGACAAACAAGATCTTCCCGTTTCCGAAGTCATAGAGGAACCAAAGCCCGCTCCCGCCCAAAACATCAATGATGGTATTCCGGCCGAGGCCAAAGAGATTCTCTATTGTCTGGGAAGAGATCAGCTGCAGCCACTGCATGAGTCCCTGCAGCAGATTTACGGAAAGCAAGGCGGGAACTATTACAGTGCATTTAAGTCCGATGCGATTTATAACAATTACATCAAAAATCACAAAAAGAAGAGCCTTGCAGAGAAACAGAAATCTTACTGTCAGATAGTCTTTGCACATGCAAAAAACAAAGTTGCGATGCCTGCTGATTTTCCAAAATTTGTAACTGAAACCTGGAAGAAGAAAAAGAATCTTAATTCTCTTCGTGCTTCCCTGCAGACCAAATACGGAAAAGAAACCAGTGAGAAATACTATTCTCTGATCAAGGCTCATATCAAAATCTTAGACAAAATCAAATAAAGGAGCGCTGATCGATCCGGCGAGGGTTCATCCCTCGCTGTTTTCATCTGCAAAGTTCTATTCTTAACTCACTTTCTATTTTTTTCATCAAGATACTCTATGAATCATTCATGCGGCAGCTGATGTTTCGGTCTGACATTTGGGAACGGTCCCTCTATTTTGTATGGGATATTCAGTTCGTCCATGACTTCACAGAAAGCATTCACATATTTCGTATCTCTGATAAGCTGCATAAATGAAAGGAAAACCTTATCTGTCATGGACAATGTCTCCAAAAGAAGATGTCCGTCCACCATCGCAAAGAATGATTCTATATAATCCGCAACTTCTCCAAAATCAGCCCATCCGGTGTAGTTGGATATAAAGGTTCCGTGTTGGGCTTCCTTGCCGCTGGATGGATCATTTTTAACATACGCAGCTATCTTATTCTTCTGCCCGGATACCTCATCGATTTTCTCTAAAAAGCCAAAATGTTTACGAAGCTGATAATTACTTACTGTCGGATCAGCCTGAAGAATAATCTGACTGCGGGTATAGGTGCCAAGCTTCTCCACATCATACCCGAAGTATTTTCTATCATAATCTATATGTACATGGCTGAGCAGATCATGGTAACTGTTTGGAAGTCCAATATCAGCACCAGGAAAATGAGCCGTCTCCCCGCCTATAACCTTATATTTTTCAGGAAGAACCTTGTTAAGCGCCATGGCTAAGGTCATGAGGAAAAACGCCGCGACACTTGAATCATTATTCCTGGCAAATGCCATAATATCACTCTGTTCAAATGTAAACTGGTAGTAAATAGGATCCCGTTTAAACGGATTGTACATGCCATTTAAGTAATCCAGCAGCATCACTACCGGCTTTTTACTCTTGTACTCATATATGGGTTCTTCGTCAAGGAGCATATCAAGTGTCGGTTCATCTGTTTCTCCCGGAAGCAGCTCACTATCAGGTTTTCTGATGCCCGGTGCATCAGGCGTAATGCCATATTTATCAGCAACATACTGATACAGGATGGTCTGCATCCAGGGTAACATGCCCTTTCCACCGCACATGGAATGGCTTATGTTAAAAAAGATATCACGACCTGTACAGTCCAGATAAAGGAGATGTCGGTTAACTTCTTCACTGCACAGATCCGGCAGCTTTTCAGGCGTTTTAATAACCACAATATCTCTTTTATTGGGGATTAGATCATATCCGCCATCATCCCCAATAACAACTTCCCTGGCAAAGTATTGATAGCGCTTCATGGCTGTATTAGCAGACTTTCGCAGTGTATCAATGTCTACTTCATCCTTCATCGTCACCCTGACTCTGATGCAGAATGAGAATATCTTCTCACTTGAGTAGAGCCTGTATGTATCAATACTGTACTTCATAGCTATAACCTCCACAATTGATCTCTGCGCAGCTGTTGAAAAAGATTACCCCCGCATTCTTCCGGTCTACGGGATCCATTTTATATATTCATTATATCTTCTAAATTCTACTATATTTCATCGTGCGGTAATCTTAAATAAGTATAAAAAGTGCGCAAAGCCCTCACTGTGAACTATAGTCAAAGTGATTCATCAATCACAGCCTTTAAGGTCTCTGATGATTTAAGTAATGCACCTTTTTCCAGCTCACTTAGTCTGATTGGCACAGCTCCCTCTACTCCACTTCTTCCGACAATAGCCGGCATGCTGAGCGCAACGCCATCAATACCATTCTCTCCGTGTTGGATGCAGGAAATCGGAAGAACAGATTTTTCATCACGAATGATAGCCTCACATATACGCCTTACACTCATGGCAATTCCGTAATATGTAGCGCCTTTCTTCTCGATGATCTCATAGGCACTGTTTTTAACATTTTCAGCAATCTCTTTCATTGCTTTTTCATGTTCAAAGTGTCCCCTCATCTCGCAGAAATCATGGATTGGGATTCCCGAAACATTAGCACTGCTCCAGGCTGCAATCTCGCTGTCGCCATGCTCACCTATGATGAATGCATGCACTGAACGGCTGTCTACACTGAGATGCTCGCCGAGTAGATATTTGAATCTTGCGGTATCAAGTACAGTTCCGGAACCAAACACCCTGTTCTCAGGAAAGCCGCTGAATTTGGCTGCAGCATATGTAAGAACATCAACAGGATTCGCCACTATCA
>CAMNOS010000035.1 GCA_946546925.1 uncultured Butyrivibrio sp.
ACGATCTCACAGATGACACTTCTTGTGATAACCCGTATGACACCTCAGACAACACCTCAGATGAATCAATATTCGATGATGACGCTTATTCTTCAGATGATGAAACTGACTTATCAGATCCTGAGACAGATTCGTTATATGACGAAGAAGTTTTATTAGATACTGAATTCTATCTGGCTTCCGAAGCTGATTCTTCTCAGGAATATAACCTTTATGTGGGCGGCGTTCAGGTTACAGGTGCAAACAAGGATGATATCACCTCTGCGATAAATGAATTTGCTCAGGAAGAAGTGGCGACAGGCGAAGCTACATATGATCCGGATACAAAAACTATGACTATAAAGAATTTTGTATTCAACGGAAGCGGATACGAAGCTTATGCCGGCGGCTATCCCGAGTGCGCAGCAGTTTGGGCTAACATCGATGACTTTGTTCTTAATATAGAAGGTGACAATACTATTGCTGAGGCAGGCGGAAGCAGAAGCACCAGTACTGCTGTATTTTCAAATTCTAATATGATCATTAAGGGTTCCGGTACTCTTACAGCAAAGGGTGGTACACCCACACCCCGATACGATGGACATGGACATAGCTGCGGACTTAATTCGTATGGAAATCTTCTTTTTGATACAGATTTTACAGGCACTTTGAAATGTACCTCTGAAGCCCTGCAAAACAATATTCAGACATATGTAACTTATGCTCTGTGCGGAGGAAGTATTACAGTTCAGAATGGTACAATAATTGCCCAGGCAGGTAAGGCCATAGGAACCTTTGGCTTATCTATGGGTATTCTTGCAAATGGAATTAATGTATATGGCGGCAATGTGTATGCGTCAGGTGGTGATATAGATAACGGAACAGAAAGCTATGGTATTTATGCGCCGACTACCTATGCACATTTTTATGGCGGTGAGGTAAAGGCATCGGGTAAAACAGTTGCGATACCGCATTGCCGGTTTGATGGAAATGAGACTGTATATGCATCAGTAAACGAGGATGGATCTGATAGTGAAGCATATTCAGAATCAAAAAGATACCAATATAAGTATCTGAATGTCTCTTTTGTGGAAATATTTTATGATCTATATGTCGGTGGTGTCCACGTATCAAATAAGAACAGGAATAATCTGGTAAGCGAGATCAATAGCAGAGAAGACAGCGATGCTTCCGGACTTATAACGTACAATCCGACTACCAATACAATAAACTTAACTGATGCGACAATTACTGGTAAGGGTGAAAGTGATACATGGGAAGGCATCAAATATATTGGGTCTGACACTTTCAATATAATAGCTGAAGGGGATAACTGTATCGAAGATAAAGGTACAAGACATCAGTATTCTGCAGGCTGCCTGTTTGGAGTTTACAACGACTATATGTACTTTGATAAAGCCGGCGATGTGTATGTAAATGTCGCAGAAGGTGGCAAACTCATCTTTAACGGCGGAAGTGTCAGCGGCGATACATACCCAAGCTCATTTGGATTCTGCTATCAGGGATTTAAAAATGTTAAATTCAGCGGCGGAGGAGATATAACTTTAATCGGAGCTTCAGTAGATAACGGATACAGTTACGGCATAAATGCATGTGATATTGATGTCGATATGGAAGGTGCTCTAAATGCCTTAGGAAGCGATGCATACTACAGCACAGGTATTTCTGCTAATTCCATTACTGTCAAAAGCGGAACAGTTTCTGCTGAGAGTGGAACTGCATATGATAGTTTTGGTATGGATCTCTTCAAGTGGACTTCAGACAAAGGACTGAATGTTGAAGGAGGAAAGCTTTCAGTCACAGGTGGCATCTGTAGCGGTGAAGGTTATGGAATAAGAGTATCTTCGGGATATAAAACAAATATTACCAATGGAGAACTGACTGTATCAACTCTGTCCGGTCAGAATTATTCTTCGGCATGGAATCTTGCGCCTGAATTCCATGGAATGTTTGCCAGTGCAAGCAAGAACTCTGACGGCTCTCAAAAAGAAGAATATGACCCTGAGAAAAATGCCTCTTATAAGTGGTATAAAGCACCGGACTGGGGAGAGATACCGAATGATCTTAAGGATCTTTTTTGGAATGATCTGGGTAACGTCCCCGCCGGGCTGTGGTTTGTATTTGGCAATGACGATGTCGGATTTAATAAATTCTATACATCTGAAGATACAAGCATAGATTATAAAACGACCGAAACCACCTACACAGGTCAGACCGTGAGATTTGACAGCGATGTAAATGTATATCACGGCACAAGAAGGCTTTGGAATAACAGAGATTATACGATTGCTTATAAAAATAATATAAATGCATCAACCAGGGATGCCGGCTCAAAGGCACCTGTGATCACTATAAGTGGAAAGGGCAATTATTCAAAGAATGTAAGCTTTGCATTTGATATAAGTCCAAGAGATATAAGTGAGGCAAAATTAAACTCGCCACAAAAAGTCAGTGTGAATATTGGAGCAAAGCTAAGTTCAGTAAAGCCGAACCTGACATTTGCAGGTAAAAATCTTTCTCTGGGTAAAGATTTTGCCATATATTGCAATGGAAAAGAACTGGATGCTAATTCCAAGGCTGAGCAGGGCGGAATATATACTTTTAGTCTGAGAGGAAAAGGAAACTTCAGAGATTATTTTAATGAGAGTATTTATGTGTACGCTGTCAATCCTAAGGAAAAGGCATATACACTCATGAGCAAGGCTAAGATCACCCTGCCAAAAGCAACTGATATGCCTTACGATAAAAACGGGTACAACATTGTTGACCTGTTTGACAACAGAGATGGAAGGAATCCAAAGGCTACCGTCACGATTGGGAAGACAGTTCTGGTCTATGGAAAAGATTTTAACGTGAGCTCACCTGATGCTTATTATGGCAAAGTATATGACGCAGGCAAGTATACCATAAGAATAAGCGGCGTATTCAGTAACACCAATGCAGGTATGGAGGGATATGTTGGGGATAAAAACGCCACGATAGAGATTGGCGGTATCCCTGCCGGAAAAGTGAAGGTAGCGGGACTTGCAACAAGCGTAGATTATGCCGGTAAGGCATTTGAACTCGCTGATCTTTTCAACGATAAGGACAAAACTCTGAAAGAAGGCTGGACAGAAGTAACGCTGTTTTCCGGTGATACAGTACTTGAAAAGAGTAAAGAGTATGATGTATATATGAATAACAATGGTTCCTTTGGAAAGTTCACTGTTGAATTCAGGCTTAAAGGCGGTTATACCGGATCCATTAAGAAGACTGTAAATGTTAAGCAAGGGAACCTCTCAGCTGCAAGTATCTCGGCGGGTGACGCAGAGTACAGTAAGACAGGAGCAATACCCGATACCGTAATAGTGAAGTTGGGAAGTGCGGTCCTGACAGAAGGTATTGACTACACCCTTTCATATAAAAACAATACAAAAATAACCACACCTGACAAACCTAAGAGTGCAGCTGTTGTAACAGCGAAAGGCATCGGTAACTTCAAAGGATCTGTTTCGGGAACTTTCAATGTTAATAAAGCAGATATAGCTGAGTGTGTAGAGCTTGTAGCTGCAGACAAGGTTTATAATTCAAATGCAAAGACTGGATATTTCAAATCGGAACCGAAGCTGCAGGATGGCGGAAAAAACATATCCGTTGGGAAGAATAAGGACATAGAACCGATAGATAAAAAGACAGCATTTAAGTACTACATAGCCGGTACGGATACAGAAATACCAGAAGATACCAGATCTCTTGATCCCAATACTGTTGTCGAAGTAAGGATTAATGTAACATGCAGCGAGTTGAGTCCGTATAAAGCAGGAAACTATGAACTGAAGGGTTGCTATAAGATTATAAACAAGGGATACGATATAAAGAGTGCAAAGGTTACCGTATTAAATCCCCAGAAACTCGTGTTTAATAACGGGAAAGAGGTTGTACTACTTGAAGAAACTGATATTCAGGTAAAAATGGGGAATACAGTGCTTGGGACGCAAGATTATGAAATTGTAAATCTTAGGAAAAATCGTTTTCTTGGCACAGCAACAGCAGTGATTAAAGGAAAGGGACAATATGGCGGTACTAAGTCATTTAGCTTTAAGATAACTGCAAAACCAATTAAATAAAACAGTCATTGGTTATTATCTGATTCCGGAAGGTGATAATCAGAAAATGATTTCTAAGAAAGGAAGGCAAAAGCCTTCCTTTCTGACTGTAGACAAAGTCAATAATTTATACGGTGAATCGCATTTTTAAAAATCTTATAAATCATATCACTCTGCCTTCATTATTTAGTGCAATTCAAAAAGTAAATAATTAAATAACAGCAATTATGGAATGACGTTATTGACAAAAATAAAAATGTGATTAGAATGAAATTTATAATTTATTTTCTCAAAAGGAATAATTTTTAGTATAAAGAATATTATTCAACAAGAAAAATCAATATCAAAAACAATATTCAGAGGAGGAGTACCAAATTGTCACGAGTTTATAATTTTTCAGCTGGTCCGGCAGTGCTTCCGGAAGAGGTTTTGAAACAGGCAGCGGCAGAGATGCTCGATTACAACGGATGCGGAATGTCCATCAACGAGATGAGCCACCGCTCCAAGACCTTTGACAATGTCATTCAGACAGCAGAGCAGGATATCAGAGATCTTATGAATATTCCTGACAATTACAAGGTGCTTTTTTTACAGGGCGGAGCGAGCCAGCAGTTCGCAGCGGTGCCCCTCAACCTCATGAAGAACAAGAAAGCCGGATATATCATCACAGGACAGTGGGCCAAGAAGGCTTATCAGGAGGCTCAGAAGTACGGCGAGGCAGTTGAACTTGCATCAAGTGCAGACAAGACTTTCTCATACATTCCTGACTGCTCGGATCTTGATATCGCAGATGACCTCGACTACGTTTACATCTGTGAGAACAACACAATCTACGGAACCAAGTTCAAGACTCTTCCTAACACCAAGGGCAAGATCCTTGTATCGGACGTTTCATCATGCTTCCTTTCAGAGCCTGTTGATGTGACCAAATATGGCGTCATCTACGGCGGCGTTCAGAAGAATGTAGGGCCTGCAGGACTTGTGATCAGCATTATCAGAGAGGATCTCATCACTGATGATGTTCCTTCTTACACACCTACAATGCTCAAGTGGAAGACCCAGGCTGACAACGGCTCCTTATATAACACTCCTAACTGCTGGAGCATCTACATGTGCGGCCTGGTATTCAAGTGGCTGAAGGCCCAGGGTGGACTTGTTGAGATGAAGAAGAGAAATGAAGAGAAGGCTGCAATCCTCTATGATTATCTCGATCAGAGCAGGATGTTCAAGGGAACTGTAAGACCTGAGGACAGATCACTTATGAATGTTCCTTTTGTAACAGATTCAGAGGACCTCAATGCCAAGTTCATCAAGGAAGCTACCGCAGCCGGATTTGTGAGCCTCAAGGGACACAGAACTGTTGGCGGAATGAGAGCAAGTATCTACAATGCAATGCCCATCGAGGGTGTTAAGAAGCTTGTAGAGTTCATGGATAAGTTTGAAAAAGAAAACGCATAATAAAGGAGAAACTCATGCACAAATATAAATGTTTAAATCCCATAGCCAAGATCGGACTCAACAATTTCACCGACCAGTATCAGGCTGTAGACAATGTAGATGACGCTGAGGGAATCCTTGTCAGAAGCGCCAACATGCTTGAGATGGAATTCTCTGAAAACCTTCTTGCAATCGCAAGGGCAGGCGCCGGCGTCAACAACATTCCTCTTGACAGATGTGCTGAGAAAGGCATCGTTGTCTTTAATACACCAGGAGCCAATGCCAACGGTGTCAAAGAGATGGTTCTTGCTGCAATGCTCATCGCATCGAGAGACATCATCGGCGGCACGGAGTGGGTTAAGGCCAATGCAGGTGATCCTGATATTGCCAAGCTCACAGAGAAGTCCAAGAAGAAATTCGCAGGAACCGAGATCTTCGGCAAGAAGCTGGGAATCATCGGCCTTGGTGCCATAGGTGTCCGCGTAGCCAATGCTGCAAGACAGCTCGGAATGGAAGTTTATGGCTATGATCCTTATCTTTCCATCGACGCAGCATGGAGACTTTCATCTGATGTCAAGCACGTTACCAATGTAGATGACATCTACTCCAAGTGCGATATCATCACAATTCATGTTCCTGCACTTGATGCAACCAAGGGCATGATCAACATGGATGCCATAGCCAAGATGAAGAAGGGCGTTATCCTCATCAACCTCGCAAGAGATATCCTCTGCAACGAAGTTGATGTACTTGCAGGTATCAATTCCGGCAAGATCAGGAAGTATGTAACGGATTTCCCGAATGCAGTTATCGCAGGTCATGACGGTTGTATCGTAATCCCGCACCTTGGAGCATCAACCGAGGAGTCGGAAGACAACTGCGCTGTTAAGGCTGTTCTTGAACTCAAGGACTATCTCGAGAACGGCAACATCAACAACTCAGTCAATTACCCTGTATGCGACATGGGTATCTGCAAGAGCCCCAGAGTGGCAATCTTCCACAAGAATGTTGCCAATATGATCAGTCAGTTCACAACAGTACTCGGCGGCGCAGGAATGAACATCTCTGATATGACCAACAAGTCCAAGGGAGATTATGCTTATACCCTTATTGACCTTGAGGACACTGTTACAGACGATATAGTTGACAGGCTTTCCAAGGTTGAAGGTGTTATTCGTGTGAGAGTAGTTAGAAAAGATGCATAATTTTCTGAAAATATAGTACAATACAGGGAGAGATTTTGTTAAAGCAAAGTCTCTCCCAAAATTATGATTGGAGGCAATTATGGCAGATATAAGACCGTTTCAGGCAATAAGACCGCAGAAGGACAAGGTTTCCAAAATTGCGGCACTTCCCTATGATGTTTACAACAGACAGGAGGCAAGGGCAGAAGTTACTAAGAATCCTGAGTCCTTCCTTGCAATCGACCGCCCGGAGACTTTTTTTGAAGAGGGGCACGACATGTATGCCAAAGAGGTATACGAGAAGGCTGCAGAAGTTCTCAGAGACCGCATCGCCAAAGGCGACTTTGTGCAGGATGACAAGAACTGTTATTACATCTACGAACTGACTATGGATGGCAGGAGCCAGACAGGGCTTGTTGCCTGTGCGTCAATCGATGATTATCTGAACAACGTGATCAAAAAGCACGAGAACACCAGAGAAGAGAAGGAAAAAGACAGGATAGAGCACGTATATACCTGCAAGGCTCAGACAGGCCCCATTTTCCTGTGCTACAGAGAAAATAAGACAATAAGCGAGATTGTAGAGAGAGTCAAGGCTGTTGATGAGCCTGTATATGACTTTGTATCCGACGGAGGCGTTCGCAACCGCGTGTGGATCATGGAGGACGAAGAAGAGAACAACATGATCAGCAGGGTCTTTACCACGATCAACGAGATCTACATCGCTGACGGACATCACAGATGCGCTTCTGCGGTCAAGGTTGGGCTTCGCCTCAGAGAAGAGGGCAAGGGAGTCCTTCGCGGCAAACAGCAGTCTGACTACTTCCTGTCTGTTCTTTTCCCGGACAAAGAGCTGATGATCATGGACTACAACCGCGTGGTCAAGGACCTCAACGGGCTCACATCCGAGGAATTTATCGAGAAGTTAAAAGAGAAATTTGACATAACAAAAGAAGATGCGGCTGTTAAGCCCTCGAAGAAGGCAGAATTCGGTCTGTATCTGGATAAGACCTGGTACAGGCTAAGTGCTCATAAGGACATACTTAGCAGCGATGCAGTTGAGGGACTGGACGTATCTATTCTTCAGAATGAGGTCCTTTCGCCGATACTTGGAATCGGAGATCCCAGGACTGACAAGAGGATTGACTTTGTCGGCGGAATAAGGGGACTTAAGGAGCTTGAGAAAAGAGCAGACTCTGATATGAAACTTGCCTTTTCCATGTACCCCACATCGATTGCGGAGCTCTTTGACGTTGCAGATGCGGGCAGGCTTATGCCTCCAAAGTCCACCTGGTTTGAGCCCAAGCTCCTGAGCGGGTTATTTATTCATGATATTAATGGTATAATTTAATGTGTGATTTCATTAAATAACCGTATACATTTCGGAGGTATTAGAGTGAATAACAAATTGTACAAAATGATGAACTGGCCGGAAATAGAGGAGATCATCTATTCGGACGGCGATGATCCCCACAGGATACTCGGAGCCCACAAGGTTGGCAACAGCTACCTCATACAGGCTTTTTATCCTGATGCAATTTCTGTCAAGGTTTATGTTGAGAACAGCAAGAAGAGCTATGACATGGAACTTGCTGATGAAGCGGGCTTCTATGCAGTGATCGTTCCATACGTGGACAAGATTAAATATCACTATATCATCAAGGACACAGAAGGAATAGAGACTTCGGTTTACGACCCTTATGCTTTTGATGCTCTCATGGACAGGGAGGATTTTATCAAGCTTGGCAGCGGCATTCATTTCCGCATCTATGAGAAGCTTGGCGCACACCCAATGGTCAGGAATGGAATCGCCGGAACAGAGTTTGCGGTATGGGCACCTTCTGCAGCCAGAGTCAGTGTTATTGGTGATTTCAATGACTGGGACGGAAGAGTATGCCAGATGCACAGACTCGACCCCATCGGAGTATTTGAGATTTTCATCCCCGGTGCCAAAGAGAATGACGGATATCAGTTTGAAATTAAGACGAGAAGCGGTCTTGTGATAAAAAGACCAGATCCATATGCTGTAAAGTCCAGGGGCGAGAACGGAATGATCTCCGTTATATGCAGCACCAAGGCTATCAAGTGGACCGATGAAAAGTGGATCGCTTCAAGGAGGAAGTTCAACAAGGATGAAGATCCTCTTTCAATATGCGAGATCTCACTTGAGGCTTTTGCCGGAAGACACGAGGGCAGGAGCACCATGGAGGAGATAACAGCCGACGTCCTTGAATACGTCAAAAACCACGGCTTTAACACTATTGAGCTCATGCCTGTGATGAAGCATGTTCCGGGACACTTCTATCATATTCTCAATTTCTTTTCGCTTGATGACACATTCGGAGAGCCGCAGGACTTCATGAAGTTTGTTAATGCCTGTCATGAGGAGGGCATCAGGGTTCTTATGGACTGGGTTCCCACATTTTTCCCCAAGTCCTCATGCGGCCTGAGCGATTTTGACGGAAGAACGCTTTATGAATACTCGGATCCGAGGATTGGCATTCATCCAAGGTCAGGCGATCTGATATTTGATTACGGAAGGAAAGAGGTTACCAACTTCCTTATTTCCAATGCGCTGTTCTGGATTGAGAACTTCCATCTGGACGGAATCAGGTCTTCCGATATATCAAGGATTCTTTACCTTGACTATGACAGGAAGCCCGGTGAGTGGATCCCCAATATCTACGGCGGCAACGAGAATCTTGAAGTTCTTGAGTTCCTCAAGCAGCTGACAAGTGTTATTCACAAGGATAACCCGGGAGAACTTATTCTTACCAAGGAGACAGCCTGCTGGCCTCATGTCACTGACGACATTGATGATGGCGGTCTTGGATTTGACTTTAAGTGGAACAACGGCTGGACAAGAGATTTCCTCTCATATATGGAGAATGATCCGCTTTTCAGGGCAGGTCACCACGACGAGGTTACATTCAGCCTTATATACAGCTATACCGAGAGATTTATTCTCGCATTTACTCATGAAGACCTTGAGAAGGGACTTGAGGGACTGTATTACCGTATGCCTGGCGATTCTTCACAGAAGATGGCCAACCTTCGTCTGGCTATCAGCTTTATGATGGTACATCCCGGAAGGAAGCACCTCTATATGGAGCCTGATGCGCTTACTGTGGATCAGTCGGTATTTGTCGAGAATATGATTAAGAATCTTAACGACATCTACTATTCAAGACCTGCGCTTCACGTTCTCGACGGAAGTGACACCGGTTTTGAGTGGATCAATGTGATAGCTTCTGAGGACTGCATGCTCTCTTTTGTCAGGAAGACCGAGAACGACAACGAAATGCTGGTTGTTGTTGCCAACATGGCCGGAATTGAGAGACAGTACGAGATTGGCGTTCCCGCAGATGGAAGATATCAGGAGATATTCAACTCCGACAGCGTAAACTACGGCGGAACCGGAATTGTGAACGAAGGCCGCATGGAAGCAAGACGCAAGGAGATTGACGGAAGGAATTACTCGATA
The DNA here is from genome assembly GCA_946546925.1 of uncultured Butyrivibrio sp. Lineage (GTDB taxonomy): Bacteria > Bacillota > Clostridia > Lachnospirales > Lachnospiraceae > Butyrivibrio. Next base: position 10,191 of record CAMNOS010000035.1, read on the forward strand.
TCTCTTAAGCTGGCACCTGTATCTCTTTCAATATTTGCCTATACTCCTTACACAGAGCAGGAGAAGAAGATAAGGGCTATCAAGGAAGAAGAGGAGATCAAGAAGGAGAAAGAGAAAGAGGAGAAGCTCGCAGCACTCAAGGAGAGACAGGTTGAGGAAGAGGAGAGACTTCTCAAAGAGCTTAAACTCAAGTATGAAAAAGAACTCCTTGAACAGGAGAAGGCTATCGAAGAGAAATATGAGAAGATCGAGGAAGAGAGGATCTTTGGCATAGTCTCGGAAGAGGCCATTAAGGGAGTCGCCAAAGGCGCTGCAAAAGCTGCACCTGCCAAAAAGACAGCTCCCAAAAAGCCCGCGGCCAGTAAGACTGCGGCAAAAAAGACAACTGCAAAGAAGAACTCATCTGCAGCCAAAAAGTCCGCTGAGGGAAGCGAAAAGTAATCCTTGTAATTTGTTTTAATGAATTATATAATTAAGTGGTTGAGCCGAACGGGATGTCGCAGTAGTGGCATCCTGACCGGCTGACAAATAGGAATGCTGGAATAGCGCAGTCGGTAGCGCAACTGATTCGTAATCAGTAGGTCGAGGGTTCAAGTCCCTTTTCCAGCTTTTACGCTTAAGAGACAACATTTTTCTTTGTTGTCTCTTTTTATGTGTGTTATAATAAAATGTCAAAGTTTATGTATGGCACTTAAATTTAATTTCAGTGCAGAGAGGGTTAACAATGAAAGAACTTCAAGATTACGTACGTACAATACCGGATTTTCCTGAGAAAGGTATCATGTTCAGAGATATCACATCTGTCCTTCAGGATCCCGAAGGTTTCAAGCTTGCAATCGACAAGATGCAGGAAAAGGTGGCAGACCTTGATTTTGATGTAGTACTTGGAGCTGAGTCCAGAGGATTCATCTTCAGTGCACCTATAGCTTACAACAGAGGCAAGGCCCTTGTTCCTGTGAGGAAAAAGGGCAAGCTCCCCTGTGAGACTGTAGAGGTTTCATATGACCTTGAGTATGGAAAGGCTACTCTTGAGCTTCATAAGGATGCTATAAAGCCCGGTCAGAAGGTTCTTCTTGTGGATGATCTTATGGCAACAGGCGGCACAATAGAAGCTATGATCAAGCTCGTTGAGATGCTAGGCGGTGAGGTTGCGGGGATTCTCGTACTCATGGAGCTCAAGGGCTTAAAAGGCAGAGAGAGACTCAGCAAATACAGACTTGATGCAGCTCTCAGCTATGAAGGGAAGTAATTTTAATGGTTCAGCGCTTCGATGACGGAAAAATTGAATCGCTCCCGGAGTTTCAGGCACCAGAAGCTCTGTATGAGGGTCTTATCACAAGGGTCAGGAAGTATCACCCCTCTGATGATATAACTCTTATTGAGAAAGCCTACAATCATGCGGCCAAAGCTCATGAAGGGCAGCTTCGCAAATCGGGTGAACCTTATATCATCCATCCCCTTTGCGTATCCATTATCCTTGCCGACCTTGAAATGGACAAAGAGACCATTGCGGCAGGGCTTCTTCATGATGTGGTCGAGGACACCATCTGTACCAAAGAAGAGATAGAGGAGTGCTTTGGCGAAGACGTAGCGCTCCTTGTTGACGGGGTGACCAAACTGACTGCACTGCAGCTTTCTTCAGATCTCACGGGTAAGACACCTGAGCAGCTTGATATGCAGGCACAGAACCTGCGCAAGATGTTTCTTGCAATGGCCAAGGATATCAGGGTCATCCTCATTAAGCTTGCGGACAGACTCCACAACATGAGGACACTTGAACACATGCCCCCTGAGAAGCAGCAGAGGATAGCCCAGGAGACTCTGGACATCTATTCTCCGATAGCAGGGCGCCTTGGAATCAGCAGGATCAAGGTTGAGCTGGACGATCTGTCCCTTAAGTACCTCAAGCCAGACGTATACAGAAGTCTTGCTGAGAAGGTTGCTGCAAGAAAGAGCGAGAGGGAGAAATATGTTCAGGATATCTGCGAGAATGTTCGTAAGAATATAGAACAGGCAGGTATCAAGGGCGAGGTTAACGGAAGGGTCAAGCATTTCTTTTCCATCTACAAGAAGATGCGCAACCAGAACAAGACACTTGATCAGATCTATGATCTCTTTGCCATAAGGATAATCGTGGAGACTGTCAAAGACTGTTATGCTGCTCTGGGCGTGATTCATGAGCTGTACAAGCCGATCCCGGGCAGGTTTAAGGACTACATAGCCATGCCCAAGCCCAATATGTACCAGTCACTTCACACGACACTTATCGGTCAGACAGGTCAGCCCTTCGAGATCCAGATAAGAACCTATGATATGCACAGGGCTGCTGAATACGGTATCGCGGCTCATTGGAAATACAAAGAGGCATCTGATGGCAGAAAGGTTGAGAACGGAGAGGAAGAGAAGCTCATATGGCTTCGTCAGATCCTCGAATGGCAACAGGATCTTTCAGACAACCAGGAGTTCATGAGCCTTCTAAAGAGCGATCTCAATCTCTTTTCCGAGGACGTCTACTGCTTTACACCAACAGGCGAAGTTAAGAACCTGCCTGCAGGATCAACTCCGATTGATTTTGCTTACTCGATACACAGCGCTGTGGGCAATAAGATGATCGGCGCCAAAGTAAACGGCAAACTTGTTCCGATCGACTACAAGATTCAGAATGGCGACAGGATAGAGGTTGTTACCAGTCAGAATTCCAAGGGACCCAGCAGAGACTGGCTCTCAATTGTCAAGTCAACCTCAACCAAGAACAAGATCAATCAGTGGTTCAGGCATCAGCTCAAGGATGAGAACATCGTCAAGGGCAAGGAACTTCTCATAGAGTACTGCAAGAGCAAGGGGTTGGACTATTATTCCATTGCCAAGCCTGAATTCCAGGCAATCGTCACAAGGAAATACGGATTCCATGACTGGGATGCTGTTCTTGCGGCGGTTGGACACGGAGGACTCAAGGAAGGTCAGATAGTCAACAAGATACTTGAACTTGGGGACAAAGAGCACAAGCGCAATATGACAGATGAAGAGGTTCTTGCTGCAGTTGCTGAGTCCAACGTGACACCGCAGGTTTCAAGGTCTGATAACGCCATTATTGTAAAGGGTGTGCACGACGTGGCTGTAAGGTTCTCCAAGTGCTGTAATCCTGTTCCCGGTGACGACATCTGCGGATTTGTTACAAGAGGCAGAGGCGTTTCGATTCACAGGCGCGACTGCATCAATGTTGTCAAGATGCAGGAAGAGGACAGAACAAGGCTCATCGAGGCCAGATGGCAGGCGGATTCTTCAGAGGGCGGAGGCAAGTACGCCGCAACCATCAAGATATTTGCCAACAACAGAAGCGGACTTATTGCCGATGTTTCCAGAGCTCTTACAGAGAAGGACATCGACATCCTGTCCATGAATACAAGGACCAGCAAACAGGGACTTGCCACCATGGAGACATCGTTCCAGGTTTCATCAAGAGACCAGCTTCGTGAGATTGTTGATAAGATAAGACAGATTGACAGCGTTATTGATATCGAAAGGACAACGGGCTGATGGCTGATTCTAAAGTTCAGGTTGGAATGTTAACTTTGGGCATGGTGGCTACGAATTGCTACTTTGTCTTTCGAAAAGACATAACCGATGCGCAGGGAAACCGCCACTGCATCCTTTTTGATCCGGCTGACAGGGGGAGAAGGATATATGAGTCGCTCCTTGAGAAGAATATCGTGGTGGATATTATCCTTCTGACTCATGGACATTTTGATCATATACTCGGAGCCAAAGAACTCATTGAGTGCACCGGGGCCAAAATGGGGTGCCTTTATGAGGAAGAAGCTGTATGTAAGGATCCGTTCCTTAATCTCGGCAACAATTATGGCATGAACAACCTGTGCGTTAAGCCGGATATTCTTTTTAAGGACGGTGAGGAGATAATTGCAGCGGATATGTCATGCAGGGTCATAAAGACTCCCGGACACACATCAGGAGGCTGCTGTTACTACTTTGAAGAAGCCGGGATCCTCATCACGGGAGATACGCTTTTTGAGGAGTCAATTGGAAGAACAGACTTCCCGACAGGATCTTTAAGTGAACTCATAAGATCGGTCAAAGAGAAACTCTTTTGCCTGCCGGATGATACCATATGCTATCCGGGACATGGGGAAGTGACAACGATCGGGCATGAGAAACAGTTCAATCCGTTTATAATTTAAGAGACTATGCAGGTTATTTATATTAAAGAAGACAGATTTCAATACGACATTCATTCGCTATATAAGGCCTTTTATCCTGCTGAGGAAGTAAGGGTCATTATCGGCGAAAAAGGGTTGGTTCCAGACAAAGAAAGGGATATTTCACCTTCGGATGAGATATCCTTTATTGATGTGGACACATCTAAGAACGACCTGAAAAAGCAGATATATCTGGAACTTAGCGAAAGGACCGGTAAGGAGCTGCCCTGGGGCGATCTTACAGGAATAAGACCGACAAGGATAGCCATGAACCTTCTTGAAGAGGGGAAGACTGCAGAAGAGATAAGAAGCTATATGAAGGACACCTATCTTGTGAGCGACAAAAAGATTGACGTCAGCATTGATATAGCTTTGAGAGAAAAAGAGATCCTGAAAGACATTGACTATAAAAACGGTTACAGCCTGTATCTGGGGATCCCTTTTTGTCCGACGACCTGCCTTTACTGCTCGTTTACTTCATATCCTATAGGTGCATACAGTAAGGTGGTTGACGAGTACATATCATGTCTCAAAAAAGAAATTGACTTTGTAGCTGATTCTTTTAAGGGAAAGACTCTTGACACTGTGTACATCGGCGGCGGAACACCAACAACTCTTGAAGCCGAACAGATGAGGACGCTGATCGGGTATCTGCAGGAAAAGCTTGATTTCTCCAAGGTCAAAGAATTCACTGTGGAGTCCGGGCGCCCCGACTCGATAACACAGGATAAACTAAGGGCTATGAAAGAGATGGGGGTAACAAGAATATCCGTAAATCCCCAGTCCATGAGCGATGAGACACTTCGCCTCATCGGAAGAAGGCACACAGTAGCCCAGCTCATAGAAGCCTTTGACCTTGCCAGGCAGGAAGGCTTTGACAACATCAACATGGACATTATTCTCGGGCTTCCGGGTGAGACACCTGAGGATGTCAGTCACACGATAGAAGAGATCAAAAAGCTATCGCCCGATGACCTTACCGTCCACTGCCTTGCGATAAAAAGGGGCTCAAGACTCTTTGAAGCAATGCGCAAGAAGGAGATGAAAGGGGAACTTAAGACTTCCTTTATAAAGCCTTCTGTCGATATAGCCCGGATGGCAGAAATTGCCGAGAAGGGAGCACTTGAGATGGGGCTTAAGCCTTATTACCTTTACAGGCAGAAGAATATCAGCGGTAATTTCGAGAACACCGGCTACGCCTCTGAAGGGAAGGCCGGGATCTACAACATCCTTATCAATGAAGAAGTTCAGTCGATAGTGGCCCTTGGTGCGGGAACTGTCTCAAAGAGAGTTTATGGCGAAGGTGGCAGGATCGAGAGATGCGATAACGTCAAGGATATTGCGCTTTATATGGAACAGATCGATGAGATGATAGACAGAAAGCGGAGACTGTTCGCTGACTGAGCTTTGATCTTTGGCATTGGATGTCGGATTTAGTCATGTCCGTGTAATGAAAACACAGCCTGGAAACTGATTCTGAACGTCCAGTGCCACAGTTTTACCAAAAAATCACCGATAACAGTTGATTTATCTTGTGCAATATGCTAATATGCATATATATACGGATATTGCGTCTGAAAATAAAATTGTGCAATATCAAAGGAGGTTTTTTATGTTGTTTCAACTTTACAGCAGCCATGCTTCAATGCAGCTGATAGGTTGGGTTTTGGTGTTTGTGGGTCTTATACTCATGAACGAGATCGGTCGTAGGACCAAGGCCGGCGGTATGCTGGTATTTGTAATCATTCCTACAATTCTCACTTTTTATTTTATAGCCGCTCATCTCGGAGCTTTTGGAGGATCACAGAATCCTACCGTCGCATTTATGGACGGATGGTTCCACTACTTCAAGCTCTATGCTGCTGATATTGGCTGTGTCGGCTTCATGATGATCAAATACAAGTGGGGTATCGGCAAAGAGAAATGGTTTGCATGGTTCCCATGGTTCATCGTTGCAGCTAACATTATGATCGCCAATGTTTCAGATATGGAATCGGCTATTGCCGCTGCAGGGATCACCGGCGACCTCTCAGGCGCATGGTGGGCATCCAACGAAGGTGTATTTATCTACGGCGGATGGTGGAATGTTGTCAATGCACTTGCAGGACTTATCAATATCTTCTGCATGACAGGATGTATTCACCTCTACACATCCAAGGACAGGAACCACGCAGATATGCTCTGGCCCGATATGACAATCTGGTTCATTCTTGCTTACGATGTATGGAACTTTGAGTACACATATCTCAACCTTCCTACTCACTCATGGTACTGCGGTGTTGCACTTCTTCTTGCACCTACATTTGCCAACGCATTCTGGAACAAGGGTGCATGGATACAGAACAGAGCCAACACACTTGCAATCTGGTGCATGTGGGCACAGGTTGTTCCCGCATTCCAGCTTTCATCACGCTTTGCTGCAGCTCTTCCTTCAGTTTACGGCGGTGCAACAGCAAACGGTATCACAACAATGGATCTTTATGACAAGGCTATAGAGCTCTATAACTCAGGTGCAGGCAAGACTGCACAGGCAGGACAGATCATCGAGAGCATGGGCATCACAGCCAATCCTACTGCACAGGGGGTTGTCGCTATTCTGGCAATCGCCATCAACGTTGTATGTATTACTGAGATCATCAGGAGATCAGTCAAGATGGGTAAGAATCCTTACGCCAATGAAGTATTTGTTGGAACTAAAGACTTTGATCTTGCTATGGAGCGTGCAGAAATCTAATGGATAACGTAAGAGTAATAGAAGTTAAGAGAAGCATATTTGAGAGCAACGACAGAGATGCTGATAAGCTCAGACAGGAGCTCAGGGATTCGGGAACATTTCTTCTGAATCTGATGTCATCACCTGGATCCGGCAAGACAACTACCTTAAAGCGCACAATTGAGGCACTTAAGGACAAGTACCGCATCGGTGTTATGGAAGCTGACATAGATTCAGATGTAGATGCCAAGGCAATCGCTGAGACAGGAGTTAAAGCAATACAGCTTCACACCGGCGGAATGTGCCACCTCGATGCAGACATGACAAGACAGGGTGTCAGAGAGCTTGGCATTGATGATGTTGACTTTGCAATCCTTGAGAATGTCGGTAACCTTGTGTGTCCGGCAGAATTTGATACAGGAAGCACCAAAAATGCGATGATCCTTTCCGTTCCGGAGGGACATGACAAGCCTCTTAAGTATCCACTTATGTTCTCTATCTGCGACGTGGTTCTCATCAACAAAATAGATGTTATTCCCTACTTTGACTTTGATATGGACAAGTGCAGGGAGTACATCCTTATGCGCAACCCCAAGGCCAGGATAATTCCTATCTGTGCCAAGACGGGTGAGGGAATTGATGAATGGGCCAAATGGCTTTCTGAACAAATCGAGGAAGCCAGAAAGTAATATTTAAGGCAGGAGATTAGAGATGCCGTGCGATAAACAGGAGGAGTTTATACTTATCCTTGCTTTTCGTGCGGCATTTTTGATAAAAGAATTTCTGCTTTCAACTAAAAAGGTATTTGGGATATTATGCATGAATTAGGAGTTGTTTTCCGGGTTATTGATGACCTTACGGAAATTGGCAAAGAAAACAATCTGGAGAAGATACATTCAGTTACATTGCAGCTGGGAGAAGTTGCCGGTGTTGTGCCGTCTCTTTTGACGGATGCATGGAAATGGGCGGCAGACAGGACAGAACTTATGAAGGATGCAGAGCTCATTATTGAGACACTTCCTGCTGTGACATACTGCGAGGAATGCAAGAGCGAATATGAGACAGTGACATATGGCAAGATATGTCCAAATTGTGGCAGTGCACATACTTATCTCCTTAAGGGGAATGAGTTTTTGATAAAAGAAATAGCAGCCACTTAAAACACATTTAAAAAGAAGGGTAAGGAGAGCGATGGACAAAAATCAGTTTGACATGAAAGATCTGATGACCCCCTATTCGTTGGATCCCGGGCGCAATAAAAAGGATCCGAGAGCGGGAGTTATTCCTGAGATGGTGGATATGAATGCACCGTTCAGAGAGCCGCTTGCAAAGCTTGTGACTCTCATCACCGACAGAAAAGAAATAAAGCTTGGAATTCAGAAAATAACTAAAGAGAGCCCTGAGTACTGGGGCATCTATCACCTTGTTACGGATGAGCAGTGCGAGATCGCTCTCAAAATGGGAAAGCGTAAACCCAAGACATTTGAGGAGATCAAGGCTCTTTGCCCTGAGTACACAAGAGAAGAACTCCAGAAGCACCTGGATGAAATGGCTTACCACGGCATTATAGAATGGAACTATGAGAACCATCAGCGTGAGAAGCAGTATGTACTTCCGATGTTCGTGCCCGGATCTGCTGAGTTCTCCAACATGAACGGCAAAGTACTTGCTGAGCACCCTGAGGGCGGACCTTTCTTTGAGAGAATGACTCGTATTCCTCTTGAGGGTCTGACACATATGGTTCCTCCGGGAGGAGCAGGCGTCGGAATGCATGTAATTCCTGTTGAGAAAGCCATTGAGATGGAGAACAAAGCTATTGGAATTGAGAAGATTTCCTATTGGCTTGACTACTACGAGGGCAAATATGCCGCATCACCTTGCTCATGCAGAAGATCAAGAAAGACATTCGATCAGGGCTGCGCCGACGATCCTGAGGGCTGGTGCATAGCTGTGGGTGATATGGCTGACTATGTCGTAGAGACTCAGAAGGACGGACGCTACATCACCAAGGAGGAAGCCCTTGAGATATTCAAACAGGCTGAGGACAACGGTTTTGTTCATCAGATAACCAATATTGACGGTGATAAGAAGATCTTTGCAATCTGCAACTGCAATGTAAACGTATGCTATGCACTCCGTACATCGCAGCTGTTTAACACACCCAATATGTCCCGCTCAGCTTATGTTGCGCATGTGGACAAAGATAACTGTGTTGCATGCGGACGCTGTGTTGAGGTCTGCCCTGCAGGTGCAGCAACTCTCGGTCAGAAACTCTGTAAGAAGGACGGAAGTGAAGTAATCTATCCCAAGATGCCTCTTCCTTCTGAGCAGAAGTGGTCTCCTGACATGTGGACTGAGGACTATCGCGACATCAACAGGATCAATACTCACAAGACCGGAACATCTCCCTGTAAGACAGCCTGCCCTGCACATCTTCCTGTTCAGGGATATATCAAGATGGCTTCCCAGGGAAGATATGAAGAGGCTCTTGCCCTTATCAAGAAGTACAATCCACTTCCTGCAGTTTGCGGCCATGTATGTAACAGGCGCTGTGAAGATGCATGTACGAGAGGAACAATAGATAAGGCGGTCGCGATTGATGAGATCAAGAAGTTTGTTGCCATGAGGGATCTCAAGGCAGAGACACGTTTTGTACCCAAAAAAGTCATTCCTAAGATAGGAAGCGGATTCGACGAGAAGGTTGCTATCGTCGGTGCAGGACCAGCGGGCATTTCCTGTGCATATTATCTTGCACTTAAGGGATATAAGCCAACTCTTTTTGACAAGAACAAAAAGCCGGGCGGAATGGTTACCTATGGTATTCCTTCATTTGTAATGGAGAAGGATATTATCGAGGCTGAGGTGGATGTTCTCAGGGAACTCGGAGTTGATATAAGGCTCGGAGTTGAAGTTGGTAAAGACATAACACTTTCACAGCTTCGACAGGAAGGCTACAAGGCTTTTTATATCGCGATCGGATGCCAGGGCGGCAGGGGAGTAAATGTACCCGGAGAGGACGCCGAAGGCGTATTGAAGGGAGTAGATATCCTGCACGCTGTTATCGATGATGAGAGCTACAGATTAAGCGGTGATACAGTTGTTATCGGCGGTGGTAATGTTGCTATAGATGTAAGCCGCACAGCTATCCGCTGCGGTTCACCTAATGTGACACAGGTATCTCTCGAGACAAGGGATATAATGCCTGCGCTTCCCGAAGAGATTGAAATAGCCGAATCTGAAGGAATTAAGCTCATGGGCGGATGGGGACCCAAGGAGATCCTCACCGAAAATGGCAAGGTAAAGGGCATTGTCTTCAAGAAATGTACGCAGGTCAAGAATGCAGAAGGAAGATTCGATCCGAAATATGATGAGAATGAGACCATGGAGATCGCATGCTCCAATGTGATTCTTTCTGTAGGACAGGCAACTGTATGGGGCGATCTTCTCAAGGATGAGAATGTTGAGTTTAAGGGACCTGCTCCTGCAGCTGACAGTGTGACTTTCCAGACCAGCGTAAAAGACATATTTGTTGGCGGAGACATGTTCTACGGTCCCAGATTTGCAATTGATGCCATTGCCTGCGGAA